>DUEK01000027.1 GCA_011192155.1 Thermoflexia bacterium
GCGCAACTCCCCTTCAACCGTACCTTGTTCAGCGAGGTCTGGGTGGACGATGGTATCCTGGAAGAGGCCGTCGCCGAACGAGTCAAACAGATTCACCGGCTGTTGCAAGACTATATCGCCGAACGCATCACCGCCGGGGTCTTTCGACCCGTTGATGCGGCGCTGACTGCGCAGTTAGTGATGGGCATGTTTGCCGGCCTGATCATACCGGCCGTTCGCGGGATCGTGCCGCTCCCTTCGCCAGAAAAAAGACACGCTTTGGCCGAGGCTATGGTGGATCTGCTCCTCGATGGCGTCCGCGCCCAGTAGGCGTAAAAGAAACCAGGTTTTTCAGAAAAACCTGGTTTCTGAGGTAAACTATGCGACAACGAATTTGGGCCGTGATACAAAAAGAATTTATCCAAACTATGCGGGATAGGCGCACGCTGATGATGTTGCTCAGTATGCCTATCATCCAGTTGCTCCTTTTTGGCTACGCGGTCCACATGAGCGTCGAGCACATTCCGACCGCCGTGGCCGATCAGAGCCGCGACTCTGCCAGCCAGGCTTATGTGAGCGCAATGGAAGCCTCCGGCTACTTTGACGTCGTCGCCTACGTCCCCAGCCAGGCCGAGGTGACGCGCGCCATTGACGAAGGGCGCGTCCAGGCCGGCATCGTGATCCCGCCTGATTTTGCCGCCCACGTGGAGCAAGGCGACGCCCAGGCGCTATTTCTGGTGGATGGGTCTGACCTCTTTACGTCCCAATCGGCCTACAACGCCGCCACCGCCATCGCCGACGTTCACGCGACGGGAGTGTTGCTGGAAAAGTTCGAACGATCGGGACAGATACCGCAGGATCAGAGCCTCCTGCCCCTTGACGCCCTGGTGCGCATTCTCTACAACCCCAACCTGACAGACCTGTGGTTCATCATCCCCGGCATGTGCGCCATGATCCTGCAAACCCAAACCATCGCCCTGACCACCGCCGCTGTAGTACGCGAGCGCGAGATGGGCACTATCGAGCAACTTTTGGTGACGCCCATTCTGCCCATCGAACTGATGATCGGCAAGATCGTTCCCAACATCATCATCGCCCTCATCAATATGCTGACCATTCTCGCGCTGGGGGTCTTTACCTTCCACGTACCCTTCCAGGGCAGTTTTTGGCTCTTTTTCTGGCTGGCCTTTATGTACGTCTTTTCCGGGCTGGGGCTGGGGCTCTTGATCTCGACCATCTCCCAAAACCAGCAACAGGCCCAACAGATGAACATGGCGCTGGCATTGGTGGGCATGTTGCTGGGAGGGTTCATGTTCCCCCGCAGCGCGATGCCAGCCGCCTTGCGCCTCGTTGGCAACCTGTTCCCGCTGACTTATTTTATCCCCATCTCGCGCGGCATCATCACCAAAGGCATTGGCATCGAGTTCTTGTGGGGCCAGGTCGTGGCGCTCCTCATCTACGTATTCGTGGTCATGACCATCGCCTCCCGCGCCTTCAAACAGGGATTGGACTAGAAACCAGGTTTAAGGCAACCGTAGGTTGCACGTGAGCAAAGCGACAAAAACCTGGTTTCTTACAAGGAAAACGTATGCAAAAGCGACTCAACCGTATCAGCGCCATCATTCAAAAAGAGACCATCCAAATTTTGCGGGATTGGCCCACGCTGGCGATGGTTCTGCTCATGCCCGTCCTCGAGATGTTCCTCTTTGCCTACGCCGTCTCTATGACGGTGGACCACATCCCCACCGCCGTAGCCGATATGAGCAAGGACGTTCAAAGCCGAGCTTTTGTTGACGCACTGACCGCGTCGGGATATTTTGACGTAGAGATGTACGTGGCGGACGAAGCCGCGGTGATTCGCAACATTGACGAGGGGCAAACCAGAGTCGGCATCGTAATCCCGCCTGATTTCGCGACGCGGATCGAGCGCGGCGACGCGCAGGCGCTCGTCATCCTCGATGGTTCCGATTCCACTACCGTCAGCGCGGGCTACAGCGCGGCGAGCGCGGTGGCGCAATCTATGGCGATGAAGTTGACGGTGGAAAAGATGAACCGCATGGGGGCGGTGGGGATGTTGAGCGGCGGTTCGCTGAACGGCGCCAGCTCGCTCCCCATCTACACGTCCACCCGCGTCCTCTACAACCCCGCCAAAGACGACATGACCTTCATCGTGCCGGGATTGACGGCCATACTGTTGCAAGTGATGACCATCGGGCAGGCAGCCGTAGCCGTGGTGCGCGAGCGCGAGTTGGGCGTCGCCGAGCAAATCTTGGTCACACCCGCCCGCCCGATAGAGCTTTTGATCGGCAAGATGGCGCCCAACCTGGCACTCACCGTCATAGATTTGCTGATCATTGTCCTGCTAGGCATTTTTTGGTTCGACGTCCCCTTTATGGGAAGTCCGTGGCTGTTCGCCTGGCTCTCACTTTTGTTCATCGTCTCTGGGCTGGGGTTGGGATTGTTGATCTCGACCATAGTCAAGACGCAAAAGCAGGCGCAACAACTCACCATGCTGTTTATGATGCTGTGCATGCTGCTGACCGGCCTCATCTATCCCAGGGGGCCGATGCCGGCTGGCGTGCGGGCGGCCGGCGCCCTCATCCCGGCGACCTATTTCATCCGCATCGCGCGGGGCATCATCACCAAAGGCGTGGGACTCAGTTTTATGTGGCAGGATGTGCTGATTTTGGTGATTTACAGCGTGGTGGTGATCGGTTTATCGGTGCGGGCGTTCAGGAAGAGACTGGATTAGGGAATTGGGGATTAGGGAACAATACCGATGAATGAGAATGTGACCATCTTTACCAGGGATCTGGTCAAGCGGTTCAAGACCAAGAGCGGCGCTGTTACCGCCGTGGACGGGGTGACGCTCCAAGTGCGGCGCGGCGAGACCTATGGCCTCATCGGGCCGGACGGGGCGGGCAAGACGACGACCACGCGCGTCATCCTGGGGCTGCTCGAGCGCAGCGGCGGCGAGAGCCGCATCCTGGGCTACGACTCTATGCGCGATACCTACGCAATCCGCGAGCGCGTGGGCTACATTGCCCAACAGTTCGCCCTCCCCGCCGACCTGACGGTGATGGAGAACATGCGCTTCTTTGCCAACATCCAATCCGTCAGCCGTAAAGATCAGCGGGAACGCATCCCCGAACTGCTCGAGTTCGCTGGGTTGAGCGCTTTTACCAAACGCTTGGCGGGCCGGCTCTCGGGGGGCATGAAGAAAAAACTGGCCCTGGCGTGCAGCCTGGTTCACGAGCCGGACGTGGTGATGTTGGACGAGCCGACGCTGGGCGTGGACCCGGTCAGCCGGCGCGAGTTTTGGGGCATGTTGGGCGACCTGCGCACGGAAAAGGGACTGACCATCTTTTTCTGCACTCCCTACATGGACGAGGCCGAGCGCTGTAATTGGGTGGGGCTGATGTATGAAGGCCAACTCATCGCCCACGACTCGCCAGAGACGATCAAACAAATGGTACCCGGCCGCTTGTTGGAATTCACTCCGTCGAACTTTGTCCCCGCCTGGCGCCTGGTTCCCGATCTGGAAGGCGTGCTGGAAGTACAGACCTACGGCGTGATGCTCCACGTCTTTGTGGATGACGTGGGAAAGCGCAGGCGCGAGATCGAAACCGCGCTGGCCGCCCAGGGGATTACGTGCGAGGGTATGCGCGAGATCGAACCACGCATGGAAGAAGCGTTCATCTCGCTCATCCGCAAGCAACGGCGCGAGGAATGAGATCACGTTTCACGCAATGCGTGAGAGGATTGCTATGAGCGAATACACAATCACAGTTGATAATCTCACCAAACGCTTTGGCGACTTTACCGCTGTAGACCACGTCAGCTTTCGCGTAAAGCAGGGCGAGGTCTATGGCTGGCTGGGACCCAACGGCGCGGGCAAGACAACGACCATCCGCATGTTGCTGGGCCTGCTCAAGATCAGTGAGGGCAGCGCGCGGGTGCTAGGCTATGACCCCAGCACTGAAGCCAAAACAATGCAGGCCCGCGTCGGCTACATGTCGCAGCTCTTTACACTCTACAACGACTTGACCGCCCGCGAAAACATCCGCTTCTACGGCCTGGCCTATGGGCTGCCCCGGGACGAACTGCAACAACGTCAGGCCGAAATTCTAGAGATGGCCGGGCTGGTTGGACGCGAGAACACGCTCACCTCCAACCTCTCCGGCGGCTGGAAGCAGCGGCTGGCGCTGGGCTGCGCCATCGTCCACAAGCCCAAAGTGGTCTTTCTGGACGAGCCTACCGCTGGCGTGGACCCCATCAGCCGGCGCGATTTCTGGGGACTGATCTATGCCATGGCCAAGAAAGGCGTGACCGTCATGGTCACCACCCACTATATGGACGAGGCGGAGCTGTGCCAGCGGGTCGGGTTCATCAGCCAGGGGCGGCTGGTGGCGCTGGATACCCCCGCGCAGCTCAAAGAGACACAGATGCGCGGCCAGGTTCTGGAAATCAACACACCTGATCCAGACCGGGCGATGCGCGTGTTGAAACAGGCCCAGGCGAGCGGCCGCCTGCCCTTTGACGAAGTCGCCCTCTACGGCGCGCAGATCCACGCCGTCGTGCCCGACGCCGAAGCGTTCAAGCAACCTGTCCACGCGCTGCTGGAAGATGCGGGGGTGGGAGTTCAAACCATCGAGTGGATCGCGCCGACGCTGGAGGACGTCTTTATCTCGGCGGTCAAGTAGCTTAACGGGTGTCTGAACTGAACCTTAAAAATTCCACATCCTCTTGACAAACCTTCCTTTTGGGTGTACAATGAAATTGAGTGACCACTCATATAAGTGAGTGGGAACTCAATCAAGAGGAGGGAAAAATGTCTAAAGACCCCATACGACAACAACTGATCCAGGCGCGGCGCAATCAAATCCTCGACGCTGCCGCTACGGTGTTTGCGGAAAAGGGCTTTCACCGCGCCAGCACCAAAGAGATTGCCAGCAGCGCCGGCATATCCGAGGGCACTATCTACAACTACTTTGCCACCAAATCTGACCTACTGCTCGGCATCATGACCCGCCTGGCCGAGTTGGAATCCCTGGACGAGGAGTTGATGGAAGCACTGCAAGGCGACGTCCAAGACTTTTTTGTCGCCGTGTTCCGCAACCGCGTGGACGGCATCCAGCAAGGCCAAGAGATGCTCAAAGCTATCCTGCCGGAGGTGATGGTCAATCCCGATCTGAGCCGGCAGTTCACCCAACAGTTCGTGCAACGAATCTCGACACTGCTAGAGCAGTACGTGCAGGCGCGGATCAAGATGGGCCACATCCGCCCGGTGAACGTGCCGCTGACAGTGCGGGCGGTGCAAGGTATGTTCATCGGCCTGATCGTCCTGCGAATCCTGGGCGACGAATCTCTCGAATCGGGGTGGGATGACGTGCCGGAGGTGTTGGCAACACTCGTCTTTGACGGCCTAAAACCTGAGAAGGAAGATTAATATGAACATCTTGCGCACATTCGCACTCATCCGCAAGGAATTCCTGCACATCATCCGCGACCCGCGCACGTTGGCGGTGATGTTTATCATACCCATCGTCGAACTCATGTTTATGGGATACGCGGCCACCACCAACATTGAGCACCTGCGCACCGCCGTTCTGGACGGGGACAAGACGGCGGCCAGCCGCGAGTTGGCCGAGGCGTACCGGGCATCCAGCTACTTTGACATTGTGTACTATGTCGAATCGGAGCAGGAACTGGGGCGGCTGGTGGACGGCGGCCAGGTGCGGGCCGGTCTGATCATCCCGACGGGCTACAGCGAAGGGATAGCCGCCGGAAACCAAGTACAGGTCGCTTTTGTCATCGACGGCTCCGACCCCAGCGTCGCCAACACCGTTTTCGCCGCCTCGCAATCGGTGGGGCAGGCCCAAACGATGCGCATTTTGGAGCGGACGATGGGAATTGATCCCGACAACATGCCCGGCGTGCAGGTGCGTCCGCGCGTCTGGTACAACCCAGAGATGAAGAGCGCCAACTTTATGATTCCCGGCATTATGGGCCTGATCCTCTACTTTATGACGTGTCTTTTCACCGCCATGTCGATCGTGCGCGAGCGGGAGCAGGGCACCATTGAGCAGTTGATCGTGACGCCGATCAAGCCGCTGGAGCTGATCATCGCCAAGGTCGCTCCCTACGTGTTCGTCGCTTTTTTCGACGTGCTGGAGGTGTTGGCCATCGGCGTCTTTTGGTTTGGCGTGCCGGTTCGGGGCAGCCTGGGGTTGCTGCTGGGGCTTTCGGCCCTGTTCCTGGTCACGTCGCTGGGCATCGGCATCTTTATCTCCAGCGTGGCCAACACGCAGCAAGAGGCCATGTTGCTGGCATTTCTGACAATGTTTCTGTCCATCTTTCTGGGAGGGTTCTTTTTTCCCATCGAGGCCATGCCCGGCTGGCTGCAAGCCATCACCTACATAATCCCGCTGCGTTACCTGCTCGTCATCATCCGGGGCATCATCCTCAAGGGGGTGGGATTGCAGATATTGTACCAGCAAGTGGTGGCAATAGTTATCTTTGGCGTGGCGATCATGCTGCTGGCGTCCAGCAGGTTCCGCAAACGGTTGGAGTAATTCAGGTACGACGCACTTTGACGCAACCGGAGGTTTCGCGGCGTCGCACCTAATGAACCTTAAAAATCTTGAATAGGTCTTGACAACGACATCGAACTCTGGTATAATGTGAGCGCTCACTAAAAAAGTGGGTAATCACTCAAAAAGGAGTGTCCGATGGTCAACCAGAAAACAGTCGCCCGCCGAGAGCGACGCATCGCTGCCCGCAAGGAACAGATACTCGATGCGGCAGCGCAGGTGTTTGCCGAGAAAGGCTTTCACCGCGCCACCACCAAGGAAATCGCCGCGGTAGCCGACGTGTCGGAGGGAACGATCTATAACTACTTTGGCAGCAAGAACGATTTGCTGATCGGCATGATGACCCGCGTGGGTGATTCCCAGGTACCACCCGAGATATTCGAGCAGGAGGGCTTGGATGACGCACGCGAGTTCTACACTACCCTGATCCAACGCCGCCATACCTTTGTCCGGCAGAACAAATCGATCCTCCAGGCCGTGCTCTCCGAGATTCTGACGAACCAAGAGATGCGCGAGCGCTACAACGAGCAAATCGTGGAACCGTTCCTGTCAATGTTCGAGCAGTACCTGAGCGTACAGGTCGAGCAAGGACGGATACGGCAGGTGGACGCAGAGTTGACCACGCGTTATCTGTTTGCGCTGAATCTCGGCCTGCTCGGGATGCTCATCCTGGGCGACCCGCTGCTACAGTCAAAATGGGAGAGCGACGAATTGACAGAATCACTGACCGAATTCGTCTTTGACGGTCTAGGGACGCGGGAAACCGGGGAATAGAGGAGCGAGCGAATGAGCGGATTTCTGGCGGTGATGCGCAAAGAGTTCCGGCACGTACTGCGTGACCCCTGGTCGCTGGCCGGCACAACCCTGGGCACAGTACTGTTGATGGTCTTGCTGGCCTACGCCGTCTCGGCCGACATTGAGCACATCCCAATAACAGTGTTCGATGGAGACCATACCCTTCAATCGCGGGCCTACGCGCAGCGTTTTGTCAACGAAAAGTTCTTTGACGTGCAGTGCTGGGCGCAGAGTGACGCCGAGGCCCGCGAGTGGGTCCGGTCAGGCCGGGTGCGGGGGGCGATCATCATTCCAGATGGCTTTGCCGAGGCATTACAACAGGGGAAACGCGCCCCGGTGCAAATCGTCGCCGACGGCGCCGAGCCAAACATCGCTCTCCAGATCACGTCCAACGCCGAATCGCTATCGGCCGGCTTCTCGGTCGAGTTGTTGGAGCAACAGTTGAGCCGGGCAGGTATGGCTGTGGCAGAGAGGACATTGTCGCTCGAGTTCCGGGTGAGAACACTGTACAATCCCGAACTGAGAGAGGTCAACACCTTCCTGCCAGGGCTGATGGCTATCGTTCTGGCCTTTCCCGCGCTTTCCGCCTCGCTATCACTGGTGCGGGAGCGGGAACAAGGCAGCCTGGAGGGATTGTTGAGCACACCGATCCGGCGCTACCAGTTATTGATAGGCAAAGCCGCGCCCTACCTACTGATCGGGTTGCTGGACATTCTCTTTCTGACCGGCGTGGGTGTGTTCCTCTTTGACGTACCTTTCCGTGGCCGTCTGGTTGACCTGATGCTTCTTTCTGGCCTTTTCCTGCTGGCCAACATCGGCGTCGGACTCTTGATCTCTAGCCTGCTCCGCACCCAGATGGCGGCTTTGCTCGTCGGCGGACTGGTTTTTATGATGCCCCTCACCCAGTCCGGGCTGATCACCCCACTTTACACCATGTCGCGTGACGCGCAGATGCAGGCAATGATCTGGCCGGCCACCCATTACATCATCATCGCGCGCGGAGTTTTCCTGAAAGGGGTAGGAGCGCGAGAGTTAATGTTCCACGGGCTGGCCTTGCTGGTCTCGGCTTTGTTGTTGAACGGCCTGGCAATGTGGCGATTTAAGAAAAAGTTGGCCTGAGGTGGAGGGGCAAAATGTTTAACCGCATCTGGAACATGGTCTGGAAAGAAGCCTTGCAGTTCGGTCGTTACAAGTTGCTCCTGGTCTTTATCCTGGTGTTCCCGGCCCTGAACATGTTGGGAGTCGCGGAGGCGGTCGCAGTCGAGATCGCGCACATTCCGACGGCTGTCTACGACCAAGACCGCAGTTCGTCCAGCCGTCGCTTGGCGAGCATGTTGCGCGCTTCCCATCTCTTTGACCCGGACTATTACGTGAGCAGCCAGGCAGAGATGGAACAATTGTTAAAGCAGGGCACCGTAAAAGTGGGCTTGATCATCCCGCCCGATTTCGGGGCCGACCTGGTGGGCGAGCGTGGGACGACGGTTCAGGTATTGCAGGATGGCAGCGAGACCCTGACCGCAATGCTGGCCAAAGCCTACCTGGAAGGAGCGTCTTTTGTGTACGCGCAACGGATGGTGGGAGGAGGATCGGCCGGGGTGAAACTGGCAACGGTGGACCCGCGCTCTCGCGTCTGGTTCAACGAGGACCTGCGCAAAGAGAACTTTCAACTGCCGGCCGAGATGACCGCCGCGGTGGCGATGCTGGCTGTTTTTCTCCCAGCTGTCGCCATCGTCCGGGAGCGGGAGAGTGGCACGTTGGAACAGCTTTTCGTGACGCCGATGCGCTCCATCGAACTGATTCTCAGCAAGGGACTGGTGGCCGCGGTGATTGCCTTCGTGGGATTTATAGAGGCGCTGGCCGTGATTGCGCTCCATCTCCGGGTACCGCTGCGAGGTTCGCTGGCCCTGTTGATGGTCTTGGGCGCATTCTACGTCTTGGTCGAGTTGGGATGGGGATTGGTGATTTCGGCGGTGGTCAGGACGCAAGGTCAGGCCTTCTTGGCCGCCTATTTCTGGCTCATATTGGAGAGCATTCTGTCCGGCCAGATTTTGCCGGTGGAGAATATGCCTCGCGCGGTGCAGTGGGCGGCTCAATTGGTACCCAACACACATTTTACCGTCATCGTGCGTGGTATTATGCTCAAGGGTTCCAGTCTGGCTGACCTGTGGCCCCGGGTGGCAGCGTTGGGGGTAGTGGGTGTCGTTCTATACGTCCTCGCTGCGACCCGTCTGCGGAAACGGTTGGATTGATAATAAAATGAACAATGAACAATGTGTCATAGAAACTCGTAATCTGGGAAAGCAGTTCAAGAACCTCACCGCCGTGAACAAGCTCAGTTTGAGCATCCACAAAGGCGAAATTTTCGGCCTGCTGGGGCCGGATGGCGCCGGCAAGACGACGACCATCCGTATGCTGTGCGCGATTATGGACCCCAGCGCAGGCAGCGCCCGCGTGGCGGACTTTGACACAGTGAAAGAGCCGGAGGAGATCAAAAAGCGCATCGGCTATATGCCGCAGCAGTTCTCGCTCTACGGCGACTTGACGGTGCTGGAGAACCTGGTATTCTTTGCCGACGTCTTCCAAGTGGGGCGGCAGGAGCGAGAGGATCGCATCGCCCGGCTGCTGGCGTTCGCCCGGCTGACTGAGTTCAAAGAGCGGCGGGCCGCTCACCTTTCCGGCGGAATGCAGAAAAAGCTGGCCCTGGCCTGCACGCTGATTCACTCGCCCGAGATCATCTTTTTGGACGAGCCGACCACCGGCGTGGACCCGGTCTCCCGACGCGAGTTCTGGGACATTTTGACCGAACTGCACCTGCAAGGAGTGACGCTCTTTGTCAGCACGCCCTATATGGACGAGGCGGAGCGCTGCTCGCGGGTGGCGCTGATGTTCGAAGGGAGCATCGTCGTCTGCGACGCGCCAGCGCACATCAAGGGGCTGGTGGAAGGAGAGCTGCTGGAGCTGCGGCCCGACCGGCTGCGGGAGGCGAGCCGCATCATCGAGAAACTCGCCGGCGTGTTGGAAGTGCAGACCTACGGCGACCTACTGCATGTGTTCGTGGACGATGTTGAGCAGCGCGTGTCGCTCATCCAGGAGGCGCTGAGTGAGGCTGGAATCGTCGTACAAGGACTGCGCCAGACCCGCCCACGGATGGAAGAGGCGTTCATCTCGCTCATCCGCAAGCGGACGGAGGAGACGCAATTGTGAGTGAACACGCTGTCGAGGTTATCAATCTAACCAAAAGATTCGGTGATTTCACCGCCGTGGATGGGGTGACGTTCAACATCCAACGCGGGGAGATATTCGGCTTTCTGGGGCCGAACGGCGCCGGCAAGACGACGACGATCCGCATGTTGCTCTGCCTCCTGCGCCCTACGGCGGGCCAGGCCAGCGTGTTGGGCTATGATATTGAGCGGGAGCCGGAGGAGATTCGCCGGCACATCGGCTACATGTCACAGCGCTTTAGCCTCTACCGTGACCTGACCGTGGGCGAGAACCTGGATTTCTACGGGCGCACCTACGGCGTGCGCGGCAAGCGTTTGCGAGAGCGCAAGCAGTTCGCAGTCGAGATGGCGGGGCTTGAGGGGCGGGAGCGAGAGCTAACCCGCAACCTCTCTGGCGGCTGGAAGCAGCGGTTGGCCCTGGGCGCGGCTATCCTGCACGAGCCAGAGATGCTTTTCCTGGACGAGCCAACCGCCGGGGTGGACCCCATCTCGCGGCGCGCTTTCTGGGACCTATTGTACGAGCTGGCCGAGGAGGGCACGACGATCTTTGTCACTACTCACTACATGGATGAGGCCGAGCACTGCCAAGACCTGGCCTTTATCCACAATGGGCGCATCATCGCCCAGGGATCGCCGGAAGAAATAAAACTGACCAAGATGGAGGGACAGGTATTGGAGGTTGATTGCGCTCAACCAGACGCGGCGATCGGCACTCTGCGGCAAATGGGTCTGTTCGAGGAGGTGGCGCTGTACGGCGCACTGATCCACGTGGTGGCCCAGGATGTCGGGGATCACAAACCCCGCATCGCGCAAACACTGGCCGAGGCGGGCGTCAAAGTGCGAGCGATGGACGTTATCGCTCCATCGTTGGAGGACGTTTTCATCTCCAACGTGCGAAATAACACAGAACACGGATTGCAAGATTAACAGATCAGGAGTAAGAATATGAAACGAGAAAAGATCGTTCCGATTATAATCATTGCCGTGGTCGTCATCGCGGCGGCAGTGGCGGGCATCTACTTTGCCGCGAACCCATCTGCCTGGCAACAGATGTTGGCGCAAATGGAACTGGCCAAGCCTGAGGCAGAAGGATTGATGGCCTCCGGGTTCATCGAGGCCGAGGAAGTCGCCATCGCGCCAGAGATGGGAGGCCGTGTGGTCGAACTGCTGGCGGACGAGGGAGACGAGGTTGAGGCCGGCCAAGTGCTGGTGCGGCTGGATACAGCCCTGCTGGAAGCCCAGATCGAAGCCGCCCAGGCGGGCCTGGAAGTGGCCCAGGCCGGGTTGGCCCAGGCCCAGGCGGGCGCCCGCCCTGAGCAAATCCGGCAGGCCGAGGCCGGCCTGGCTCAGGCCAAAGCTGGCCGCGACGGTGTGTATCAAGCCTGGCAGGATACTCTCGCCATCCGCGACAACCCGCAGGAATTGGACGCCCAGATCGCCCAGGCAAAAGCACAAGTGGCCGCCGCCGAAGCCGCGCTGGCTCAGGCCACGGCGATGAAGGATGCAGCCGAGATCGCCGACGATGCCTTCCAAGATGGGATGGCGGAGATGGCGAAAGCGAGAGAAAAGATAGAAGAGATTCCCGAACCCTTCCGCCCTTCTCTGCCGGGCCTACCCCTGGACGCTCACCTCATCCCCAACGCCTATTGGAAATCGTGGGTGGGCGTCAACATGGCCCAGGCCGGGCTGGATGGGGCGCGAGCCGCGCTGAACAGCCTATACGCGATACGGAACAACCCCCAGGAGATACAGGCCCAGGTAGACGCAGCCGAAGCGCAATACCGAGCCGCCGAGGCCGCCGTCCAAATGGCCCAGGCGCAGGTAGATGCGCTCAGAGCCGGAGCCACCGACGAAGAGATCGCCATCATCGAGGCCCAGGTGGAACAGGCCCAGGCCGCGTTCGATGTTCTGCTGGTACTGCGCGATAAATTCACCGTCTCCGCGCCGGTCGGGGGGATGGTTCTGGAACGCAGCATCCACGAGGGAGAACTGGCCGCGCCCGGCGCCACCGTGCTCACGCTGGGCGATCTGGACAAGGTGACGCTAACGGTATACGTGCCGGAGGATAAACTAGGCTATGTGAATGTGGGCCAGGAAGTAGAGATACAAGTGGATAGTTTCCCGGAGCGAACGTTCACAGGAAACGTGATCGCTATTGCCCACGAGGCAGAGTTCACGCCGCGCAACGTCCAGACGCAGGAGGAGCGCGTGAATATGGTCTTTGCCGTGGACGTGCAAATCCCCAATCCCGATCACTCGCTCAAGCCGGGCCTGCCCGCCGACGCAGTGATCATCACCGAGGAGCAGTAAGATGAGAAATTCCCAAATCCCAAATCCCAAATCCCAAATTGATCATTGGTCATTATTGGTCATTGGTCATTTGATATTGATCGTGTTGCTGGTCGGCTGTACCAGTGCTCAGACTGAAGAGCCGATCATCGCTTCCGGCTTTATCGAGGGCGAGGAAGTGACAATCGCGCCGCAGGTATCGGGCCGCATCGCCGAGATGCTGGTGGAGCGTGGAGACGTGGTACAGGCTGGCGACGTGCTGGTACACCTGGATGACGCCTTGCTCCAGAATCAACGGCTGGAGGCTGAGGCAGGGCTGGCCGCCGCTCAGGCCAACTTGGACCACGTGCTGGCCGGCGCGCGCCCGGAAGAAATCGCTGCCGCGCGGGCCGGGCTGGCCCAGGCGGAGGCAAGGCAAGATGGAGCAGCCCAGGCGGTGCTCGACGCCCAGGACGTGATCAGCAACCCCCTCGCGCTTGATGCCGAGATCGCCGGTGCTCGCACCCAGGTGGACCTGGCCGAGCAAAACGTCGAGATGGCAGAGGCGAATCTGGCCGAGATGGAGCTATTGCACGGCCACTACAGCAAGGAGGGAGGAGACGCCAAGCGCACGTGGGATCTCCAGTTGCAGGCATCCCGAGCCGCGCTAACGCAGGCCCAGGCGGAACTGGAGGGAGCGCAGAATTATCTCAACGCTCTCTGGGCCACCCGCTCCACCCCCTTGACCCTAGAGGCCCAACTCCACGGCGCAGAGATGCAGTTGAGCCTCGCCGAGGCCCAGGTATCTGCCGCGCAGGCGGCACTGGACGAGCTAGAGGCCGGCCCGACCGAGGAAGAGATCGCGGTGGCTGAGGCTCAAGTGCGGCAGGCCGAGGCCGCCGTGCGCTTGATTGACGTCCAGATCACCCAACTCACGCTGACCGCGCCGATGGACGGCATCGTCACCAGCCGCAACGGACAGACCGGCGAGACTGCCTCGGCCGGCGCGCCGCTCCTGACCATCGCTAACCTGGATGAGGTGACACTCGTCATCTATATCCCTGAAACCCGCGTCGGACAGGTACAGGTAGGCCAGGAGGTAGAGGTGCAAGTGGATTCCTTCCCAGAGCGCGTGTTTGTGGGGCAAATAGCCAGCATCGCCGGCGAGGCCGAGTTCACGCCGCGCAACGTGCAGACGCAGGAGGAGCGGGTCAACCTGGTCTTTGCCGTCAAGGTGCATATCCCCAACAGCGACATAGCTCTCAAGCCCGGTATGCCGGCCGACGCGACGCTCATGGATTAGCGACGAGGACTCGAAAAAAAGAGTGCTCGCTCCTAGTGAAGCGAGCACTCTTTTCATTCAGCCCGAATTGAGATGGTTACAAACTAGGTCTTTCCCCCACTCTTCTCCTCCTCCCCCGGCTCCTGCAACTGATACTCCCCATCAATCACCACGGGAGGCTCTTCCTCCTCCACCACGCGCCACTCCTCGATGCGCGCCCCCAGCGCCCGCAGATGCTCGCGCACCACATCGGGCGGGGCCACCTCGATGAATAACTTTAGCCCCAACAGCAGCACGGCCAGGTCATCCAATTGGCCCAGTCCCAACGCCACGTCGGGGATAATGTCCAGGGGGAAAATCACATAAGCCAGCGCTGCCGGCGGAATCACTTTCGTCCACGACGGCACGCGGCTGTCCCAGAAAAGCCGCCAGGCCAGGCGGCCCTGGCGCGCAGCTTCCTGGAACCAAGCTAACATAACATTGGTGTCATCTGACTTGATCGGCATCGGGCTTTGTTCATCGTTCATTGTTTCACTCCTTATCTCAACTAGACCACAATTATAATCCCTTCGATATGAATACGCAACTCGGCTAAGAAACAGTTTGTTGGAAAAACCCCAAACCCCGCCCTTGCTGTTGCTCGTAAAATGAAGGATGCCGTAGGGGTTTTGGGCGCTGCTAAGAAACAGCTCTTTGGAAAAACCCAAAACCCCGCCCTCGCTGTTTCTCGTAAAATGAAGGACACCGTAGGGGTTTTGGGCGCTCACAAGCCGTTGCACTCGCCCTTGCAGACTCAAACCGGTGGGGCTATAATAGACCCACTATGCGCTCGCTCCACCAATGCCTGCTAGACGCCAACCTGACCCGGCTGCGCGCCATCGCCCGTTTTTGGGACCTAGATCTGACGACCGGCCGACAGCGGGACGCAGCCACTCAACTGGCCGAGGCAATGGCCGCGCCAGAGGCCATCGCCTATGCCTGGGATACGCTCCCCGACGACCAGCGCCGGGCGCTAAAAGCACTGCTCGCCGCCGGCGGGCGGATGGCGCTGCGCGTCTTTAGCCGCGAGTGGGGCGAGATACGCACCATGGGGCCAGGCCGGGTGGAGCGGGAGCAGCCCTGGCGAGAACCTATCTCCCCCGCCGAAGGACTCTGGTACAGGGGCTTTATATCCCGCGCCTTCGAGCAAGGGGGCAAAGGAGCGTACGAGACCGTCTTCGTCCCCCCCGAACTGTGCGCTCACCTACCGACCCCTGCCATCTCCCCTCACCACATCACGCTCGAACCGGCCCCGGAGCCGAGCGAGACGCGCTCGGCCTGCGACGCGCTTCTCGACGACGCCTGCACACTGCTGGCCTATCTCCAGAATGAACGGGTGCGCCCAGGCCCCAACGGGGATTGGCCCGCTCGCCACGAGGCCCGCCTGGCCCGCCGCCTGCGCGACCCCGACCCTGCGCGACTCGCTTTCCTGCGCTGCCTGGTTCAGCGTATGGGGTGGCTGAAGGCAACCAATTCCGGCCGCCTGCGCCCTGATCCAGAACCCGTGACGGCCTGGCTCCAATCGCCAATTGGACAGCAGCGCAACGCGCTCGCCCAAGCCTGGCGGGACGACCCGACCTGGAACGACCTGTTCCATATTCCCACCCTGCGCCCACAAAATACCGGCGCATGGCGCAACGACCCACTCCTGGCGCGAGCGGCCATCCTGCGCTGCCTGAAAACGTGCGCTCCGGATACCTGGTACGCGCTTGACGACTTTGTCGCCGCTATCAAACAGGCCGACCCCGACTTCCAGCGGCCCGATGGCGACTATACCACCTGGTACATCCACGACGCGCTCAGCGGCGCGTATCTCTCCGGCTTTGAAAGCTGGGAGGCCGTCGAGGGGGCACTGATCCGCTACGTCGTCACCGGCCCGCTACACTGGCTGGGCCTGACCGACCTGGGGGCAGCCTCCTTCCACCTGACGCCAGCGGGGGCCGCCTCTCTCGGCCTGGCCGACCCTCCGCCCGAACCGGAGCCCGCGCCGCTGGCTCTGCGCCCAGATTTTACCGTGCTGGCGCCTCCGGCCCGGCGCTACGAGCGCTTCCAATTATCCCGCGTCGCCGGCTGGGTGAGCACCAATGACCTATTCGTCTACCGGCTCACCCCCGCGTCGCTGGAACGCGCCCGGCGGCAGGGTATCCCCGTGGCCCGCGTGCTCGAGTTCCTGGGCCAAGTCACCGGCGCGCCCGTACCGCGCTTTGTCGAGGCCGCGCTGACGCGCTACGACGCGCGCGGGGCCGAGGTTTGGCTGGAGCGGACGCTGTTGCTGCGGGTCTCTGGCGAGGAACTGATGTCGCAGATCGTATCGTCCCCGCCCACCCGCAACCTCATCCGCGAGCAGATTGGGCCGACCGCCGCCCTGGTGCGCGAGCGAGACTGGCCTCGCCTCATCGTCGCCCTGGGCGAGATGGGATTGCTGCCCGACGTCGTCGCTTGGGGGGAGAGCAATGCAGAATAAAGTAACATCCGCTTTTCAGGCCCACTTCCAGCGCCCTCCAGAGGTCGTGGTTCGCGCCCCCGGTCGCGTCAACCTGCTGGGCGGTCACACCGATTATAACGCGGGCTACGTCCTGCCGGTGGCGGTGGACCGCGCCGCCTGGGTCGCCGCCGCACCTATCGGTGCGCGCGAGGCCCGCGTACACGCGCTCGACCTGGAGGACAAAGCTGTCTTTTCTCTCACCCCAGTTCCCCGCGCAGAAGGGAATTGGGCCGACTATGTCCGAGGCGTCGCCTGGGCCTTGCAAGAGCGCGGGCTGGAAACGGCAGGGCTGGAGGCGGTGCTGACATCCAGCATCCCCGTGGGGGCGGGGTTGTCCTCCTCGGCGGCAATAGAAGTAGCCTTCGCCCACACCTGGCAGCGATTTGCCGGCTTTGAACTCACCCGGCGCGAGTTGGCGCTGACCTGCCAGCGGGCGGAGAACGATTACGTCGGCGTCAACTGCGGCATCCTGGACCAGATGGCGAGCAGTTGCGGCGTGGAAGGGCGCGCGCTGCTGCTGGATTGTCGGACGCTGGAAACGAATCTCGTCCCACTGCCAGCGGGAGTCGCCATCGTGGTGGCGGATACGGGCGCGCGGCGGCGACTGGCCTCCTCGGAGTACAACGTGCGCCGCGCCCAATGCGAGCGGGCGGTGAAAATCCTGAGCGAGCGTCTGCCCGGCGTCCGCGCCCTGCGCGACGTGAGCGCGGGCGATTTGGAGCGCCTGAAGGGGCATCTACCAGAGGTCGTCTACCGGCGCGCCCGCCACATTGTCAGCGACAACGCGCGGGTGCTACGGGCAGCGGAGGCGCTGCGCGAGGGAGACGTCGCCACAGTAGGCGCGCTGATGAAAGCGTGTCACGTCAGCCTGCGCGACGATTACGAGGTGAGCGCGCCAGAGTTGGACGTGCTGGCCGAGGCAGCCTGGGAAATGGAAAGTTGTTACGGTGCGCGACTCACTGGCGCGGGGTTTGGCGGGTGCATCGTCGCGCTCGTCGCCGCGGATGGGGCGCCAGATTTTGAGGTACACGTCTCAGCGGCCTACGAGGCGGTATTTGACCGCCAGCCCGATATCTACATCTGCCGTTCAACGACCGGTGTAAGGGCCATACCTCACGCTTGACGCCCGACGCTTCACGCCTCCACTACCACCGACGTCACGACAGGCTTGCGCCGGGTCTCCCGACGGAGAAAACCAGCGAGCGCTTGCTCAACTTTTTCCTCGACCTCGCCCGGCGCCGTCCCCGGCTTGACCGACGCCGCCGACCGAACAATATCCTGCGCCCGCGATAGCAACGCTTCCGACTCGGGGGCAAAGATAAAGCCTCGGGTGATAATGCGCGGCTGGCCCGCCGGCCGGCCGGTCTGGCGCTTGTAGGGCACGATAGCGGTCATAAACCCATTTTGCCCCAGCTCGTCTCGCTCGCGCATCACGGCCGGCCCGATTTCGCCCACCAGGGCGCCGTCCACAAAAACATAGCCACCCGGTACCCGCTCCCCAATCTCCAATTGTCCATCATCAAAGGTCAGCGGGTAGCCGTTCTCCACTATAGCAACGTTCTCGTCCGGGATACCCAACTGGCGCGCGATTTTGCCGTGCTGCTTGAGGTGACGTAGTTCGCCGTGGATGGGAATAAAGCAACGGGGACGCAGTATGTTGATCAATAACTTTTGCTCCTCCTGGCTGGCGTGGCCCGAGACGTGTACCGGTGAGAGAGGATCATAGTAAACGTCCGCCCCTCTCTGGAAGAGACGGTTGACGACGCGGTGGATCAACTCCTCGTTGCCGGGGATGGTGTGTGAGGAGAACACCACCGTGTCTCCCTCTCGGATACGCAGCGAGCGGTGTCGTCCGACCGCCAAGCGGCTCAGTACCGCCGTCGGCTCGCCCTGCGTGCCAGTCGCCATGATAACCGTCTCACGGGCCGGCAGTTTCTTGATCTCGTCCAGTGTCACCAACACACCTTCAGGAATATCGAGATAGCCCAACTTGCGGGCCATTTTGGTATTATCGGCCATGCTCCGGCCGGCGATGGCGATCTTTCTGCCGTGCTCGGCCGCCACGTCCACCACCTGCTGTATGCGCGAGATGAGCGAGGCAAAAGTCGCCACGATCACGCGGCCAGGCGCCTCTCGCATCACCTGGTGGAACGCGGCATCCAGCATCGCCTCTGAAGGGGTATTGCCGGGAGTGCCAGAGTTGGTGCTATCGGAGAGCAGCGCCAACACGCCGCGTCCGCTGAACTCGGCCAGCTTGGCGTAATCGGTGGACCAGCCGTCCACCGGCGTGTGGTCGAACTTGAAATCGCCGCTATGCACGATCAGCCCCGCCGGCGTGGTTATCCCCAGGCCCACCCCATCGGGGATGGAATGGCAGACGTGGTAAGGCTCAATGGTGAAGGGGCCGATATTGATGACGTCGCCGGAGGCGTAGGTATGCAGCGTCGGCGGCTCCGGTGGTCGCCGCCGCTTTAGCTTGACCTCGATCAGGCCCTGGGTCAGTCGCGTAGCATAGACCGGCACGTCGAAATCTTCCAAAAAATGGGATAACGCGCCAATGTGATCCTCGTGGCCGTGGGTGATGACGATAGCGCGCACGAGGTCTTTTTTATCGCGCAGGTATCCCCAGTCGGGGATGATATAATCAATCCCCAGCATGTCCGATTCAGGGAACATAATACCAGCGTCCACGACGATGATATTGCGGCCATACTCAATGCTCATCATATTCTTGCCGACTTCCCCCAGGCCGCCCAGGGGTACGATGCGTAATTTATCTGTCATATCACCTTACTCCATATTATGTCTATAAAAGCGCCGCCTGACCTGCACTCTCTGGTCCAGCGGCGCGTTTGGCCACTTTCAGTGTCTTTGATCCAACTGCTCCATAGGTAGATGTTAGCACGCTCTACCGGTTCTGTCAAATCAACCAACCAACTTTTGACAGCGCACCGTGGCTGGGCTATACTATGGAACTGGAGTCTGGCGTTTTTGTTCGTAGTGACGGCTTCAGCCGTSMAMAMKRCYCAAAAGCGGCTAAAGCCGCTACTACGAACCCCCATATCTAGCGCCTTTATTRTTGCCTACCCCAAGATGTGGGCATTCTGAAAATTTGCCAGACTCCAGTATGGAAAATGAACATCACAGGTCAAATCCGTCAAAAAGCGYGCGACCTGGGGTTCGACCTTGTGGGAATCGCAACAGCCCRCCCCACCCCACACCTTGRCGCTTACCGTGCATGGCTGGCCCGAGGCTACCACGGCGAGATGGGCTACCTGGCCCGTCCCGACCGGGTCGAGCGGCGGGAGCGCCCGGCCAAGATTTTGCCCGGCGCGCACTCCGTCGTCTGCGTGGGGCTGAACTATTACACCGGCCCGCTGCCCGATGACCTCAAGCACGACCACTCGCGCGGGCTGATCTCCAACTATGCCTGGGGGCTGGATTATCACGACCTGATGCTGGATCGTTTGGAGGAACTGGCGACCTTTATCGCCGCCGAGGCAAGGCGCGAGATCGCCTACCGCGCCTACGTGGACACCGGCCCACTGCTGGAGCGGGCCTACGCCGCCGAGGCGGGATTGGGCTTTACGGGCAAGAACACCTGCCTGATCCATCCCCAGAGAGGATCGTGGCTGTTCCTGGGCGAGATCCTACTCGACATCGCGCTAGAGCCTACACTGGAGAAGATAAGCGCGAGTTGTGGAACCTGTACGCGCTGCCTGGGCGCCTGCCCGACCGGCGCGCTGGTGGCCCCTTACGTGCTGGACGCCCGTCGCTGCATCTCTTACCTGACCATCGAACTGAAAGGCCCCATCCCGCGCGAACTGCGGCCACTGATGGGCAACCACATCTTTGGCTGCGACGTGTGCCAGATCGCCTGCCCGTGGCAGCGGTTCGCCAGGCCCACGAAAGAGGCGGCGTTCTGGCCCGATGAGCCAGATCGCGCCGCGCCGCTGCTGCTGGATTTGATGGCGCTGAGCGAGGGTGAATTCTGCCAGCGGTACGAGGGCACGCCCATCCTCCGCACGGGGCGGGGTCGATTGCTGCGCAACGCGGCAGTGGCGCTGGGCAACTGGGGGGACGAGCGGGCGATACCGGCGCTGACGCAGGCCCTCTCCGACGCCGAGCCCTTGGCACGGGGTCACGCAGCCTGGGCGCTGGGCCGCGTCGGCGGGCGGGCCGCGCGCCGGGCGCTGGAGAAAGCCCGGCAGCGCGAGACGGATTCCTACGTCCGGCAAGAAATACAAATAGCCGTGGATCCCCAGCCAGCCTGGTCGCCAGCCACACCCCCTGGCGACATCTCTGCGAGTGGCCCAATTTGGCCGAAAATCGGTGGCCCAATCTCGGGCGAAAATTGACACCCCAGGTTATTGCTGGGCGTGAGTAGAGGCGACCGGATTGGCCGCCTCTACCATTTTCTGTTACGCTGCGACTGTTTCTGCCTTGCGTTCCAGCCATCGTTCGGGCACGACCAGGCTGAGGACGTTCGTCCAGCCCAGCGTGGTGACGACGTTGACCAGGAAAGCGAGGAACCCCACGGCCATCAGTATCCCGCTACCCATGGCGATCACCGTGTACGGTGTGTAAGGATTGGGGTGCGGATAGAGCATGCGGCGCAGCATACCCTGAGAGCCGGCCATGCCCATCACGTAGGCCATCACCACCGAGCCGACGATCCAGCCCCAAAAGTGCACGTCCACCAGCCGCTTGCTGCGGAGCTCCAGCTCGGTCAGCATCGGGAGCAGCGCGTAGACCACGCCGAATAACATCATCCCCACGCCGGTCAGCAGGAAGGTGTGGGCGTGCAGCGCGACGACCCACTGGGTGTTGTGGAACACCATGTTCAGCCCGACGTTGGCCTGGATCAGTCCGGCCACGCCGCCCATGGCAAAGCCAAAGATGGAGCCGAGGATGAACCTGAGCGCCGGCGTCATCTTGACTGGGCGCGCTTTCCAGATGGTCATCAGCGAGGCAAAGATAGTCAAGCCCATGGTAAAGAACTCGCCCCAGGTGATGAGTTGCCCGGAGAGTATGCGCATAAATAATGGCTGGACCTGATCGCCGAGCAGGTGATGGCTCCACACTCCCATCGAGACCAGCAGGTCAACCATGATCACCGTTTTGACGACCGAGCGGCCGACTAACTCTCTCCCGGTCAGCAGGGGAATGAGCAGGTACCAGACGCCGGCAGTATACATCAGCGCGTTCCCATCGGCGACCATGTCCAGTCCCCACCAAAACCAGTTCTTGTAGACCAGAGCGTCCACCGCGCTGGGGTCGAGCGGCGACCCGAACAGGGCCGCCACGCCATAGACCAGGATCAGCACCCCGGCGACGAGCAGGACGATGGCGTTGATGACGGTATCAATGGAGCCGCGTCCCACCGCTACGATAAAAACCGGCAGTCCGTTGTAATCCAGATCGGGCGCGTTCTCGTCCTCTTTGCCCAGCCACTTCATCAGCCGGGAGATGCCAAAGGCGGCCCGCAGGAACTGGCCGAAACTGTAGGAGCGCGGGTTACTCTTGCTCAACACCGTGCTGAACATGTTGTAGGAGAACAGCAAGATGTTGACCATGACTATCGCCGCGCCGATGATAAAGGTGATGGTCGGTATGAGCGGCACCCGGTCAAAGTAGACCGGCAGCGGCCAGTAGAGGGTGTACATGGCGTTGAATATCCCAAAGAAGCCAGACAACCAGCAGATCATCACACCGCCGACGTGCAGCCAAAAGTTGACCGGGACGAGTTTCTTGTGCCGAATTTCCTTCTTGAGCAGATATGGTACCAGGAAATAAAAAGCGCCCATCACGAGCATGTAGACAAAGCCATAGATACCGACGATCGGGTGTGCCGTCATCATGCCATAGAACAACTCGGCCTTCGTCGGCTCGTGATCGAGCGGGCGGATTGCGTTCAGGGCGGTTTCCATCCCGTTTAAGGCATCCGGCGCGGCCAACTGGGTGCGCATCAGTATGCCCTCGAAGCCCGACATAGCCAGGAATATCAGCCCCACCACTGCAAAGCGCAAAGTCCATTTTTCCATCCAACCGATTTTCTTCATTGCAAAACCTCCTTAAGGAACCACTTGTATGGCGTCCTCGACAAACATCTCCGGGCTGCGAGGGCCAGAGTACTCGGTCGAGCGTATGTCATACAAGCCCGGTTCGTCGAACTTCCAGGTGATCTTGTTCTCGTGGCCGGGGACCACCTGCATCTGGAAGACCATCGTGCCGCCTTTCCGAAAGACGCCCAAGCCGTAGGTCACGTCGTTGGAGGTGGCGACGAATTCGACCAACTCGCCGGTTTTGACCTCGACGCCCTCCGCCGGAAGGCGGATCTCGTAATCTTGAAACTCGACCGCTATCCGCTCGTCGGGCGTCTGATCAGACCACAACATCCACTTTTGCCAGGGCACCAGGGGCGAAAGTGTGACGATGTTGAACACAATAAAGATCGCTATCAGCACACCGAGCCAGGTTTTTTCGTCTTTATCCATGGCTAATCTCCTTTCTGCCTCACGGCGTTGGCGAACCAGAGCATAAAGATGGCAATAGCCGCCACA
>DUEK01000028.1 GCA_011192155.1 Thermoflexia bacterium
AGAGCCTGAAACGTTCAAATTTGCGCTGGTCTGGGTAGTTACAGACGTAGCCACGGATTCCATTCCACGCCAGCAATTCCCGTTATGGGTGAAAAGTCAGGTCATAGCCGCGATTTCGCAATCGCGCAGGGTGCTTTACGCGGGAAGATACACGCGATTTGGAAATCGCGGCTACAAAACGGGATTTGCTGATTCCACGCTAAAAGCGCGTTCACTTCCCGCATACCCCTCGGTTACACAGCGATCTCCCTCTGGTGATTACCCACATCTCACCGCTGAGCGCGCAGAGGTCGCAGAGATAGTCAAAAAGGCCTTCTCTGCGTACTTTGCGGCCTCTGCGGTGAAAGAAAACAGGATCAATGCAGTCACATTTGAACATGTGGGTAATCACCAACGATCTCCCTCTGTTGACCCTATCCTCTCTTTGTGCTATCATATCCGTAGCTCTCCATATCAAAAGATGTATTATGATGAGCTTTTCCCCGCGTTCAACACTGGCACTGGTGATATAGGCATAACGACGAAAAGGAGGCCCACATGCTAAAGGCACATTGGCACGGTTACGAAATTGACTCGTCAGAGGCAGCATACGAGACTAGAGTACCTCAACCTGAGCAACTGGGCACACTGGTGCGAGGATTGCTCTCAACCAGCTACTTTGTCCGCTCCTACTACCTGCCCTTTGAGGAGCCGCTGCTCCGGCTGCGCGACTTTATCGCCGACCGGGGCGAGGCGGAGGACAAATTGACGGCCAAAACGCTCGAGTACCTGGAGCAGCAGATTCTAAAGTTCGACCCCGATAGCTGGCAAGGCAGCCGCATCGGCGTGCGAGCCATTGAATCCATCCTCAACTATGTCGGAGCTCATCGTCAGGAGCTTTTGGAAGCCCAGACCTTTCGCTTCGATCTTACCGAGGAGCAGAAAGAGATGCGCGAGGACTATGGCTCCGATGAGGAGTTCGAGCCTGGCAGCCTGGTGGACGAGGAGTACTATTATTCCGAAGACGAAATTCCTCTCGATGGCGTCGTGCTCTACCTGGGCTGCTCTCTGGTGCCGGCCAGCAAACTCGATCCCCGTGAGGCGAAGCGGGCCTACAAGCTCGTGCATGAGAACTATAAAGCCGTCGGGTTGCTGGATGAGATGGCTGATTGGAGTTGGGGACCTCCGCGCGATTATGTGCAGGAGGACATCAACCGCCGTCACGGCCTCTCGCTGCGGGTGCGCCTCAATCCCGACGCCACCTTTACCATCACCGGCCGCTGGATGGACGATGGTCAGTTCATCCTCCCCTACTATGACTACCTGCTGGGGCTGGCAGCGAAAAAGGCCGGGATAAAGCTAGGCATCTACTGCCTATAATGGCCTCCCTCGCGCCTCACACCGTCATCCGGCCAGAACCGGACGGAGCGTTGCTTTTCCAGCAGGAAACGGCCGAGACGGCCCTGTTGGACATGGAGGGGCTGGACGCACTCTACTTTCTGCTCAAAGGGACCCTGCGCGACTATCCGCCCTTCTTCATCGCCTACTTGCGCGAGCACCGCTTCGTGGTAGAAAGCTCCCGCGACGGTTCACTGGAGCGCGTGGCAGCGGTGCGCGATACGGCTCCCACGACGACAGCCCCACCCCGCGCGCTGGCCGCCCCGGAGACTATCCACTTTTCCGTCACCGGGCGCTGCGACCAGGCCTGCGCCGGCTGCTTTTACTCCGCCCGGCCCGGCTCCACAGTCACGCCGGCCGATGCGCCGTTCGAGCTGTTCGAGCGCGTCGTCCGCCAGGCGGCGGAGGCCCGCGTCTTTCAGATGGCGCTGGGCGGCGGCGAGCCGCTGTTGCACCCGCGCCTGCTCGATATGGTGCGCCTGGCCCGTCAGAGCGGCATCGTCCCCAACCTCACGACCAACGGCAACCTCCTGACGGTCGGGGTGGCGACCGCGCTCGAGGAGGCCGGGCTGGGACAGGCCCAAATCTCCCTCAACGGCGCGTCGGAGGAGATAAACGCAGCCACACGGCCCAACTTTGCCCAGGCGATGGCGGCTGTGGAGGCCTGCCGGACGGCCGGATTGCGCTTTGGATTCAACGTCCTCCTCACCCGCACTAGCCTGCCCGACCTGGAAGCCATCATCCGCCTGGGGCAGCGGATGGATGCGGCCACCGTCAATCTACTGCGCCCCAAGCCCCCCACCACCGAGGGCGACTGGCTGGAGCGCGAATCTCCCACCGCCGCTGACTACCGGCAAGTCCGTCGCATCCTGCGGGCAACCGCCATCCCGCATCCAACGACCAGGATCACCGTAGACGCTTCGCTCACCTTTCTACTCGCCAATCACTCTCCCCAGAGCCTCTACCGCGCCGGCGTGTGGGGCTGCTCGGCTGCCCGCAGATTCGTCACCGTGACACAGGACGGAGACGTACTGCCGTGCAGTCACGTGCGCTGGTCAGACGTGGGCGACGGCGACGTGATGCGCGCCTGGCGCGAGTCTGCCGTCCTGGCCCGCTTCCGGGTGCTGGAGGACGTGATGCGCGGGCCTTGCCGCGCCTGCGACCACCTCGAGCTGTGCCGGGGATGCCCTGCCGTCGTGATGGCCTTTGGCGGCGAATTCGGCGACTCTGACCCTCATTGCCCCCGATAGGCCAATTGACAGCCGATGACAAAGACTGTACAATGCGGATAGATTGAGCAGAGAAACGGACGAGCTACATTCACTCAAATAGGAGGTTACTCATGACCGGAAAAGCAGGATTGAAAGCAGGACTGATCGGCGCGGCCATCATCTTGGTGATGACGCTGCTCAGCCAGATACCGGGCGTCGGATGCTTCTGCTGCGCGTTGACGTGGCTGGTTATGCCGGCATCGGCGCGCTGGCCGGGTTCTTCCTGACCCCACCTCGGGCCGCCGGTGCGGGGGCAGGGGCGGGCGCTATCGCCGGGCTGGTCAGCGGAGCGGCCGGCGGGATCATCTGGATCATCGTCATGGCCATCACGGTGGCGCTCGGCGGCACAGGCGACATTATGTCGACCATAGACCCCCAGACGATGCGCCAACTGCTCGACCTCGGCATAGACCCAGATATGTTTGCCATCTTTTCTGGTGTGGGCGGGGTGGCTATTGGCGGCGCGATGTGCTGTCTGACCGGTCTGGCCATAGGCGCTGGAATGGGCGCCATCGGCGGGGCCATCTTTGCCGCCGCCAAGCCAAACTAGGCATTGAGGCAAAAGTCGCACACTGGTTCACTGTTACACCGAGATGCACAGAGAAGACACAGAGATACACAAAGAAAAGCACTCTCTGAGGGCCTCTGTGCCTCCTCTGTGTAGCTCTGTGTACAAATGTGTCACTTTTACCGTAATGCGGAAAAACACTTTTTTGACCGTTTTCATCCGTTAAATCCGTGTGAATCCGTGTCCTGTTTTTTAATTGCACAAGTTGAAATCTTTGCACGCCGGGCAAGGTAGGCTATAATAAACGAGTCCCACTCTGGAAAACACGGCCACCCTAACCAAAGGCATTACGATGAACAATCAATCCCCCAAGCGACCCGCCAGGCGTCGCCCCAATCCATACATCGCCGGCGCTCCCATCCAAGACGAAGCGATGTTCTTTGGCCGCAACGATATCTTTGAAACGATCCGCGCCCGCCTGATCGGGCAGCATCAAGATAACATCGTCGTCATCTTTGGCCAGCGGCGCACCGGCAAGACGTCGGTGCTCTACCAAATGGGCCGTCGCCTGAACGCCGACCGTGAGCGCTACGTCGCCGTGCTGGTGGACCTGCAGGGATTGAAAGTGGACGGAATGGACAACCTTCTCTGGGGCTTGGCGCGCACCATCCAGCGGGCGCTGCGCCGCGACTACCAACTCCGCCTGTCTATCCCCAACCGCGCCGCCTTTCAGGACGATGCGCGAGGCGCTTTTCGCGACACCTTTTTGCCGTCGCTGTGTGAAGCCATCGGCGAGCGGCGGCTCTTGCTGATGTTTGACGAGACAGTCCGCCTTGAAGAGGCGGTCTCGGCCGGGCGGCTGGAGCGGGGCATTTTCGACTATCTGCGCAGCCTGATGCAGCACGAGCGCGATTTGAGCTTTATCTTTTCCCTGGGCAGCAAGCTTGAGCACATGCAGCAAGAATACGCGCTGCTGTTCAACGTGGCGCTGAACCTCACGGTCAGCTTTCTTGACGAGGACTCAGCCCACGCCCTGGTCACAGAGCCGGTGGCCGATCTCTACACCTTTGACGATAGCGCCGTCGAGCACCTACTGACCCTCACCTCGCGCCATCCCTACTTTACCCAACTGTTGTGTCATGCCTTGTTCACCCACTGGGAGCAGGAAGACTGGTCACGAGTCACTTCCAACGAGGTGGATGCTGTATTGGACGAAGCAGGGAGCCTGGCTGTAGCCAACTTGCAATACGTCTGGAACGAAGCCAGTCGAGCCGAGAAATTCGTCCTGGCAGCGCTGGCCGGAATGGGGCCTGGGGAAGTGGATGCCGCCGCCCTGGGCCGTCGTCTGAGGCGGGCGGGCGTCCGGCTAGGGCGGGCCGAGGTAGCTCACGCTCTGAACAGCCTGGCGCGGCGCGAGGTGATCATCTCACCCGCCCACCCGCGCTTTAGCGTGGAGTTGATCCGCCGCTGGCTAACCCGCGAAAAGCCGCTGGCCTGGGTCCAGGAGGAACTGCGGGATCTGATGCCAGAGCCGACTTATAGAGGCATGGCTGACTATGCCGCTCAGATGGTGCGCCGGTTGTGGGGCAAAGCCGAGCGCGCGCTGGGCAGAACGGGGTTGAGGGTGTTGGGCGGGGCCAGCCTGACGGCGCTGGCAGCCCTGGCGATATGGGGAATAATGGCTTGGGTCCGTTTCCTCAAGCCGATTAACGTTCCGGTGATCGATACCAAACTGCGCTTTGCCGATGGGATGCCAATGGTGCTCGTCCCGGAAGGATCGTTCCTGATGGGCAGCGACCCAGAGCGAGATCCCATCTCACAAGATTGGGATCACGAGCGCCCACAACACGAGGTCGCCTTGAGCGGTTTTTGGATAGATCAGATCGAGGTGACGAACGAACAGTATGAAGAGTGCGTGCAGGCGGGCGAGTGTGCACCATCGAGCTTTGCACACTATCTGGAATTCAACGGCGCGGACTATCCAGTCGTGGGCGTGGATTGGGAAAACGCGCGCGCCTACTGCCTATGGGTCGGCGGCGACCTGCCCACCGAAGCTCAATGGGAAAAGACGGCGCGGGGCGCAGACGGGCGCATCTATCCCTGGGGCAACAAGTTTGATGGCGCCAAGGTCAACTCCTGCGACGTCAATTGTCCATTTACCTATAGAAACCAATCGTATGACGACGCCTATGGGCGCACAGCGCCGGCAGATAGCTTCCGGGAAGGCGCCAGCCCTTATGGCGCGCTCAACATGTCTGGCAACGTGCAAGAGTGGGTGCTGGATTGGTACAGTCGCGATTACTACCAAGAGAGCATTGGGCTTGACCCAACCGGGCCGGTCAGCGGTACGTTACGCCTGCTGCGGGGCGGTTCGTGGGGACACTCGCAGAGCAACAACCGTTCCGCCCATCGAGGCCCGGTAGACCCTGATACTAGAGATAACTTTGCCGGGTTCCGGTGCGCAATGAGCATCACGCCCGCTCCCATCCCGGTAGCAGAAGTGACTCTGACCGCCGGCGCAAGCATAATCAGCCCCACCACTCCTACTGCAACGACTACCCCTACACCATCGCCGACTCTGTCTGCTAGTTTCACAGAAACGCCGACTCCATCTGGGGGCGCCATCGCGTCTTCCACACCCACTTTGACGCCCACGCCGACCCCAACTCCGCTTCCGACTCCAACTCCTCCGCTATTTGGACAATTCCAACTGCTCTGGCCCATAGATGGCCCTAGAATCACCCAATACTTTGGTGACAATCCCCAGCTCCATGCCCAGTTCGACCAGGCCGGTTACCAGGGCCTCGACTTTATGGCGCCGGTGGGGAGCAACGTCTATGCCGCCTACGGTGGCGTGGTGTACGACATCCGGCCCGACGACGGCAATCCCTACGGCCTGCACGTGCGCATCAAACACGTGGTGAACGGCCGCGAGTTCCAAACAATCTACGCCCATCTGAGCCAGGTGCTGGTAACGGTGGACCAGCAGGTGGAAGCTGGCGAACTCATCGCCTCGTCTGGCGCTACTGGCTATGCTACTGGCCCTGTCCTGAGCTTGGCGCTCAAGATTGACGGCGCGCAGACGCCCGGCTACCCGGAGGGCTACGTGGACCCCCTGCCCTATCTTCAGAAAGAGGCAGAAACTCCCACGCCAACGGCGACTCCGCGCCCAACGTCGACGCCCGCGCCCACTCTAACACCCACTCAACCGGCAGTCTCCGACGAACTGGACTTTGAAGCGCCAGAATGGGTACACAGTTGGGAACCACAGGAGGACGGCCAAAAGAAAGTGACGCTCATGATACAGATCACCGGCGGCACAGCGCCTTTTACCGTCACACACGAACACAACGTCGCCGGCCTGACCTCAGAACGAGACTTTTCCATCGAATTCATGTGGGCTGGTGAATGTAACCCCATCCTCTACAACATCACTGTGGAATCGGCCGACGGACAAAGCGTTTCAAAAGATTACTGGATCGGCCCGGAGCGTCAGCCCTGGTGCGATGAATCCTAAAGGTTTCGGAAAACCTTTAGGATTTGATTGGAACAGAGCCCCAAAGGATTATAAGGAGACACGATGAAAAACAACCCTTTCACATACGGCAACCCCATCACCAACCCCGCCCGCTTTGTCGGACGCGAGAGCGAGATGAACCAGATTCTCACCCGGCTGCGCAACGCTGCCTTTGAGTCATCGTCGGTCGTGGGCGAGCGGCGCATCGGTAAATCGTCGCTGCTCAACGCGCTGGAAGCCCAAAATTTGGAATTGGGGGATCAGAGGGAAACAGCCTGCGTGCTCAGCCTTGACCCACAGATGCTCTCGTCCCAGGCCACGCCTCGCCGCTTTTGGGATCGGGTGTTGCGCCAACTATCACGCACCCTGCCCGATGGCCAGCTCAAAGTCGCCGTCGAGGAGTTACGCCAGGCCGAAAACCTGGATACCTTTGATCTCAGCGACCTGTTCGACCAGTTGGACGACGCCGGGCTATCGGTAGTACTGCTGCTGGACGAGTTCGAGCGGGTGGCAGGTAACTCGAACTTTGGCCCCGATTTTTTCTACGGGCTGCGCGCGCTGGCCATCCATCATCGGCTAGCATTGATCACAGCCAGTTACGCCGAACTGAGCACCCTCTCCCACTCGGATGACGTGCGCGCTTCGCCCTTTTTTAACATCTTTGCCACCGTCCACTTGGGATCTTTCGATCCTGAAGAAGCGGATGAACTTTTTGAGCGTTACCTGGCGGATACGGATGTCCGTTTCCAAAAGAGCGAGCGGGCTTTTCTCGCCTCCATCGCCGGCGCTCATCCTTACTACTTACAGATCGGGGGGGGATTCTTGTTCGATGCCTACCAGCAAGGGCTACCTGACAGGGAGCGCCTGACTTATACCAGAGAGCGTTTCACCGCCGAGGCCGAAGATACGATGGAACATTCCTGGCGTCATTCCAGCGACGAGGAAAAGATCAGCCTGACCGTTTTGGCGCTGTTGAGCGCGCCCCAAGATCGCACTGCCGGCGGTGGGTTCAGCAAGGGAAAGCTGACGGATTATTACAGCCACGCCGGTCCCACACTGGCACAGCTAGCCCGTCGCGGGGTGGTGACCGAGCAAGACAACGGCTATACCCTATTCTCGGCTGTCCTGGCCGAGTGGATTCGGAAGGAGCTTCGGTCAGCCGTAGCGACTCCCCAGACCTACGAGACGTGGCTGAACGATCCGGCCAATCAGGGGCGACTGGCCCAGGTCAAGGCCAGCCTGGCGGGCGACGTCAAGGAGCGCGTGCTGCCCAAACTCAAAGAGTCCTACTGGGAGTTGGTAGTTGGCTGGCTGACAAACCCGGCGACGGTCACGGCCGCTTTCGAGCTACTGCGCTCGCAATTGGGATGACTTGCCAAACCCTAAAGGTTTCGGAAAACCTTTAGGGTTTTCAAGATCACAACCTCACCACACGCGGTTCGACGCGGCAGTGCTCGGTCTGGATGATGGCAAGCACATCGTCCACCGCCTGATCCAGTTCCCCGTCCCGGTTGACGACGACATAGTCAAATTCGGGCAAGCGCATCATCTCCTCGCGGGCGGTGACGATACGTTTTTGGAGTTGCGCGGAAGAGTCGCCGCCGCGTGCGCGCAGCCGCTGTTCCAATTCTTCCTCTGAAGAAGCGGTCAGAAAGATCAACACGGCCTCCGGCGCCAGCCGTCGAATAGTAGCCGCGCCCTGCACGTCAATACGCATGATGACATCCTTGCCGCTAGCCAGCGCCTCACGCACCTGCTGCTTGGGAATGCCCTTGTATTGCCCATAAACGATGGCGTGTTCCAGCAATTCATCCTGCTCAACCATCTCGGCGAACTCATCGGTAGTAAGAAAAAAATAGTCCACACCGTGAACCTCGCCCGGTCGCGGCGGACGGTCTGTGGCGGTGACGACAAAATGGAACGGGCAGCCTCGTTCCTGCAAGCACTGGAGCACGGCATCTTTTCCCACCCCGGCCGGGCCAGAGATGACGATCAACAATGACGAACGTTCGAACTGGTAAAGTGTGGGTTCTTTCACCGGGTTACTCCTATTCCTGAACAATGTGTTGAATTACGCGCGTTCGCTCCGTGCGCGTTCGCTCCGTGCGCAATCGTGTGGTATTGTACCACCACTCAACCTACTTTCCAAACCTCGCCCGCCACAATCTTCTCAACGCAAATTTGCTGCCGGACACTTTTGCCAGACTCTTGATTACACCGAGATTCGCAGAGAATTCAGGGACGCAGAGGGTTTTTTGGCATTACGGTAAAAGTAACACGTTTGTTACACAGAGCTACACAGAGGAGCCACGGAGAGCCTCAGAGTGCTTTTCTTTGTGTATCTCTGCGTCTTCTCTGCGCATCCCTGTGTAACAGTGCGACTTTTGCCTCAATGCGTTTTTTGAGAGAACCTACCAGTGTGAAGCAGTTCCTTCGTCAAATGATCCGATTTTCCAACATCTCGGTGTATCTCTTTGCGCTTTCTCTGCGCTCTCTGTGTAGCTGATTTGGTGCCCTGAAAGCGTCCGGTAATAAAAACACAAAAAACGGCCCTCTCTTGATGAGAGGGCCGCCACACACAGGCAAAAGCTCATTATCGCGGCTTGTTCACCACCAGGTCGTCAAAGTGAACCTCTGACGGGTCTTCCTCGTAGGTCGTCGCGGTCAGGGCGATATCGCCGCTGGCGAAGGTGCTGTCCTCGGCCGTCGCCAAGCGCTGCCCGTTGACGAACAGGGTCAGGGTAGAACCATCACATATCGCCCGGATGTGATTGGTCGCGTCCCCCTGCCGGATGACGTCCGACTCTGCCCACTCCACCAACGCCTCAAACTCCTCGCCTTCGGCCTTGGCGATAGAGTAGTAGCCATCCCCAGAGACGCGCAGGTAATATCCATCGCCGTTGCCCTGCTCCCGGCATACGACTCCGTAGGCGTTGTCGTCGGTCTCCCCAGCCGAGATTTGGGTAGCATCCACCTCAACGACAATGTTGTCAAATGACCGGTTAGCCACACCCCACATCACCATCTCCAGCTCTTCAGATGTGACAAAGTAGACACCGTTCTTGTAGCCTACGCTGCCGGTGTCATAGTCCCCCACCTCCCAGCCGGAACCTTCGTCGCCAAAGTCATCCTGGAAAATAGCACCGGGCGGCGGCGGGGGAGGGGTATCTGCCTCATTCCCGGATGGAAGGCACGTACACGCCAGCACCATTACCATCACCGGGATAAACACACTGAACATTCTTCGCGTTTGCTTGCTCATATTTTTCTCCTTTCATTATTTGATCTATCCTCTTGCGATCTACATCTGTCAACAAGTGCTTCTACTTACCAAGAATTCTAGCCCAAGCAAGCGCCTGTGTCAATGGTGCTTCCGTACTACACGTTACGCAACAGGCTCCCCGGCGCTAATGCGGGCCAATTCCTCCTTGATCACATCCTCGTCCAGTTTCTTGAACAGGGGCTTGGGTTTGCGCAGCGTTTGGCCTGGGGGCAGTTGGCTGGGCTGCCACGTACCCGTTGCCTCGCTGGGGTCGTAGCATAGCGCCTCGTGGACTCGCCCCCCCTCTTCTTCAAAAGTGGTGATACACGACCGCCCAAACAACGGTTCCTCGTAACCCAAGTATTGATGCAGCCGCTCAGACGTAAAGGGCAAGAAAGGAGCAAAGAGTACCTTGAGTGAATCAATGGCCTTGAGTGTTGTGTAGATGGTCGCGCCGGCCGCCTCGCGATCCTCTTTGATCTGGAACCAGGGGGCTTTTTCATCCAGATAGCGATTGGCTTCCCGCGCCAGCGCCATCACCTCGCTCAGCGCGGCGCGCAGTTTGCAGCCGGCGATCAATTGGCCGACAGTCTCGAAACCAGCCTCAACCTTGGCCAAGAGTTGGGTATCTATGTCCTCCAACATCCCCGGCGTGGGCGTCTGGCCATCAAAGCGCTTGTAGGCAAACGTCAGCGCCCGGTTGACCAGGTTGCCCCAGGTAGCCACCAGTTCGTCGTTGTTGCGATGCACGAAACCATCCCACAGCCAATCCGTGTCCCGCGACTCTGGCATCGCCACCGTCAAATAGTAGCGCAGCGCGTCGGGGTCGTACCGGTCGAGCGCGTCGTCCATCCACACGGCCCAGTTGCGGCTGCCAGAGATCTTGCGCCCCTCCAGGTTCATAAATTCGTTGGCTGGCACATCGTAGGGCAAGTTGAGTTTCTTGGCTGGATCGTCTTCGTAGAGCCGCTCCACCCCCATCAGCTCCGCCGGCCAGATGACGGCGTGGAAAGGGATGTTATCTTTGCCGATAAAGTAGGATGTTTTGGCCGCCGGATCGTACCACCAATCCTTCCACGCCTCAGGGCGGCCCTGGTTGTGCGCCCACTCGACGCTAGCGGAAAAGTAGCCGATGACGGCCTCGAACCAGACGTAAAGGCATTTGCCATCCCACCCCGGCGCGGGCACCGGGATGCCCCACGTCAGATCGCGGGTGATGGGCCGCCCCTGCAACCCCTCGCCCACGTAGCGGCGGGCAAAGTTGATCACACTGGGCCGCCAGTGTTCCTTGCCCCGCTGAAGCCACTCGGCCAATTCCTCCTGGGCCAGCTTGGGCAGGTCGAGGAAGAAATGCTCCGTCTCGCGGACGATGGGCGTGCTGCCATCGAACTTGCTGCGCGGGTTGATCAGGTCCTTGGGATCCAGCAGTGTATTGCAGTTATCGCATTGGTCGCCTCGCGCGCCCTCGTACCCGCACTTTGGGCACACGCCCTCGACATAGCGATCGGGCAGAAATCGCTGTTGTGTCTCAGAGTACATCTGCTCCTGAATCTGTTTGTAGAGATAGCCTTTCTCTAGCAAGGCCAGGAAAAAGTCTTGGGAAACGCGATGATGGTTCTCCGTATCGGTGTGAGTGAACAGATCGTAGCTGATGCCCAGGCGTTGAAACAGTTCCAAAAAGCCGTGATGGAAGCGCTCAAAGACCTCGCGCGGGGACTTGGCCTCCTGGTCGGCGACCACGGTGATGGGCGTGCCGTGCGAGTCTGAGCCAGAGACCATCAGCACGTGGTCGCCGGCCAGACGGTGATAACGAGCATAGATATCTCCGGGGAGATGGGAACCGGTGACATTGCCGGTGTGGATATTGGCGCTGGCATAGGGCCAGGCGATAGCGACGAGAATGTGTTCTGACATCGGTGTTCCTCCTTATTGATAGTACTTATTTTAACATAGGGTATGAATAAACAAAAACCGCCAGCAAAGGCTGGCGGTATCTTGCCGTGAGGCCGCAAGCGCAAAGCGGCCTATCGCGGGTAGGAAGCCTTCCCTCCCACCCGCCACGGCGGGCTGCACATGATCATAATCATTGCCAGGTGACAGTGTAGCATCTTTTTTTCTCTAACGCAGATAATCCCGCAACTGGCGGCTGCGGCGGGGATGGCGCAACCGACGCAGCGCCTTGCCCTCAATCTGCCGAATGCGTTCCCGCGTCAGCCCAAACTTTTGGCCGACCTCCTCAAGCGTGTAGCTACGCCCATTGGTGAGGCCAAAGCGGAGCTTTAGAATGCGCGCCTCGCGCGGGCCTAGCGTAGCCAGCATCTCTTCAATCTTTTCGCCAAGTAGGTGCTGATACGCGTCCTGAGTTGGAGTAGGGGTCGTATCGTCCTCGATAAAGCTCCCCAGCTCACTGTCTTCGTCCTCGCCAATCGGATGTTCCAGGCTCATCGGACGCCACGAGACTCTGAGCATCCACTGTATCTTGCGCGGCTCCATATCCATCTCGGTCGCGAGCTCCTCCGGCGTTGGCCGGCGACCATACTCCTGCTCAAGATGCCGGGCTACCTTGTAGAGCCGCCGAATACGATCTGACATGTGAACCGGTACGCGAATCGTGCGCCCCAGGTCGGCAATCGCCCGCGTGATCGTCTGCCGAATCCACCACGTGGCATAGGTGCTAAAGCGGTAGCCCCGGGTGTAATCAAATTTTTTCACAGCCTTCATCAGGCCCAGGTTGCCTTCCTGGATCAGGTCCAAGAACGGCACGCCGCGCCCTATGTACTTTTTGGCTATACTGACCACCAAGCGGGTGTTGGCCTTGATTAAATGCTCGCGGGCAGACAACGCGTCCTCGATTTGCTGTTCGAGCTTTCGACGTTGCCGTGGGTCAGAACCGTCATTCTGCAAAATGTCCTGGGCGCCGCGACCGGCCTCGACAGCCTTTGCCAGCCGAACCTCCTCCTCAATCGTCAAAAGAGGTACACGAGACATCTCTCTGAGATACAGCCCCACCGTATCACTGCCAGATACTCTGTTCAGATCGTAGTCATCACCCCCGTTCGTTCCACAAGCGTCAACATCAGCACGCAGCGACTGTTCCTCCTCCGCCTCATCTTCATCGTCGTACACCTCAATCCCCGACTCGTGCAACAAAATAAAGACGTCCTCAAGCTGCTCCGGGGTTTCCTCTGCCTCCGGCAATAGGTTTAGAATATTGTCAGCCGTCAGATAGCCCTGCACTTCCGCCCTCTCCAACAGTTCGTCAACTATGTCCATAGGGCTCCTACTTTCACAACAACTACTAGGAAACAGTTTTTAGAAAGGCCCAAAACCTCGTCAATATCTGTTTCTTGCCGTATGAAGAACACCGTAGGGGTTTTGGGCACTCTACAGTAGCTCTTTCAACGCAGCCAGGCGTAGGTCAATCTTTACCTTTTCACATACACACGACTCCGAGTTGAGGTTCGCGCCGCATTGCGAGCATAGTCCTTTACAATCGGCGCTGCAGAGGGGCTTCATCGGGATGCTTAACCAACCTTGTTCACGCAGCAGAGGGGTCAGATTTAGCCAACCGCTATCACTCACCGCATAAGGCGTCTCAGGGTTGGGGCTTGTTTTCGCCAACCGAAACGTCTCTTCTAATTGCAGCGTAATAGGGAGAACAAAGGGAGCTAAACAACGAACGCACTCTAGTCTCAGTTGCGACTCCAAAGCGCCCTGAATGAGCAGTCCGTCTTGCACGCGAATGACCTGGGCGGTTCCTCGAAGAAAATCCACCTCCAGGGCTTGGCCAAGTTCTGTCGAGGCGTCGGTCAGGCTTTGAGGCCCGGCGTCCACGTCTAGAGTGAGCGCCGCACCAAGTCGGGCTTTGACAAGAACAGAAACGTCGAAACGGACCATAAGCAGGTTAAAAGGCCCTCGCAGCCACTGTGTGGTCAGGAACTCGCCGGTTTCCTTCTCGAGTTCCCTTAACCGCCCTAATGTCCGATCTAGCGAAACTAGCAAATGTCAGTGGGCCAGAACTCGAATGTGTTCTTCTTTACAAGTTCCAGCAATTCCCGTTTTGTAGCCGCGATTTCCAAATCGCGTCTGTTTTTCCGCGTAAAGCGCCCTGCGCGATTGCGAAATCGCGGCTACGACCTGACTTTTCCCCCATAACGGGAATTGCTGTACAAGTTCTGATCCCATTTGTAGTTCCTTGAAAGCCTCTAGATTGTACATATTTTAACACAATCATCCCCTGTCGTCAAGATTTTTGGCTTAATTTGGCCGCTCAAACACCCATTTTGGCCTGTGGATGTCTGTTGATATGGCTCAGAAGAGTCATTTTCGGTATCACTATGGCCTGGGAAAAGATTGGTGGATGTTCCGGCCTCGCCATCACTAAAACACGATAGCTTGACAAATCGCGTGCTTTCCGATATAGTACCGCCGCTTTCCTCACACCTACAACAGAGGAAAAATAAGGAGCAATCGCATCTCGATGCAGGCCCAGCGTCTAACACTCGCCATTATTTCCCTGGCGATGATAATCACCATCACATTCCACAACCCCGCTCTTGCACAGAGCGGGGATTCCACTGACGAACTCGCTCTTTCACCACACTGGAGTTACGCAATTACTCGCTGGGAACCCATCATTCTCCAGGAGGCCAAGAGACGGAATTTGGACCCAGACCTCATCGCGGCCTTGATCTGGAAGGAATCACAAGGCCGCTCGACGGTAGAAGGGCCGGCCGGAGCCGTCGGGCTGATGATGGTGATGCCATTCTCCTGGCGACCCAGCCCAGAGGAATTGATGAATCCTTGGACAAACGTGTTCTGGGGAGCACGGGCGCTGACAACCGTCATTCAGGATGGGCGCGGCGATTTGTATTACTCGCTGGCTGCCTATAACGGCTCGTGGGAGCAAATTCACCTGCGCGTCACGCGCCGCTATGCTACCTCCGTACTGGATTCCTACGCCCGCGCTGTAGCGGTGCGACACGGGCTGCCAGAAGATGGCGATTGGCTTGCACTATTCGCCGTAGAAGGAGCGCCTGGCCCCAGAACCACCATCGTATTAGGTCCACAGCGCCCACTGGCTCGCTACACCGAAAGACCCTGGGGCCAAGCCGACATACCGATGGCGCCAAGCGACATCCCTCCCCACGCAACTGCCATTACTTTTACAGATGAGCAAGATACAGAATATCATGTGAACGTTTGGCTGATTGTAAAAGATAGCTCTGCTACCGTGATACCCTACGCAGAACAATCCATCTTTTTGCCCCCGCCCGCTGGTTATGGGAAAAATGGACGGCGCGAGACCTCCGAACCTCACTTCCCGACAACCCCCGCCGCCCCGCTCCCCCTGCCTCCGGCTCCAACAGATACGCCCACACCGCCCAGAGTTACTCCCACCCTCACCTTGACGCCTACTTCCACGGTAACGGTAACGGTAACACTTACGCCCACTCCCACGTTGACCCCCACACCGCCCGTAACGGCGACGGCCACGCTAACCCCAACCATCCCCGCCGACTGCAAAGGCGGGCCGCTCCGGCTCGAAGCCTGGTATTTAGACCGAGTCTACAACGCAGGCGGATGGACAGCTACGATTTTTGCCGAAGGATACGGAGGGAACTGCATATACACATACGCCTGGAACGGAGAGACCAAAGACAAGCCGAGTTCCGGCCCCATAACTTTTGAAATCAGCCATACAGACCGCTATGCTATTATCATGGGAACAGCCTCGGCGACTTCCGCTGGCGAGACAGTCGAAGTGGGATTGTTCATCAAACCTCCCGGCGACGATTAAGACGTAGGTAACTACCCAGCCACTGCTTACAGCCCCCGTCCCGGGGGCGYCTTGTGCRGAGGATGGCTACTCAGAATACAGTGCTCTCGCCCACACCGCCCTCGGGGACGAGGGCTGAGAGCCTGAAACGTTCAAATTTGCGTTGGTCTGGGTAGTTACAAACTCAGTAGATCCAAATTTCAGACCTCGGAGGTCTCGGAAGGTGACATTGACAGCAAAATTGCTTAGATTGCGCCCGTTTTTACCGGCAAAGGCGCTCGAGAGACCTCCGAGGTCTTGTTGTCGTAACATTTTGGATCTACTGAAACTTGGTTTACGATACTTGGGATGCCGCCGGCGCGAGTTCCCCGATCAGGCGACGCTTGACCGACGGTATCAGCAGTGTCACTGTCAAAATGGTACCGGACGCAATGCCGATCAAATAGTATCCACTCAGACTGATGAAATACGTGGGCAGACTCCCCACGACGGCGGATACAGCGCCAATCAACGCCAGCCACCATCCCAGCGCTTTGCGTTGGGCGAGCAGCGGGATGGCAGCGAACACAAAGAAAGCGCAGATCCAGTTCAACGGGCCGCCGACGGTCAGTGAAGCGATTTTAGTGTTGATGAACAGCGGCTTGCCCGGCCGGGACATCAGTTGCCGCATCGCGCCAAATCCCAGCACAAAACCTCCCCCCGTGGCGACGCCCAACAAGGTAAAGACGATAAAGTCAACCACTCTTTGCGCCCGCTCTGATTTTTTGAGCAAAAGGATGCCCCAATAACCGATCAAGCCCGTCAGAATGATGGGCATTGGGGGCGGGAACGTATCCTTGACGAAGGACACAAAGGGGAGCATCATGTACATCCCGCCGATGGCAGGGACGGCCAGGCAAGTGAGGGCCACAGGCCACGTCCAGCCTTCACCCTGCCACAGTGGATAAGCGATCAGGATGGCGGTCACGCCGGCCACCATGATGAGCGCGCGGCAGAGGGGGTAAAAGATTGCCATCAACATCGGCCCGCTGGCATAGCTCGGATCCTCGGCGACTTTTTTCATCAGGCCTTGTAGCATAGGGTCAAGCGTCGATTGAACCAGGAAGGGAACGACGGCGACCATAAAGAGGCCCGCTCCGACGAGCAAAATTGCCATGATCGAACGATTTTTCCGCGCTGTATCTTTCACTTTATATCCTCCTATTTTGTGTGTGAATGGCCCATTTTACGACGAACCGTCACGCCGGGGGCGCCGATCCCAAGGCAACGCTAAAGCCGCTGAGGAGCAGAATCGCCACCCCCAGGATGATGTTGAAGAACAACAGCCCTGCGCTCAGCTTTTCCTGGGAAGGAGTGGATGGCCCGCTCCGGCGGCCCAATATCAGGCTGCGGTACAGGGATACGGCGATCATCGCCAGCACCAGGACGTGTTTGAGGGCCAACACGGTCGAGTAGGGATTGCCAAAACTGAACAGCCCCTGGAATGCCGGGTTGCGATTGGATAGGAGTAGTCCGGTCAACAACAGGCCGGCGATGCTCACATAGACCAGCACGCTCAACCGTTTCTGGATGGCGTCCATCAGCTTTTTAGTCTGCGGCCCCATCCCCAGCACCTTTTTGGCCGAGGGCAGAACGGTGAGACCCAGAGTGATCAGCCCTCCGATCCAAACGGCAGTGAACAGATCGTGCAAAAACGTGACTATGGCGAACATTATTTGTTTGCCAGGCATAACGTATCCTCCTAATTTTACTTTATAACTTTTGCGGGTATAGTGAGGGACAGGTTACCTCACGTGTTGCCGCTCAATTTGAATCACATTACTGTCTGTACAGGAAATCGCCCAGGCCTTTATTGAACAGCTTTGTGCTGTCAGTATACCACTTGAGCGACGTATTGTCTTGAACTTTTGTTGAATTGGGCCGCGAATTACTCGTTGAGCATGGCCCTGGTCTCTAGTCCCTCCCGATCAACGATGCGGATCTGGTGCCGCTCCACCTCGATCAGCCCTTCCGCAGCCAGACCGTGTAACGCCCGGTTGAGCACCACCAACACGGTGCCGAGCCGCGCCGCTATCTCGGCCTGCGTAGCCCAACGACGACGGTGCAGGGTTCCCTCGGCCGCCCGCTCCAGCAAGAGCCGTGCCAGTCGCGCCTCCACTGTCCGCAGAGACAAATCCTCTACCAGGGTGACGAGGTGCAGCACCCGCTCGGCCATGTTCTGGAGGATGACGCGGGCCATAGCGGGGTGGCGATCCAGTGGTCGCAGCATGGCGTCCCGTTGGATGATCCAAACCGTGGCTGGCTCCAGTGCGACGACTGTGGCCGGATTGGGCTTGTCGGCAAAGACGCTCATCTCGCCGAACGTCTCGCCGGCGCCCACGACGCGCAATACTTGCTCGCGCCCGTCCGCAGAGAGCTTGATCACCTTGAGCCAGCCCTCTTGAACGACGCACAGGCCGGCGCAGGGTTCTCCAGCCCCAAACACGACCTGACCGGCTTTATAGTCCCGCCGGACGGCTGCCTGGGCGATGGTCTTTAGCGTTGCCGAGTCTAATTCTGCGAAATAGGGTACCGCCGACAATACTTTGGCGGCTGTGGGGCTGGTACATGATCTCGACATGGCTTTCGTCAACCTCTATCGCTCCACTTCAACGCTGCGCCTCAATTTCCAACCCCTCCCGGTCGAGCAGCACGATACGCTGGCGGTCCATGCGTATCAAACCGGCGTCGGCAAAGGCCCGCAGCGTGCGCCCCACCATGTCACGCACCGTGCCCAGGTAAGCGGCGATCTCCCCTTGTGTCCAGCGGCTGGTCGCTGTATCCGTATCGGCGTTCTCCAATAGAAAGCGGGCCAACCGCCCCCGCACTGTGCGCAGCGACAGATCCTCCACCAGATTGGTCAGGTGATCCAGCCGATCGGCGAAATCATACAGGATGGCGAGGGCCAATTCTGGACACTCGCCTACCAGGCGGCGGAACTCGTCACACGTGATAGCAAAAAGAGTGACCAGGGTGAGCGCTTCGACGGTGGCGTGGTTGACGCCGTCCCGTTGAAACGGAGGCGCCGTATTAAAAGCTTGGCCCGGTCCCAGCCGCACCAGCACCTGTTCGCGCCCCTCGGGCGAGAGGCGATAGACGCGCACCTGCCCCTCGGCGATGAAGTAAGCCGCCTGGCAAGGGTCGCCTTCGAAAATGACTGTTTCCCCCAGCGCGTAGGTGTGGCGGATAGCCGCGTTGGCGACGCGGGCCATCGTCTCGCCGGAGAGGCCAGCGAAGAGAGGGATATGGCGCAGGGCCTGAACAGTGGTCTCCATCGCAACACCATTGTAGCCGAAAGCTCGGCGGCGTCAAGGTCTGCCAACCAGAGATTGGGCGCCGCCAGATGCTTGACAAAGAGTGAATAGTATGTTATAATGGTTATAAATTAGTAATATCTACAAATAACGTTTTAAGGAGGAGTGTGATGTTGAACCAACAAATCCAGGATGCGCTCAACGAACAGATCAAGAACGAGCTGTACTCCGCTTACCTGTATCTCTCTATGGCGGCTTATTGCGAGTCCGTGAACATGCCGGGCATGGCCCACTGGATGCGGATGCAAGAGTTGGAGGAGCGGATGCACGCGCTCAAGATGTTTGATTTCGTCAACGAGCGGGGCGGGCGGGTGGTTTTGCAAGCGATTGACCAACCGCCGGCCGAGTTCAAGTCGCTGCTCGACGTTTTCGAAAAGACGCTCGCGCACGAGCAAAAGGTGACGGCGATGATCAACGATCTCTACGCGCTCGCTGTGCAGGAGAAGGATTACGCCAGCCAGATTTTCTTGCAGTGGTTCGTGACTGAACAGGTCGAGGAGGAAGACAGTGTTGGTCAGGTCATCGAGACGCTCAAGATGATCGGGGATAGCCGCCAGGGGTTGCTGATGCTGGATCGGGAGCTAGGCGGAAGAGTGGCCCCTCAGACGGGCCAACAGGTTCAGGTGTAATCTCATGCCTACAGTGGATCAGCTCTGCATGCAATTGCGGGAGCATGGCCGCCGGGTGACGCCTCAGCGGCGGGCCATCGTCCAGGCATTGCTGGATAGCGACGGCATACATCCTACCGCCGACCAGGTGTTTCAGCGCGTGCAGAGTGTAATGCCCGATATGTCGCCCGCCACGGTCTATAACACGCTGCACGAGATGGTCGAGATAGGCGAGTTGCTCGAGTTGGACCTGGGTTTGGGGGAGCGGCGCTATGACCTTCACACGTCGAATCACGCTCACCTGGTCTGCCTGGGATGCGGGCAGGTGGTGGATGTACCTTACAGCGATCCACCGGCGCTTCCGCCTGAACACGCTCAGGGGTTCAGGGTGATAGATTATCTGGGTGTGTTTCGCGGTTATTGCCCAGGTTGTCAAAGTGGCGGTTAGCAAAACCGCCCTACTATTTCATTTCAAAGGAGAAAATAACAATGGAGAAAATAACAATGGACAAGTGGGAATGCATCGTTTGTGGTTACGTCTACGACCCGGAGGAGGGCGACCCCGATAACGGGGTTGCGCCCGGCACATCTTTTGAGGATGTGCCCGAAGACTGGGTCTGCCCGGACTGCGGCGTGGGCAAGGATATGTTCGAGAAGGTGGAATAGAGGATGAAGCACATCATCGTCGGTAGCGGCGTCGCCGGTGTGACGGCAGCCCAGGCCATCGTTCGGGCCGACCCGTCCACTGAGGTGCACCTCTTTGGCGCGGAATCTCATCCCTACTACCGCCGCCCCCAGTTGTGGGAGTTGATCGCCGGGCAGGTCGAGAAGGACGCGCTCATCTTTCGTCCGCCGGACTGGTACGCCGGGCGCGGTATCCATCTGCACCTGGGCGTCCGGGCTACCGCGCTCGACCCTGCGGCCCATACTCTTGCGCTGTCCGATGACTCGACCGTGGAATATGACCGCCTGTTGCTCGCCACGGGCGCACGCCCCTTTGTTCCCCCTTGTGAGGGCACGGACAAGGCGGGCGTCTTTACTCTGCGCACGATGGAGGACGCGCTGGCGATCAAGGCGTATGCGCAAAAGGTCTCCACGGCGGTCGTCGTCGGCGGCGGTCTGCTGGGGCTGGAAACGGCGCGGGCGCTGCACGCCGCCGACCTGGACGTGACGGTGGTCGAGTTCTCTTCCCACTTGCTGCCGCGTCAACTGGACGCCGAGGGGGCCGAGGTGTTGCGGTCGCTCTTGGAAGCGCAGGGGCTACGCATCATCACCGGCGGGGCGACGGAGGCCATCACTGGAGACGAGCGTGCCGACGGCGTCCGGCTCAAGGACGGGCGCGAGGTTCCCGGTGAACTGGTGCTCTTTTCGACCGGCATCCGCAGCGAGGTGACGCTGGCGCAGGAGGCCGGGTTGGAGGTGAACCGGGGCGTCGTCGTGGACGGGCATTTGCGTACGAGCGCGGCGGACGTTTTCGCCGCCGGGGACGCGGCCGAGTTCGCGGGCCGGGTCTATGGCATCATCCCGGCCGCCATCGAGCAAGCACGGGTCGCGGCGGCGAACATGGTCGAGTTGGGCAGCAGCACCTACACTGGCACGCTCGCATCCACGACGCTCAAGATCGCCGGGGCGGAGTTGGCCTCGCTGGGGGAGAGCACGGTGGAGGGGGGCGCATACACCCAGTTGCGGCGCGCGGACGTGGCGGCTGGACACTATCGCAAGTTCGTGTTGCGCGAGGGGCGCATCGTGGGCGCGATTTTGCTCAACGACAAGGAGCGGGCGCGGCCTGTTACCCGGCTCATCGAGCGGGGGGTGGACGTCTCGGCTTATGCCGACTGTTTACTGGATGATGACTTTGATTTGAGAACGTTGTTGCGTGAAGTGTAGAACGTCAAGCGTCAAACGTGAGGCGTGAAAAAATTAGACAAGGAGAATTTGAATGCACAAGATGACACAAGCTAATCTGGAAGCAGCTTTCGCCGGCGAGAGCCAGGCCCACATGAAATA
>DUEK01000029.1 GCA_011192155.1 Thermoflexia bacterium
ACAACAAGACCTCGGAGGTCTCTCGAGAGCGCCTTTGCCGGTAAAAACGGGCGCAATCTAAGCAATTTTGCTACCAATGTCACCTTCCGAGACCTCCGAGGTCTGAAATTTGGATCTACTGAGTCTCGTCGCTCTCTTGCCCTTGTTGCATCGGCAAGCGGACGGTGAATGTTGACCCTTTGTCAGGGGTGCTGTGCACGTCAATCGTACCGCCGTGCATCTCTACCAGGTGACGCGTGATGTCGAGACCCAGTCCTGTTCCTTCGGTGCGCCGCGTGAACGAGCTTCCCGCCCGCTTGAAGCGCTTGAATATTTCTTGCAGGTCATCCTCGCTCATACCGGCGCCGGTGTCTTGAACCTCGATGCAGACCCATCCGTCGTCGCCCCGACCGCTTCGGTCGACATAGGCCCGCATGGTGATGCTGCCTTCCTCAGTGAATTTGATGGCGTTGCCGATCAGGTTGTTCAGAATCTGGCTGACGCGCACGCGGTCGGCCTCGATTGGGGACACGTCTTGCTCGGCCTCGATCAGTATCTCGACGGGCTTGTTGATGAGCAAGCCGGCATTGCTGGTCTTGACCTCATCAAGCAGCGCTGGGATGTGAACCTCTTCCATCTCCAACTCCAACTGCCCGGCCTCGATCTTGGCCAGGTCCAGGATGTCGTTGATGATACGCAGCAGGTGCTTACCGTTATCATAGATCGCCTGTACGTCTTCGAGTGTTTCTGGATCTATTTCACTGACGCCCATCAACATCAGTTCGGTGTAGCCGATGATCGAGTTGAGCGGCGTGCGCAACTCGTGGCTCATGTCGGCCAGGAACTCGCTCTTGCGCTGGTCGGCCTCGCGCACCTGCCCGGCTGCTTCCTGGATGCCTTCGTAGAGGCGGGCTGTGCGCAGGGCCGTCGCGCCATGCTCGGCCACGGCCCGGTACAGGTGCAGTTTGCGCTCGTCGAAATACCCTTCCTCTGGCGAACTCACCGATATGACGCCCATGTATTCTCCTCCGGCCATGAGCGGCAAGGAAAGCTGGCTGCGCGCTCCTGTCTGGCGGGCGATCTCGCGGACAGCGGGATCAACGTTCTCGTCTGTGAGGAGATTGGATGATACAGATGTCTTGCCCTCAGCCGAGTCTCGGAGGGAGGGGAACTGTGAAATCGGCAGGCGCATCCCTTCTTCGAGGAGCGCTAGGCTCTCGCTTTCAGGAACCGCCTGGCGTCGAACAGCTATGGTCAGTTCCTCTGCTTCTGGAACCACTGTAAAGATTGAGGCTCTGGTGTTGGGGTAGACGTTCATCTGTTGGATCAGCGCGTCTAGCACCTCATCCTCAGTCTGGGCATTGGCCAGCGCCCGGCTGACTTGAAGGCGCGTTTCGACCTGCTCGACGTAGCCGGCGTTCTGCAGCGCGGTGGCGATCTGCCCGGCCAGGGTGCTGAAAACGTCCAGGTCAGACTCGGTGAAGCGACCCACCTGGTTGTCCTGCACATCGAACACGCCCAGCACCCGGTCACCGGCTACCAGCGGCACCGCTACCTCCGACTTTGTATCCGGCAGTAGTGGGTGGGGCATAAAGTCCGGCGCGGCGCTGGTATCGGCCACCGACACGATCTCGCGGCTGCGGGCAGCGCGGGCCACCAGGCTCTTTTCCCGGCCGAGCGGGATGGAGTGGCCCTGTTGCAGCATCTTTTGGCCCACCTCGCCGGAACCGGCGTGCATCACCAGATCGCGTGTCTTCTCGTTCAGCAGATAGATGTGGACGTGATAGAGATCAAAGTTGCTCTGTAGTTGGTCTACCACCTCGTTCAACAGTTCGTCGGGATCGAGGATGGCGTTGATTCGCTCGGCCAGGTCGGCGGCGGTGCGTAGTTGGATGGTAAAGCGCTCCCGTTCTGCCTCCGCCTGTTTGCGCGCGGTGATGTCAGTGTGTGTACCAAGCATGCGCCTAGTGGCGCCGTCCTCGGTGCGCTCAATGGTCTTGCCGATGGAGTAGAGCCAACGCCAATCGCCACCTTTGGTTTTCATACGGAACTCGGCCCCAAAGTCGTCGCCTGCTCCCACTGCCGCAAACACGATGGCTTCGGTAGGCTCTACGTCGTCGGGATGCAACAGGCTCCGCCACGTCGCGTAAGATTGAGCAAGCTCGCCGGGTTCGTAATCCAGCATCGCGAACCAGCGGTCATCGAAGAATGCCTTGTCGTCTTGCGGCCAGAACTCCCACACGCCAGCGTTCGATGCTTCCATTGCCAGGTCAAGCCGCTCCTCGTTCTCCCGCAGTACCTGCTCCGCCTGCACGCGCTCGGTGATGTCGGAAAAACTCACCCGTACCAGGTTGCGGTCTGCTTCTGGCAGTTTTACCACCTGAACATCAACGGGGAACTCTGCCCCAGAAGAGCGGACGTACATCGCTTCCAGCCTGGGGCTGCCGCCGGCCATAGCGCCCTGGATGGCTTCGCCCATCACTTCCATAGCCGAACGGCCATCGGGCTGAACCTCCGCGCTCACGGCCAACGGACCGATTTCGAGCAGTTCTTTGCGCGTGTAGCCAAAGAGTTCTAATGCTCTCTCGTTCACGTCATCAAAGGCCAGTTTATCAACGTCGATAACCATAACCCCTTCCGGCGCAAAGTCGAACAATGTGCGGAAGCGCTCTTCGCTCTCGCGGATGGCCTCCTCCGCCTGCTTACGCTCGGTGATGTCCAAAAGCTGCCCCACCGTCCGTACATTCCCGGCCGAATCTTGGAACGTGGTAGAACTGATCTCGCACTGTCTCTTTTCGCCATCCTTGCGGACTATGGCGAACTCGTAGCGCGAGGGAACCTCCTCGCCCCTTTGCCGGCGGACGTAGTGATCGGCAACGATTTGCAAGCTCTCCTCGTCGAGCAGTCCCCGGAAATCCATACCGATCAACTCTTCCTGGGGATATCCCATGATGAGACAAAATTCGTCGTTCACGTAGATCATGTGGTAGGCGCCATCCAGGATGGTGATGCCGGCTTGTGAGTACTCTACGATGGAGCGGAACCGTTCCTCGCTCTCTCGTTGTGCCTCAAAGAGACCGGCATTCTGCAGCGCAGTGGCGATCTGCCCGGCCAGGGTGGAGTAGGTGTCCACGTCGCTCTCGGCAAAGCGCCCGGCCTGGTCGTCCTGCATATCGAGCACGCCCAGCACTTTGCCGCTGGCCACCAGTGGCACCGATAGCTCGGAACGGGTCTGGGGCAGCAGCGGGTTGGGCATAAAGTCGGATTCGAGCGTAGTGTCCTCAATCAGTACAGGTTCTTGTGTGCGGGCGGCGCGGGCTACCAGGCTCTTTTCCCGGTCGAGCGGGATGGCGTGCCCTTGCTCGATCAGCACCCGGCCCACCTCGCCGGAGCCGGCGCGGACGTTCAATTGGCCTGTCGCCTCATCCAGCACATAGATGTGGGCGTGGTAGAGGCCAAAGCGGCTCTGCATCAGCTCGACTACTTGTTGCAGCAATTGTTCGGGGTCGAGTACCCCGCTGGCCTGGCGGGCGATCTCGGCGGCGGTGCGGAGCTGGGTGGTAAAGACGGTCAGCGTCTCGGCCTGCTCGGTGACGCGCGCCAGCAGATCGCTGTTCTCAAACAGGAAAGCGACCTGGTCGGCCATTGTCTGGAAGAGGGCGACGGTGCTCTCGCTAAAGCGGCCGGGCGTCATATCCTGGGCGTCCAGCACGCCGATGACGCGGCCACCAGCTTTCAACGGCACCACCAACTCGGATTGGGTCTCGGGCAGCAGGGGGTTGGGCAGCCAATCCTGGGCCTGGTTCACGTCGGCCACCAGCACAGGCTCGCCGCTGTGGATCGCCCTGCTGACGAGAGATGTCGCGTCCAGCGGAATCTGGTGCCCCTTTTGCAGCAGTTGGCTGCCGGCGTAGCCGGTGGATTGGCGCAGCACGGCGGCTTGTTTCTCCTCGTCTACGATGTAGACCTGGGCGTGGTAGAGGTCGAACTGGTCGCGCACCAGATCCACCACCAGACCCAGCATTTCGTCGGGGCTGATGCGCTCGCTGGCGGCGAATGTGACGCGCTGGCTGGCCTCTAGCTCACGGGTGCGCTCCTCCAGGTCGGCGCTTCGTGCCTGCACTGTGGTCAACAGGTCGCCTACCTGCTCCGCCATTGTGTTGAAGTTGGATGCCAGCGCGCCGATCTCGTCGCTCGATTTGCTCTCGGCGCGGGCGGCCATGTCACCGGCGGTAAATTGTGTCATGGCATTGGTCAGGTTGACGATGGGGCCGGTCAGCGCCCGGCCCATAACGACCGCGGCGACGGCCGCGATGCCAGCGATGAGCAGGGCCAATAGAGCGGTGTTGCGGGTCTGGAGTGCGACGGCGGCCAGGGCTTCCCCCCGATCCTGGTGAACGAACACCTTCCACCCCAGATCAGAGATGTATTGCTCGCCCGTTGGAGAAGAGATGGTCGCGTAGCCTACCAGGCTGGAATGCCCGTCGTAACTCGTTGCTATAGTGCCCGCAGGAGAAGTTTCCATTTGGGCCAACGCGGTAGGATCATCAAACGACTCGGACTCGCCGCCTCGGCCCACGAACACCTCTCCTTCCAAGAGCAGATGGGCCTCGCCTGTCTCCCCCACCTTGACCTCGGCCAAGTGGTCAAGCAGCGCGGTAACGTCCAGCGTCGTCCGCATGATGCCTATGATCTCGTTGCTCTGGTCATACACAGGCACCGCCATGTCAATGCCGATGACACCGGTGCTCTCGTCCAGTTCCGGCAAAGCGATGAAGACCGCTCCGTTGCCGTCATTGTAGGCAGCCTGCCACCAGCCCTCGTCCGCCTGGTAATAGTCCGAGGTGCGGTCGCTGGCTGCTACCAGCCCGCCGTAGCGGTCGGTCAAGAAGACCTCCGCAAAGTCAGGGACGACGGTCTTGACATCCTTCAATTCGTAGGCCAGTTCGCTGTTCAGTCGTTCTCGAACAAACGCGTCATCGTCGCTGGCCGCCACCCACTGTTCATCCAGTTTGGCTAACTCGGACAGGATGGCCTCCGTTCCGCCACTGTAGGCGTCGTTTTGGGCCGCCACCCTCTTCTGCGTACTCTCGCCCAAGGCAAACGCCTGCATAGCGCTCACGTGCTTGGCCAGGAGGATGCCGATGTTGCGTGCCTCTGAAACGGCCAGAGCTGTCATATTCTCGTTTGTTTGAGCGGTGAGAGCGGCGCTGGTGCTGCGGATGTTGAGGAAGGCGATCGTGCCCACGGAGAGCAGCGCCATTGCAAGGAACAGAAGAATGAGTTTGACGCGCAGCGAAAGGTTGGCCCACACTCGAAACGAGCCACGTGTCCGAACTGGGGAAATAGAGTTGTCAGCCATCGTTAAACCTCCGAATACGTAATGCGTAATGCGTACTTGCAACTTGCAAACTTGCCGGCTTGCTCACTTGCTCGCTTCCACCGGCAAACGCACGGTAAAGGTGCTCCCCTCGCCGGGCTGGCTCTGCACCTCAATCTCACCGCCGTGCAGTTCTACCAGGCGGCGCGTGATGGCCAGCCCTAGGCCGGCGCCTCCGGCGGTGCGCGTACTGGAGCTATCCACCTGTTGGAAGCGGTCGAACACCTTGTCCATATCGCTCTCGGCGATGCCGATGCCGGTATCTTGTATCTCTATGCAAACCCAGCTATCCTCGGCCCGCGCCCGCAGGCTGATGGCGCCTTCCTCGGTGAACTTTTCGGCGTTGGTCACCAGATTGTTGAAAATCTGACCGATCCGCAGGGGGTCGGCCTGGATCGGCGGCAGGTCTGGCTCGGCCTCGACGGCCCATTCGATGGGCTTGCCCTCTAGCCGTTCGACCGCTTTGGCGCTGACCTCGTCAATCAAGGGCGCGATTTGCACTGACTCCAAGTTCAGGACCAGACTGCCGGCCTCGATCTTGGCCATATCCAGGATGTCGTTGATCATGGTGAGCAGGTGCTGGCCGTTGCTGTAAATCGCTTGCACGTCCTCAAGCGTCTCGGGGTCTATGTCGCTGACGCCCATCAGCATCAGCTCGGCGTAGCCGATGATCGAGTTGAGTGGCGTGCGCAGCTCGTGGCTCATGTTGGCCATGAACTCGTTCTTGAGGCGGTCCATCTCGCGCAATTCCTCGGCGGCCCGCTCGATTTCCTCGACGTAGGCGGCGTTTTGCAAGGCGGTGGCGATCTGCCCTGCCAGGGAGGTGAGCGTGTCCAGCTCTGTCTCGGTGAAGCGGCCGGGCTGATCGTCCTGTATGTTGAGCACGCCCAACACTCTATCGCCGACCACCAGAGGCACCGACATACTGGAGCGGGTCTGGGGCAGCAGCGGGTTGGGCATAAAGTCGGATTCCAGGCTGGTATCTTCCACCAGCAGGGTTTCCCGATCGCGGGCGGTGCGGGCCACCAGGCTCTTGGGCGCATCAAGCGGGATGGAGTGTCCGCGTTCGCGCAGCACGCGACCCACCTCGCCAGAACCGGCGCGCACGATCAAGCGTCCCGCCGCCTCGTCCAGCATATAGATGTGGACGTGGTAAAAGCCAAAGCGGTTGCGAATCAGTTCGACCACCTGCTGCAACAACTGTTCGGGATCGAGGATACCGCCCAACCGCCGGGCGATGTCGGCGGCGGAGCGGAGCTGGTCGGTAAAGATGGTCAGCGTCTGCGTTTGCTCAGTGACGCGCTCGACCAACTCGCTGTTCTCAAAGAGGAAGGCGATCTGGTCGGTCATCGTCTGGAAGAGAGCCACTACGTGGGGGACAAAGCGGCCCGGCTCGCGGTCCTGCGCGTCCAGCACGCCGACGACTTCGTCTCCCACTTTCAACGGCACCACCAACTCAGAGCGGGTGTCGGGGAGCAGGGGGTTGGGCAGCCAATCCTCGGTCTGGTTCACGTCGGCCACCAGCACCGGCTCGCCGCTGTGGATCGCCCTGGTTACCAGCGCGGGCTGGTCCAACGGAATGTGGTGTCTTTTCTGCAAAAGCCTGCGCCCGGCGTAGCCGGTGGATTGGCGCAGCACGGCCGTTTGTTTTTCCTCGTCAACGACGTAGACCTGGACGTGGTAGAGGTGGAACTGGTCGCGGATCAGGTTGACCACCATTTGCAGCAGCCGGTCGGGGTCGGCACGCTCGCTGGCGGCGAATGTGACGCGCTGGCTGGCCTCGATTTCGCGGGTGCGGGCGGCCAGTTCGTTGCCGCGCTCTTCCAGCGAGCCGACCAGATCTCTCACGCGGGCGGTCATATCGTTAAAGGCACGGGCGAGCACGCCGATTTCATCTTCGGTCAGCACAGGGACTGTCAAGGTCAGGTCTCCGGCGGCCATCTGGGCGGCGGTGTTAGTAATGGCCAGAATGGGCCGGATGATTTGGCGCGCCAGCAGGTACACCCCCACCGCCAGCGCCCCGGTCGAGATCAGCCCGACCAGAATAATCATCCCGGCCAGTTGGCGGGCGGGCGCAAATGCCTCTTGCTGGTTCATCTCGGCCAGCAAGGCCACCTCCCACCTTCCAATCCAGTGATACACGCCAATGACTTCTACGCCCTCATAGTTCGAGTAAAGTGCTGAGCCGTCTATGCCTTGTATGGCGTTGTCAATACCCTTGCTGTGAATGCCCTGCGAGAATTCCTGCTCTCCAAAGCGTTCTGTTGATACAAGGGTGTTAGACCTGTCCACCAGGTAGGTTTGGCCGCTGGTCCCTAAGCCAGCGCGCTTGAGGACAATCTTGTCCATCCTCTCCAGGTTCAGGTGGACTACCAGCACTCCACCCAATTGAAGGCCAACCTCGTTGAGCAATGGCGTGGCGATGGTCATGGTCGGTTTGCCTGTGACCGGCGAGAGGTAGATGCTCTGTATAGAAGGACCCCATTGTCCCTGGATAAAGTAGTCGGCGTCGGTATGACGTTCGCCTTCGCGGGCTTGGTCGGTGGAGAGGATGACTTGACCGTCTTTGCCGGTGAGGATGAAAATCTCCTGGATGTCCTGCTTGCGGGTGGCCACCCCGGCCAGATAATCCGAGAGGAAGATATAGGCCGCTTGGTACTCTGGGTCGGTTTCTTCGAGCTTTAGAAGCTTCCCTGCTTGGTCCCGCATTTCTGGCAACGCGGCGATGAGGAGCACGTCCTCGCGCCGGTCGGCCACCCAGCGATTCAGTTCGTCCTCTTTGAGGGTGGCAGTTGTCTCAAGTTGATCAAAGACTGCCTGTTTGAGGGCTTCTCTGGCTTGCAAGAAAGCGATAAGCCCTACCAGGCTCACCGTCACCACCGACAGGAGCAGAAAGTAGGTGACGAGCTGGGTCATCAGGCTCTTTTTCAGAAACTTCATCGCTTGCTCCTTGTAGCTAATAATAGCTTTTCAGGATTCCTGGCCCAAACAAGTCGAGCTCAGATTATCTAGCTGTGGATCGCACTGATCCAGTTGCACAGTGTCACTGATTCTCTTCAATGCGTGTCGCTTTTAGTAGGGCATCCACGCTCTCCACACGTTTTCGTTCTGTTCAATCCAAAGGCGAGCGGCCTCTTCGATTGTTTTCCCCTGGACATCTACCAGTCCCAGCATCATGATCTGGTCCTCATTTGTGTAGTTAAAGTTTTTGAGGAAATAGTACGCTTCAGGGGCATAATCGCTGAGATTTGAGGAGAGCAGCTTTAACAACACATCCGGTGGGTAGCCGCAGTCCCGGCCCCCCGTCTCAGCCCTGGCGGCGCATTCCTCGCTATATTCCGGCAGCTTAACTTCGGCCAACTCATACTGCGCAAAGGCCGTATGAGGCGTCCAAAAGTAGAACAAGATAGGCTCCTTTTTGCTGTAAGCCTCTCCGAGCGCTGCCAGAAGCGCCTCTTCTGAGCCGGCGTATACCGCCTGTAAGGGCAGCTCCAGGCCTTTTATGACGTCTGGGCCAATGTAGGGCCAGGTCGGGTCGCCGAGAAGAAGTTGCCCCTTGTCCCCTGTCTCGGGGGTGCTGAAGAGGGCAGCGATCTCTGGGTCTTTGAGCCCTTCCCAGGTAGCCAGTTCGGGGTGCTCATCCAGCATATAGGCAGGTATGAACCACCCTTGTCTCCCCACTACCCCAAGCTCTCCTCCAATCTCCACCGTGCCTTTCTCTGTATATTCCTGTATCTCAGCGCTACGCCCTGAAACCCAAACCTCAAGGGTGGCATGAAGTTCCCCCTTATCTAAAGCCGGGAACTGGCCGTCTCCATCAATAGGAACTACTTCGACAGGGTATCCCATTTCGTCCTCGAGGAGAATTTTGGCCACGGCGGTGTTCAACTTGGCATTCAGCCAGGAATTCTCTGCCAGCCTGATGGTGGGCTTGGATTCCTCTGGTTGGGCTTCCTGGGGAGTGGTACAGGCTGTTGCCATCAGCGCCACAACCAGGCCCGCGAGTAACCACTTGAAAAAACTCTTTTTGTTCATTTGCTCGTCTCCTTTTAAATTGCAAGCCTCGTTCATTTTTTGCCCCCTAATTGTAAATTGGCTCTCTCAATTAGGGCCTTTTTCGATAGTCAATGTCACATCCAACTCCCCAGACTAGAGGCTCTGCCGCGCCGTCAACCGGTCTGCTAATGCCACGAGCGTGCTCATGGCGACCGGCTTTTCCAGGAAAAAGTCTATTCCCATCTCCTCACACATATCACGGTACTGCGCCTGGCCCGACACCATGACGACTTGCGCGCCGCTGGTAAAGAGCGTGTCGGCGTATTCGGTCAGCAGGTCGGTGCCGCGAGCTTGGCCCATGTGGATGTCGCAGAGCAGGAGATCGAAGCGGACCTGAGTCAGGAGGTCGCGGGCCTCTTGGATCGTTCCTGCTGGGTGGATGTCGTAGCCTGCCTTGCTCAGTGCTTTGCCATAGAGGCGGCGCAAATAGTCGTCGTCTTCTATGATGAGGATGCGTCGAGAATCCTGGCGCTTGTTTGGGATGTCTATTGCTTCTGGCGTCATTTTGCCGCCGGATTGTGTGAGCTGCCGGATAGCCGGCAGCAGCTTGGTGCGCATGTGCGACTTGGGGATGAATGTGTCCGCGCCGGCTTTCAGGGCCGCATCTTGAAAGCTCTTGGTGTTCATCACGGTCAGGGCGATGATGCCCACTTGAGGCAGCATCTTTCGCAGGCGGGGGATGGCCTTCAACCCAGGCAGGTTGGGCATGGCCAGGTCAATCAGGATGATTTGTGGTTGTAGGGCCTGGGCTTTTTCCAGGGCTTGTTCACCTCCGTCGGCCGTGCCAATGACGGCTATTCCTTCGTGCGCCTCCAAAAACTGGGTCGTGACGCGCAGGAAAGTGGGGTTATCGTCCACAAGCATAACAGAGATGGGGGGCATGTTTGTCTTTATTGGCATAGTTTGAGATGTGGTGATTTGGCTGTGCGGAATGGAATGTCACCAAAAAAGGCCATACTCTCAATGACAAGTATACTCGATTGGGGAGTAGCTGTGAAGGGTATAAACTTGGGATTTTTGTAAACGTGATCAGAGGGGGAATTACGGGGGTAGAGGCAGTGGATTCGGTAGAAACTACGGATTACGCATCACGTCTCGCACATCACGTCTCGCACATCACGTCTCGCACATCACGTCTCGCACATCACGTTTCAAATATGCCGTGTTCCATTGCATAGCGCACCAACTCTACCCGGCCACGTAGGCCTAGTTTACCCATTATGTTAGCTCGGTGGCTTTCGACGGTGCGCACGCTGATGCACAAAACTTTGGCTGCTTGATGGTTGGTGTGCCCCTGAGCGATGAGGCTCAGGACTTGTGTCTCGCGGGGGGTCAGCGGTTCGACGCAGGCGTCGTCGGAGGAGCGGGGGGGAGTGTCTTTTGATAACAGGGCACGCATCATGGCCGGGTGGACGTAGAGGTCGCCGCGCCAAACCGCGTGGATAGCGTTGATGAGCTCAGATTTGATGGCCCGCTTGGTGATGTACCCCGAAGCTCCGGCCCGGATGGCTTCTTGGAGCAGTTGTTCGTCCTCGTGGACGGTGAGGATGAGTATGCGCGCGTCGGGGGAGGTATCCTTTAGCTGCTGTGTAACCTCGATGCCGCCCGGCCCCGGCATGCTGATATCTAGCAGCACCACGTCGGGGCGCAGTTCGCCGGCCAGACGCAAAGTTTCCGAGCCGTCGGTGGCCTCGCCCGCGACTTGCAGGTCTGGTTCGGCATCGAGTAGGGCGCGCAGGCCGGCCCGCAGCACGCCGTGGTCATCGGCGAGCAGAATACTGATAGGATCGTTTTGCTTGTGCATTTAGAATGTTCTGTGTCTCACGCATTACGAATTACGCCAGGTATCTCGACCAGCACGGTCGTTCCTGCGCTGGCGCTGCTTTCGATGGTCAGGGTGCCGTTCAACATCTCGGCTCGTTCCTGCATACCGAGCAGTCCCAGCCGCCCGCTCTTTGTCGCGGCTACGTGGTCAAGGCCGACGCCGTCGTCCTCAATGATGGTCACGATTTGGTCGCCGCGTCGTTCCAGGAGCACGTCAACGCGGGTGGCCTGAGCGTGCCGCAGTACGTTGGTCATTGCTTCCTGGACGATGCGGTAAATGGCCGTCTCGACTGCCGGCGGTAGCCGCTCGTCATCAAGTCCTATTGTCTCAAAGCGCGAGGTTATGCTGTGCCGCTGGTCAAAGAGTTCGACATAGTGCTCCAGCGCTGGCGCCAATCCCAGGTAATCCAGGCTGGCGGGTCGCAGGTTCACTGAGAGCCGGTGCAGGTTTTCCAACGTTCTATCTACCATACTCTCCAACTCGTTGACACGGGTGATCACGGCTACGGGGTCGCCTGCGTTCTGCTCCAACATGCTCAAGCTCAACAGCAGGGAGGATAGCGCCTGCCCGGTCTCATCGTGGAGTTCGCGCGCCACTCGCCCACGTTCGGCCTCTTGTACGTCCACCAGCCGGCGGGAGAGGGCCTGAAGTTGCTCGCGCCCGGCGTCTACTTTTTCGAACAGCCGGGCGTTTTCAATAGCTGTGGTCGCCGGCGCTGCCAGCAAACTTAGCAGGCGTAAGTCATCCTGGTCAAAGTCGCTCCCTTTTTTATTGACCGCTTCCAGAACGCCGATGATTTGGTCTTTGCTGCGCAAGGGGACGCACATGCTCGAGCGGACGGCAAAGACGTTTTCTCTGTCGAACCCCTTGAACACGCGAGGGTCTTTTGACACATCTGGCACCAGCGCCGGTTCCCCGTGCTGGGCCGCCCATCCGGCGATCCCCTGGCCCATTGCCAAGCGCTGGCCTATCACCAGGTTCGCGCCCAAGCCGGAGGCGGCCGCGAATTGCAAGTCGTCGTCGGCTTTGTCGTAGAGCAGCACCGAGGTCGCCTCCACATCTAATAACTGGATGCTGAGGTCGGCGATGAGCGTCAGCGTCTCTTGCAGATCCAGAGTGGCGTTGATGGCTTGGCCAATCTCGTTCAGAGCGGTTAGCTGGGCATTGTGTTGCTTGATCTCTTCTTCTACCTGCCTGCGTTCTTTAATCTCCTGTTGCGCTTGTTCGTACAGCCGCGCGTTCTCGATCGCTGCCGCTCCCTGGGCAGCCAGAGTGGAGAGAAGTTTCAGGTCGCTCTCGTCAAAGCCGTCCAACTCGACGCTCTCGGCGTTCAGCACTCCGATCACGCGCCCCTTCACCTTCAGCGGCGCGGCCAACTCTGACCGGGTTGACGCCCTCACCGCTACGTACCTGGGATCATCTTTCACATTGGGTACGTAGAGCGGTTCCCCGCTGCGCACTACCGCTACGGTGATTCCCTTCTCGTCGCTCAAGGGTAGTCTGAACGTCGCTTCCCGCTCCGAACCGCGCGCCGCATGGCGGCGCAGTTCATCTTTTTCTTGGTCAATCAACCAGATACCGCAACTTTCGAACTCTAACACCCCCGATGTGGCGTCTAGTACTGCTTGGATTGCTTGATCTACGTTCTGTGCCAGGGCTATCTCGTGGCTCAGGTTATAGATGGTGGTCAGCTTTGTTTCCAGACGGCGTTTATCCACGGCTCGTCTGACTGCGGACCTGACGGTGTTGATGCGGAAAGGTTTGGTGAGATAGTCGTAGGCGCCCAGTCGCAGCGCCTCGACAGCGGTCTCTAGCGAGCTATGGGCGGTGAGCATGATGACTTCCGGCTTGGTTTGCTGCTTGTGGATGTGCTTGAGGACGTCTGTGCCGTCGGGGCCGGGCAGCATTAGGTCGAGGAGCACGACGCTGAATTGATCCTGCTTGATTTGGCCTAGCGCCTGGGAGACGTCTTGGACACACGTGATTTCATATTCCAGAGGAGAGAGGGCCTGGGACAACAGATTGCATATCTCTTGGTCGTCATCCACTATCAGGATTTTGCTTGGTTTGGGCATTATTTTATTTTCTCAAGGGGGATTGCGGCGATGTGCAAGTTAAAAGTTCTTGCAAGTGTTGTGCAGGATTAGTTTAGCACATTAAGTTTTTGGCCAAGTTACGATTGTGTTACAGATAGGTTGTGGATTTTTAGGGGTAAATTTCTTGGTGATTACCCACATCTCACCGCCGAGCGCGCAGAGGTCGCAGAGATGGTCAAAAAGGTCCTCTCTGCGTGTTTTGCGGTCTCTGCGGTGAAAGAAAACAGAGTCAATGCAGTCACATTTGGACATGTGGGTAATCACCAATAAATTTCGACTTGACACTCGCCGCACTCGTAAACAGGCGGTGCTCGGTTGATTTCCCAGCGCCGTCTGTTTACGACGGCGCGGTTCGGCAAATCTGGTTGGACGGCTACTTGATTCCCTGCTCGACCAGCCAATCGTGGATCGTCTGCGCCGTCTGGCGGTAGCTGCGCTCCATCATCAGGTTGTGCCCCTCGCGTTCGACGATGATGTACTCGGCGCCATAGTGCGCGGCCGAGCGTCGTTGTTCCCGCTCGCTGATGACGGCGTCAGCGCCGCCCGCCAGCCACAGCATGGGCGTCTGTGCGTGCTTTGCGGGCGACCAGAGCAGCGGATTATATTGTAGCAACACCCACAGAGATTCCGGCCCCAGGTTGGCGTGCAGTTCCTCCGGCGAGACGAGCGCGCCCTCAGTGATGAACATCGCGGCTGCGCGGCGCGGATTGCGCACTATCGGTGTGGTCGTCAGCGTGGCCGTGCTCAACAGGAACCCCGCCGGGTCGAGAGCGGCGAATTTCAGCACCGACCACAGCATGTTGTGTGACGTCCACGGTGCGACCAGCACCGCGGCGGGCAAGCGGCCCGCGTGCTTGAGATACCATTGGGTCAGCGCGCCCCCCATGCTGTGCCCCATCAGGACGGGCTGGCGCGGCAGCCGCTCGACCTCCGCTTTGAGAAAGCCGAGATAATAACCAAGCGTACACCAGCGGATCGGACGCCGCGTGGGCGCCGCGCCGTGCCCCGGCAGGCTAAAGGCGTGAGTCTCCCATCCCCACCCGGCGAAAAGCTCTTGCCAATACCTCCAGCACCACGCCCCGTGAAACATACCGTGCTGCATCAAGATGGGCGTCTGAAATCGCCCCGTTTCCGGCGTGTAGACGATGCGCTCGATTCCACCCTCCACCGTCCGGGAAATCTGGTACGCCATATCCCCCACTCACTTGCAAACTTGCCACCTGCGCACTTGCAAACCTATTCCTCGTACACCTTCCAGTATTGTTCCTCATTCTTCCAAGCGGTGCGGAACTCGTCCGGCACGTTGCCCACGGTGGCCTCGCACTCGGCGGTGACGACGCCATCGGGCAGGCGGATCTCGCCGGCCACCCGCGCGCCCACGCCGCTCATTCGCTCCACCCAGCCAATGGCCGTCAGTGGGGTCTCAGTGGGGGTCGGACGGCGATAGCGGATGGTGAGGCGCAGCGTAGCCATCAGGTTATCGTCAGAATTGCCCAGCATCACGGCCCGTCCGGAGGTCTCGTCCAGGATGGCGGCGACGATGCCGCCGTGAACGACGCCCGGATAGCCCTGATACTCCTCCGGCACGCTGAACTCGACCCGCACCTGTTCGGCCTCGTGATCCTCGTAAAAGGTCAGCTTTAGCCCGACCGGGTTCTGCCGCCCGCAGAGAAAGCACATTCGAGAGTTGGGTTGTTTGCGCATTATTTGCTCCATACCTGCTCACTTGCACACTTATAACCCGTACAACTCCCCGTACTTATCACAGAGGTAGCGGATGTACGGTTCAATGTTCAACGGGCCGCCAGTGACGCGCTCGACCAGTTCGGACGGCGTGTATTTGCGCCCGTGTTGGTAGATGCTCTCCTTGAGCCAGTTGTGCAGCGTGCTGAATTTGCCTGCCTCGATCTCGCTCTCGATTTCGGGATGGGCCTGCGTGGCCTGCTCAAAGAACTGTGCGCTCAAGATGTTGCCCAGTGTGTACCCCTGGAACGCCCCGCCGATACCACCGGCGTACCAGTGTATGTCTTGCAGCACGCCGTCACGGTCGTCCGGCGGGATGATGCCCATGTCGGCGCTAAAGCGCTCGCGCCAGGCATCGGGCAGATCGCGCACGGTCAGATCGCCTTCCAGCAGACGCAGTTCAAAGTCAAAGCGCAGCAGGATGTGGAGGTTGTAAGTGACCTCGTCGGCGTCCGTACGTATCAGTGAACGCTCGACTTTGTTGATGGCGCGGTAGAACGTCTCCAACTCCACATCCTCTAGTTGGTCGGGAAAGATATCTTGCAATCTGGGGTAGAAGAAACGCCAAAAACCCCGACTGCGCCCAACGACGTTTTCCCACAAGCGGGATTGGCTCTCGTGGACGCCCGATGACGTCCCGCCGGCCAGCGGCGTGCCCTCAAGGTCTGTGCGGACGCCCTGCTCGTACATCCCGTGGCCGGATTCGTGCATCGTGCCGAACAGCGCTTCGCCCAAGTTGTTCTCCTTGACGCGGGTCGTGATGCGCACATCGCCGATGGAGAACTCGGTTGTGAACGGGTGAGGGGCCTTGTCCTGCCGCCCGCGCTCAAAATCGTAGCCCAAGCGTTTGACAACCTCCAGCCCAAACGCCCACTGCTGCGCTTCTGGGAAGGTCTGGCGCAGGCAAGCATCGTCCGCCGGCGGCTGGGCCGTGATCGCTTGCACGATGGGCACAAGTTGCTCGCGCAGTTCCGCAAATGTGGCGCGCACGGTCGAGGCTTTCATACCATAGTCGGCGTAATCAATCAAGGGGTCGGCGATGTGCTCGTAGCCTGGAAAAAAGTTTGCCAGCCGTCGGCTCAGATCAAGCGTCTTTTCGAGATAGGGCCGCACTTTGGCAAAGTCATTCGCCGGACGCGCCTCGGCCCAAGCCTGGAACGAGGCGGAGCGGTGGTCGGAGAACTCGGCCACGAACGCCGGGGGAACCTTTATCGCCCGCTCATAGTCGCGCCGCGTGACGCGGATGAGACTGGCCTCGTCAGAGTCGTAGGGCGCGCTCTCCTCGTAGGGGCGCAGATCGTCCAGCAGCTTGCCTATGCCGGCGTCGGTGAACTTTTCGTGGGCCAATCGTTCCAGCGTGGCGGTCTGCCGCGCGCGCGCCGGCGCGCCGCCGGGCGGCATGTAGGTGTTTTGATCCCAATCCAACAGCGCGGCGGCGGATTCTAGGTCGTTGATCTCGGTGAGGCGGGTTTTCAGCTCTTTCAGCTTGGTTTTCATATTTTTCCTCTTGGTTGTGATGTGTTAGTTGATTGGCCGAATTGGCGCGACCATCTTTTCTTGCACCCATCCAAAGACCTCATAGATCACCCTGATTGCCGCGAACGACGTAGCGTCGTTGCAATCAAGCGGAGGGGCGACCTCCACGATATCCAGCGCGCGGACGGGCAGCCGGGCAAAGACGGCGCGCATTAATTCCAACAACTCGCGGGTGGAGAGGCCGCCCGCCTCTGGCGTGCCGGTGCCGGGAGCGTAGGCTGGGTCCAGGCCGTCAATGTCCAGCGTAAAGTATATCGCGTCCACCTCTTGCAATTGGATCACCACTTCCTCGGCCACGGCTCCTATCCCCCGGCGGTAAACGTCGCGGGCGGTGTGAACGCCGATCTCGGGGTGAGCGTCCAGAAACGCCAGTTCGTCCTCCATCCAGGAGCGGATGCCGACAAAGGCCAGGTGGCGCGGTTCAATGTTGGGCAGTTCCAGCACGCGCCGCTCGGTGCAGGCGTGGGACCAGGAATGGCCCTCGTATTCGTTGGCCAGGTCAAGGTGGGCGTCAAAGTGGACGACGCCGAACGAACCGGGCACCGCCTGGCTAAAGGCGGCCGTCAGCGGGATGGTGACGGAATGGTCGCCCCCCAGGAAGATGGCGAGCGGATGGCGCAATGTTTGTATCGCCTGGGCCTCCACCGTCGCAAAGTAGCGCTCCCAGTTGAGGTCGCCGCTCACGTCGCCGTAATCTCGGATGCGCAAACGTTCGAGGCGGTATCTCTCCTCGGTGGAGGCGGAGACGTGGGGCGTAATCTCGCGGATTCTGGCCGGGGCGCGGGCGGCCCCTTTACGAAAGCTGGTGGCGTTGTCGAACGGTACGCCCATAATTCCGATCTCGGCGGCGGGATCGTTGCTGCATAACCCGCTCCAGAGTTGGCGGTGGGCGGGTGCGCGGGTGAGTGGTTTGACCATAATGGGTTGATTGTATCACGTTTGGGGATGAGAGGCAAACGGGGTATTGTGGGGCTGAACTACAAACAACCGCACGGCCTGCGGAGGAGCCGTGCGGTTGTCTATTTTGTCTAGCTTTGACTAGCTGACCAGGATGGGCGGCTTTAGTAGTGGCCGCGGTCACCTCCGCCCCGGAAATCCTGCTTTCGGGATCGTTTGGGGCGCGCTTCTGCCACTTTGAGGTCTCGCTCGTCCACGGACTTGCCGTCGAGTTCGGTGATGGCTTTTTGAGCGTCGCTCTCTTCTTCCATCTCGACAAAGGCAAAACCTCTGGAACGGCCCGTCATACGGTCTGTGACGAGATTCACGGACGCGACTTTTCCTATCTCTCCGAAGAGATCAGATAGGGTGGCTTCGGTGGTCTGATAATTCAGATTACCGACGTACAATCGCTTGTTCATACTTCTCTCTCCTCCTGCTGTGGCATATTACTATACGGCCTGCACGTCGTCGGCTTGCAATCCCTTGGGTCCCTGCTTGACGGAGAACTCGACTCGCTGGCCCTCCTGTAGCGTGCGAAACCCACCTCCTGTGATGGCTGAGTAGTGTACGAATACATCATCTCCTCCGTCACGCTGGATGAAGCCATATCCCTTGGCGTCGCTAAACCACTTTACGGTTCCGATCTCTCTTTCGTTCACTTTCTTTACTCCCTTATGAAATCTCATGTTTTTCTTTGACAAAGCGGACATTGGAAACAAAAAAGCCGCCCAGCCTCCGCAAGCCTGGACGGTCATTTTGTACAGTCAAAGCCTACTTTGCCCTACAGTGTGATTAGTTTACCATCCTTACACAGAAAAGTCAAATTGGATTTATTGAGCTATTGGGCTTGAAATTCACTGGACAGTGAGTATAGTCGGTGTTAAAATAGCAACGTTATGGCAGACTCACAACTCCTTTCCGCTCGTTACGTTCACATCACTGGTGTCGTCCAGGGAGTTGGATTCCGCCCCTTTGTCTACAACCTGGCTACCGGACTGGGTCTCTCCGGTTGGGTGCTGAACAGTTCCTCCGGCGTGGAGATTGAGGCGGTTGGCTCAACCATCGCACTCGATCAATTCGTCGAGCGGCTGCAATCGGAAGCGCCTCCTATATCTCGCATTGAGCAGATCACTGTTACTGACATCCCCAATCCGTCTGCTCCTGCGGAGCAGGAGACCCAATCCGTCTGCTCCTGCGGAGCAGGAGACCCAATCCGTCTGCTCCTGCGGAGCAGGAGACCCAACCCCCAATTCATCATTCGCCACTCGGAGGGCCGTCCCGGCGAGTTCCAGCCTATCTCGCCAGATATTTCCGTCTGCGACGATTGCCTGCGCGAGCTTTTTGATCCCGATGACCGGCGCTATCGTTACCCTTTCATCAACTGCACCAACTGCGGTCCGCGCTTTACCATCATCCAAGACATTCCCTATGACCGGCCCAAGACGACGATGTCGCCCTTCGAGATGTGCCCCGCTTGTCAGGCCGAGTACGACGACCCGACCAATCGCCGCTTCCACGCTCAGCCCAATGCCTGTCCGGTCTGTGGCCCGCAGGTTTGGTTGCAAGTGGGCGAGTCGCAAGTTTTGCGTGGTGACGAGGCGGTTCTGGCTGTGCGAAAGATGTTGGTTGAGGGTGGAGTGGTCGCTATCAAAGGGCTGGGCGGTTTTCATTTGGCCTGCGATGCGACTAACGATAAGTCAGTGGCCCTGCTGCGTGAGCGGAAGGGCCGGGTGGACAAGCCTTTTGCGCTGATGGCTTTCGATTGTGAGATGATTGAGCGGTTCTGCTACGTCAATGAGGATGAGCGGGCG
>DUEK01000003.1 GCA_011192155.1 Thermoflexia bacterium
CTGTGCGATTTGGATACCTGTCGCCGTGCCGTGCGAGGGGTGGACTACGTCCTCCACCAGGGCGCGGTTCCATCCGTCCAACGCAGTATAGACGACCCCATCACCACCCACAACGCCAACGCCAACGGCACGCTCAACCTGCTCATCGCCGCCCGCGACGCTGGCGTCCGGCGGGTAGTCTACGCCTCATCATCCTCCATCTACGGCGATAATCCCACGCTGCCCAAGCGGGAAGATATGCTCCAAGCTCCCAAATCCCCCTACGCCGTCTCCAAACTGGCCGGAGAGCAATACTGTCGCGCCTTCGCTGGGGTGTACGGGCTAGAAACAGTCTGCTTGCGCTACTTTAACGTCTTTGGCCCCCGGCAGGATCCCGCATCCCAGTACTCGGCGGTGATTCCACTTTTCATCAATACCATGCTGCGCGGCGAAACCCCCACCATCTACGGCGACGGGCTCCAGTCCCGAGATTTCACCTACGTCGCCAACGTCGTGCAAGCCAACCTGCGAGCCGCCGCCGCTCCTGATGTGATCGGACAAGTGTTCAACATCGCCTGCGGAAAGCGGCACACGCTCCTGGATTTGAGCGCCGCGCTCAACGATATTCTAGATACCGCCATCACGCCCATCCACGCCGCCGCCCGCTCCGGTGACGTGCGCCACTCACTGGCAGACATCACAGCCGCGCAGGAGGCCCTGGGCTACCGAACTGAGGTGGACTTTTACGCAGGGCTGCGGCGGACTGTGGCGTGGTACAGAAAAGCCAGCGCGGGGTGAGTGTCCCTATGACTAGAATCCCCGTCCTCCACATCATCACCCGCCTCATCGTCGGCGGCGCCCAAGAAACCGTCATGCTCACCGCCGACATGCTCGACAAATCACAGTGGGACGCGCACGTCCTCTCCGGCTCCCAGACCGGCTCTGAGGGCAGCCTCATCGAAAACGTTCGCGCACGCGACATCCCCCTCACCATTGAGCCTTCACTGGTGCGAGAGATCAACCCTTTTAAAGACCTGCTGGCTTTCATTCGCCTGGTTCGTTTCATCAAACGCGGAGGCTACGCCGTCGTGCATACCAATAGCTCCAAAGCCGGCATCCTGGGCCGCTGGGCCGCCTGGCTGGCCGGCGCCCCCATCATAGTCCACACCGTCCATGGCTGGGCCCACCACGACCGCCAGCATCCCCTCGCGCGCCGCTTTTACATCCTGCTGGAACAGATCAGCGCCCCCATCACCGACAAGCTGATCGTCGTCTCTCCCCGCAACACCGAAAAGGGCCTCGCCGCGAGAATCGCCGCGCCGGAGAAATACATCACCATCCGCAGCGGTATCGAAATGGGTCGCTTTCGCCGCCCGAACCGACTCTGCGAGGAAGTGCGGGCCGAACTGGGCATCCCCCAGAACGTTCCCGTGGTAGGCACGGTGACCCGCCTCTCACCCCAAAAAGCGCCTATAGATTTTGTTGCGGCGGCGGCGCAAGTGCTGGAACGACGACCCGACGTCCACTTTGTCATAGTGGGTGACGGCCCGCTGCGCGCCGAGGTGGAGGCAGAAATAGCCGCCCTGGGTCTGACCAGGCGCGTCCACCTCACCGGCCTGCGCCGTGACGTTCCCGACCTGCTGCACAGTTTCGATATCTTTGCCCTCAGCTCGCTGTGGGAAGGCCTCCCCCGCGTGCTGCCCCAGGCAATGGCGGCTGGGCTGCCCATCGTCGCCACAGCGGTGGATGGCAACGCCGAGGCGGTGACGGATGGCGTCAATGGTCTCCTCACCCCTCCCGGCGACCCCCAAGCGATGGCTGCCGCGCTGCTACGGCTGCTGGATAACCCGTCCCTGCACAGAAAGATGGGCGAGGCGGGACGAACCAGGGCCGACGAGTTCGGCGCGCGCAAGATGGTCAGCGACATCGCGGCCCTGTACGAAAAGCTCCTGGCGGAGCGAATGCTCCAATGATCTACCTCGACATCTCCGCCGCCGTACACCGCCGCGCCGGTCTGGGCCGCTACGCCGAGAGCCTGACCCGCGCCCTCGTCGCCGCAGACCCAGACCGCTACGCCCTGTTCTACAACCGCGAGCGCGGCGTCGAGCCGCTGGCGGGCCTGGAACATCTGCCCTCCCGAACCGTCGCCCTGGGCTATAAACCCTGGCGTATGCTGATTTGGATGGGGCAATTGGCCCGCGTCGCCTTTGACCGGCTACTGCCCCACGCCGAACTCTTCCACGCCACCGAGCACCTCTTGCCGCCGCTGCACTCTATCCCCACCGTCCTCACCGTCCACGACCTCATCTTCCGCCGTATGCCGCAGCACCACAAACTGCTCAACCGTTGGTACCTGAACCTGACGATGCCGCTCTACTGCCGCCGCGCCGACCACATCATCGCCATCTCTGAATCTACCCGGCGCGATCTCGTCTCCGCCTACGGCCTCCCGCCGGAGAAAATCACCGTCATCCACGAGGCAGCTGATCCACGCTTCCGTCCCCAACCTCCCGAGACCACAGATGCCGCGCGCGCGCGCTACGGCCTGCCAGAGCGCTACCTGCTCTCCGTCGGCACCATCGAGCCGCGCAAGAACCTGAGCCGGTTGCTGACCGCTTTCGAGTCGCTCTACGCTGAAGGACTGACCGACGCGCTCGTCATCGTAGGCCGCCGAGGCTGGCTATACGATGATTTCTTCGCCGCCCTGGAACGGTCGCCGGCGCGGGATGCCGTTCTCTTTCCCGGCTACGCGCCGGACGAGGACCTACCCGCTATCTACGCCGGCGCACAAGCGCTGGTATTCCCCAGCCTCTACGAAGGCTTTGGCCTGCCGGTGTTGGAGGCAATGGCCTGCGGGACGCCGGTAGCGTGCAGCGACACCTCCTCCCTACCCGAGATAACAGGAGACGCCGCCTTCCGTTTTGCCCCCAGCGACGTAAAATCGATCGCTGCCGTCCTACGCCGTCTGCTGCGCAATGCTGATCTGCGCCAGACTCTGCGGTGGCGCGGATTTATGCAAGCGGCCAGATTCTCGTGGAAGCAAGTGGCAACCGAGACAAAAGCCGTATACGAGACCCTGTCCCGCTAGAAACCCCAAAGGTTTTCCGAAACCTTGGGGGGTTTCTTCACAGCTAAAAGTTGCACGATGGGAGGAACGTAATAACGTCCGCAAAGTGTGCGGGAAACGTCAGCCTGCTAGCGGCTTTCCCACTCGCGGATGGCGGCCTGGACGAGCGCCTTGATTTGGGGGTTGGGGACGTCGTCCACTGCATCGAAAGCCTGCTGATCTACATAGACGCGCAGTCCCCCGGTCGCGCCGGTGGTCAGACGAACATGATGTTTGGCCAGTTCTGGCCGCTCCCGTAGCCGCTGCTGCACCAGGTCGTCAATCTCGTCCACGAGGTGGAGCGGGTCCAACAAATTACTCGGCGTTTGTCTCTGCAATGATGCAAGCAAGCCAGGCGGCTTGTTCGAGGCAGGAGCAGGCGCCCGACGCAACTGCGTGAGGAATGTCTCGTGGTCTATATTAGCCTCTGGGGGAACAGTGGATGGAACCGCCTGCTGCCGCATCGAAGGAAGCCAGCCCTCGGAAAACTCTAGCACAGCCTTGATCGCTTCGATCGTCTCACGCCCAACCTGGGGATCGGTGATCTCTTGCAAATGGCGACGGCGTTGGCCCTGCACAAAGATGACCAACCCATCCTTTGTGCGCGAAACGCACAACAAATCTCGTTGTTCGTCCATTTGCGCGGGAGCTTCAGACTCTGATGATATCATGGTTGCCAACTGCCTTTCGCTCTCTTGCGAGTTTTTTTTGTCCTTGCCGCTTATATAGCTAACGAGCCAGACTAATCCACCCACAGCAGCCGCAAAGGCAACCACGGGGAAAAGCAAGTAGACAAAATCAGGTAACGAGTTCATCGGCAATCCAACTATATGCAAACCGTAAAAGTAACTGCTCAGCCTGGGCCGTTACACAGAGTTTCACAAAGCATTTCATAGAGGAACACAGAGAAAAGAGTATTTTTGTTGTATTCTCCGTGAATCTCCGTGGCTTCTCAGGGCTTCTCTGTGTCCAAACCAGAATAGCCTGAGCAGTTACCCTTAAAAGCTTCATCTTGTACCAACAACTGTTACAATGATACCATAGACAGCGCGGCCTGTCCATAGGATAAAAGTCGTGTCAGAATTATTCTTGACAGGCCAGTGGGTTTCCTGTAAGATAAGAGACAAACTGATTTGGTGGGTGACTTTCTCCGCAATTCGTGGTATACTTTTCTCCATCCCAACGTTACCCGATGCTTGGTGAGATAGTACGAAAGAGCAGGCAAGCTTGGCAGATAGACCTATCGAGACTGTCCGCACAGAAACATTGCCGGAGGGCGCGCTCTTTGTGAGTCCTGATAACGTGCTCTACCAGGTAGTGATGGCGGGGAGCGCCGGTTTCCGCAAAGCCGAGCCGTGGCCCTGGCCTCCGCACAGTTGGACCGGCAGCGCCGAAAGGCCCAGAGCGGTAGCCCTGGTGCCCGACTCTCTCCTGGCGCGCAACTATCCTGTGGTGGCCGAAGGCAAACCGCTCCCCACGATAAACCGGGACGATTTCCTCAACGCCGATGGGCAGCCAGTCCACTATGTCTTTCGCCAAGAGCAATTGGCCAAATTGGCCGCCCAGTTGGACGAAACTCTATCACCCCAATCGGGTCTGACAGCGTGGAGGGAACGTCAACATTGGATACTTAGCGATGGACAGCGGACCTTTCGGGTCTATCACTACCAGAGCGACAATCTGGGAAAAGCGGTGGCCCTGGATGCTCGCTTCACTGAGGAAGGTGTCGAACCTCTCCCGTGCGAACAAGGGCCACACTATTGGCGCTACATACCCGGTTGGGAAGAAGCTTTGGTCGCCCTGGAAAGCGACCCTGCTTCATTAGAGTCTGTCATCGAAACGGTGATGGCTGAGGTGGCCCAGGTGATACCAGACACACTTTCCCCGCCAACAACAAAGTCCCCGGTCGCCACACCGATAAAAGAGAAACCGAAAAAGCCCATTGATCCGACGCCGCCAGAACCAGAAGCAAAGGCTACACCCGTGGAGCAAGCCGACGGCGCACCCAAACCAAAATCCACCCAAGAGACGCCTATCCCCCCCACTCCCTCCAGGCCAAAGGCCGCCAAGAAAAAAACGGCCACTTCCCAACCTTCTTCCAGGCGCAAATCCAAGAAACTATCTAGAAAAAGGAGAGTGGCAATGATCATCGCAGTTGATATTGGATATGGTTACACCAAAGGAGTTGGCCCCGATGGCCTGCGTTTCTCGTTCCCCAGTGTGATTGGCACTGCTGAGGAAATTCACTTTGCCACTGACCTCATCCATGGCGAAGAGGAGCACGCAATCCAGTATGGCAACCAGTCATTCTTCTACGGCGAGCAGGCCCTACTCCAGAGTCGGATGCAGTCCACCATCTTTGACCGCAGCCGGGTCCACGACCAGACCTACAAGATGCTCTTCATCGCAGCGCTGGTCGAGATGTTCCAGGCGGTCGAGAACGAGCGCGTCAAAGTTATCACCGGACTGCCGGTGGAATTCTTTGGCGACCGATCCCAAGTGATCAAATCATTTGAGGGCGTCTATCGAGTCAAAGCCAGCAACTCGCTCAAGTTTACCGTAGAGTCAGTATTCGTCGCGCCGCAGCCCTTTGGTTCGCTGTTCCGAGAATTATTGAACGAACAAGGCAAAATCGCCGACGACGACATAGAAAAAGGACGAGTGGGCGTCATTGACGTGGGCACCTACACCACCGATTTTGTCGTCTCAGACGAGCTGCGCTACGTGCAGCGGTTGAGCGGCTCCATCCGCATCGGTTGGAATGAGGTCGTCAGCCGTGTGCAACAGGCGCTAGGAGACTTGCACAGGCTGGAGTTGATGCCTCACGAGGTGGACCGGGCGCTGCAGACGGGAGAGGTACGAGTGCGCGGCGAGCCGGTCTCTTTGGAAAAACTGGTGAGGCCGGCAGTCGCCGATATCCAGACGGCCATCATTGCCCGCGCCCGCGACCTGTGGGGCGCTGGCGCCGATCTGGACAGGATCCTGGTGAGCGGCGGTGGAGGCCCGCACCTGTACGACGCCCTCCACGACGTGTATCCCCACGCGCGCGTGCTCGACAACGCCTTTTGGGCTAACGCAGAGGGATTCTACCGCTTTGGTCAGCGGCCGGCGACGTTCGAGGAATAAACGCCGCATGCCGTTTGTCTTCCACCTGGATTTTAATCCTCACGAGGCCGACCACCGTCAGGCCGCCGATTGGCTGGCGGCCCAGCCGGACCCGACCGAGGCTGTGACGCGGCTGATCAAAGTCGCCGGCGAGGGAGAGCGGCGCTTGCTGCAATGGGAAGAATTAGCCACACTGCTGGCAAACGAAACGAGGGATTTGCGCGCCCAGCTTGCAGGCCGGCAGCCGGGCGCGGAACAGCCCAGGTCGGAGGCGCGAGAAATACGAGAGGATCCAGAGTCCGCCCGGCGGCTGGATTCGTTGTTTGGGTGATAACGTAAGACAGGATGTCATTCCGTCCTACCAACCCTCCTACGCTCGCGCTGAGACCAGCGCGGGCGTAGTCGTTTTTGTTCAAGCGTGAAATCCGCCCGTAATCAAGTTGTAACCCACACCAGACAGAAAATGTAGTAAAATAGCCATAATACTACACTCGGAGCAAAATATGCCAGCCCCTATCACCCGTCGTAAGATGCTTAAACTGATCGCCGCGACCACCACGGCGGCCGCGCTCTCGCCCATCTTTCACGCCCGCGCCCGTTACCCCGTTTCGCCAGAGCCTGCCAATGGGGCGCAAACAAACAGCGACATCTGGACGTGGATGGGCCGGGCGATTCACACGCTCGCCTTTTATGAAAAGCCCGATACTTCCTCCGCGCGGCTGGACGCGCGTTCCCGCGACCAGACCTTTCCCATCACCCGCCAGGTGCGCGCTCCCTTTAGCGCCCACAACAACCTGTGGTACGAAACCCCCCTGGGGTACGTCCATTCCGCCTGGGTGCTTCCGGTGCGCGTCTACCCCCCGCAGCCCTTTATCCGCGACGTCGGCGAGTGGGGCTTTTGGGGCGAGGTCTCTCAGCCCTTCACCGAGGCCTATGCCAATCCCGACCCGCAGTCCGGGAAGGTTTATCGCTTCTACGGCGGCACAGTCTATCACGTCGTGGATAGTTTCGAGGATGGGGCCGCTACCGGCTGGTACAAGGTCTTTGACGAATTTCCACCGACGGACCCAACTCACCAATGGGTGCTGGCGCGGGACGTGCGCCGCATTCCGCGCGCCGAGATGTCCCCCATCCATCCCTTTGCCGGGAAGAAACACATCGAGGTAGACCTGGACAAACAGAGGTTAACCTGTTACGAGGGAAGCCGCATCGCGTTCACCACCCTCGTGGCTTCGGGTTTGGGGCGGGTGGAAGGAGATGCCGAGCTAGACCTGGCCACACACACAGGAGAGGCGAACGTATTGCTCAAGCAGGCTTCGCGCCACATGAGCAACCGGCCCTATCCAGATGGGCCGCCCATGGCGGGAGAGATATTTGACCTGCCCGGCATCCCCTGGAACTGCTTTTTCGACCTGAGCGGCACCGCCATTCACGGTACTTACTGGCACAACGATTTTGGCATCCGGCGCAGCCACGGCTGCCTGAACGTCTCCTGCCAGGCGGCGCGCTGGATCTATCGCTGGGTTTTTCCTATCGGCGGCTACGAGGACGACTTTATCCAGAGCGACCGCCGGGTCGGCACGCCCATCAACATCTTCTAACGCATTACGGTAAAGTAAAAGTAACACGTTTGTTACACAGAGCTACACAGAGGAGCCACAGAGGCCCTCAGAGAGTGCTTTTCTTTGTGTATCTCTGTGTCTTCTCTGTGCATCTCGGTGTAACAGTGAACCAGTGTGCGACTTTTGCCTCAATGCCTTCTAACCGTCACTCGACAAAAGTGAATGTCTCCCACACCTGACGCAGGAGCGCTGGGATCGTCTCGCCGCCCGTCGCCCGTACCCGCAGCACGTACAGGTGATGATCGGGGCCTTGCGCCACCAGCGCCTCGGCCGGGCCGCCATTGGCCCCAGTCCACTCTTCCCGGAAGAGGAAAGCTGTCTGCCCCTGCCACTCGGTCTCCTCGACGCTCATCACCTGCGGCGCTGCGCCTGGATCGTGGGTCGTCTCCAACATCACGAGCGCGTTATTGAGCAATAGCGGTTCGACGGGGCCGGGCGCCCACCACAGCGCCACCTCGCCGCCGCCGTAACGCCACACGCGCCCTCCGGCCACCCGGTCGCCCTGGGATACTGCCTCCACGAATCTCTGCGGCGCGTGTATGTCTGCGCCGGCGGGCAGAACGTCCGTCAGATCGCGGAGGGGAATAGAGGCCGGTTGGAAGATCACCTCTCGTTCCCCCTCGACCGCCAACGTAGATTGCACGTACACTACCAGCTTCCACTCCCCTGCCGGCGGCTCGAATGGCAGCTCCAGCGGTTCCTCGGCGGCGTACAGGTTTCCCTCTCGCGGCGTCAGGTCGCAAAGCCCCCGGTAGGGCAATCCTTGCGGGTCTAGCACGGCGGCGCGGACGGTCGCCGTCACGCTGACGCCCGGCGGGGGCGCCAACTCTACCTGGATATCCACCGGCTGCAAGGCCGAGACCTGTTCGGGCCAGCGGATGGTCAGCTCCAGCGGCGGAATCGGGGTGGCGGTCGGCGTCGGGGTCGGGGTCGGCGTGGGCGATGGGACGAGCGTGGGCGGTATGGGTGTGGGCGACATCTGCGGTGCGACCGGCGCGCAGGCCGCCAGCAGCGTCAGTAGGATACAGATTGGGAGGCAGAGTTTGTGTGACATAGAGATATGATAGCACAGGCTGGGTGAAAGAGCAATCGCTTGTATCTCCGGCAAGCTGTGTTACAATGATGGCGTTGATGAAAAAGGAAAATCAAGAAAACGGAACGAGTAACTATCACAACCACATCACCGACGATCTAGATACCTTGCTATCCGTCCTGCCGGATGATATTCGATCCGCCGTCAAACAAATCGGCCGGCGGGATGAACTGTTGGAAGTTATTCTGGACCTGGGCCGGGTGCCCACCGCCCGCTACACCGGCGGAGAGGTGGTGCTGCGAGAAATGGAGGTGGCCCGTGAAGAGGTGCAGTACGTGGTGGGCCGCGTGGGCGAGTTTGACGCCGACAACCGGGCCGGCATCGCCCGCACCCTCCACCGCATCGCGGCCATTCGCAACCGCCAGAGTGACGTCGTCGGCATCACGTGCCGCGTGGGTCGCGCCGTCTATGGCACCATCGCCATCATCCAGGATATCATCGAGGGCGGTAAGAGCGTTCTCTTGCTAGGACGACCGGGCGTCGGCAAAACCACAATGCTGCGCGAGGCGGCCCGCGTCCTGGCGGAGAAAAAGCGTGTCATCGTCGTGGATACGTCCAACGAGATTGGCGGCGACGGGGACATCCCGCACCCGGCCGTCGGGCGCGCGCGCCGTATGCAGGTAAAGACGCCTTCGCTCCAGCACGAGGTGATGATCGAGGCGGTGGAGAACCACAATCCTGAAGTCATCATCATTGACGAGATCGGGCGGGAGTTGGAGGCGATGGCCGCGCGCACCATCGCCGAGCGGGGAGTGCAGTTGATCGCCACCGCCCACGGCAACGCGCTGGATAACCTCCTGCTGAACCCGACTCTATCTGACCTGCTGGGCGGCATCGAGAGCGTGACTCTCTCCGACGAGGAAGCCCGTCGCAGGGGTACTCAGAAGACGATCCTTGAGCGGCGCGCGCCGCCTACCTTTGACGTGCTGATCGAGATTCAGGACCGGCAGCGGCTGCTCATCCATTATAGCGTAGCGGAGTCGGTGGACGGGTTGCTCCGAGGCCAACCGTCGCGGGCCGAACTGCGCTATCGCGACCCTGGCGGCGAGATCCATAAGGAGCAGACCACCCCACCCTCTCTGGAGCAGCGTGAGAGTGGACGACCCGTCGCCGCGCTGCCCGTCAGTCCCGTGCGCACGATGCAGGAAACCCTGGAACCCGTGCGAGTCTTTCCCTATGGCATCGCTCGCAACCGGCTGGAAAGCGCCGCCCGCCGCATGCACGTGCCCGTCTACCTGGTAAAGGACCTGGGGCAGACCGAGGTGTTGGTCACCAGCAAACGTTTCTACCGCAAGCGCCCCCGCCTGATTGCGGACGCGGAGCAGCGCGGGTTGCCTATCTACGTCCTGCGGGCCAACACCGTCGCCCAGATGGAGGCCTGCCTGAGCGACATCTTTGACAATGAAGGGCGCTCCTCTGATGACCCGCTGCGCCAGGCGCTACAAGAGGCGGAGGACGCTATCCAAAAGGTGCAAAGCGGCGTGTTGGCAGTGACACTTTCTTCCCAGAACAGCTACGTCCGCCGCCGCCAGCACGAACTGGCCCGCGAATCTGACCTGGCCTCGGCCTCGCGGGGGAAAGAACCGCACCGCCGGGTGCGGATATATCGGGAGGAGTAGCCGTGTTCATTACCTTCGAAGGCCCCGACGGCAGCGGCAAGACCACCCAGATTCGCTTGCTGGCAGAGTGGCTGCGCGAGCAAGGTCACGAGGTAGTGCTGACCCGCGAACCGGGCGGAACCGAGATCGGCGACCAAATCCGCACCGTGCTGCACGACCCGTACAACACGGCCATGGACGCCCGAACCGAGATTCTGCTCTACTCCGCCTCCCGCGCCCAGCACGTGGCCCAACTCATCCGCCCGTCGTTAGCGGCCGGCAAAATCATCATCAGCGACCGCTATGCCGATAGCACGTTGGCTTATCAAGGGTACGGACGGGGACTCGATCTGGAGGTACTGCGCGCGGTCACAAGTTTCGCCACCGGCGGCCTCACGCCCGCTCTGACGGTCTATCTCAACATCACGCCCGAGGAAGGTTTACAACGCCGGCGGCTGGGTGGAGACGAGTGGAATCGGTTGGACGCGGAGGCGCTAGAGTTTCACCAGCGAGTGCGGGCCGGCTACCTGGAACTGGTCAAGCAGGGAACAGAGCGGTGGGCGGTGATAGACGCCGCTCGCTCAGTGGAGGAGGTACAGGCTGAAATCAGAACAGTGGTGCAGGCAAGATTGGGGAAAGAAACCAGGTTTTTGTCGCTTCGCTTGTAGAAAAACCTGGTTTCTATGGCACGCCAAAATCTCCACCCCCCTCCCCCATCAAATCCGGCATCGTTTTTTCGATCTCTTCTGGATTTTCGCCGGCCTCTAGCCGCCCCACTACTTCATTGAACTCTGGTCCCAGGTCTTCTCCCGTCTCGGCGCTCATCTTGCGCATCCAACGCCCCATACTCTTGGGGTCGTTCTCGTCAAAATCCGGGAGATTGCCAGGGTCAGCCAGATCGTCGAGACGGCTTTCCTCAGAGCGGACGATGCGAACGCGGGACATCAGGCGGGTGAGGTTGGTCCCATCGCAATGCGGGCAGACCGGCGATCCCTCCTCCGCATCGGAAAAGGTGCGCCAAAAGATCGAGACTCGACGCTCGCAATCTTGGCAGCGATATTCGTAAATCGGCACGTTATCCTCCGTCGTGACACATTGGTTCACTCAAATCATCCAGATTATAGACAAAAGCACACAAACTGTCAACACATAAGGGAGCAACCGTATGCTCAAAATCGTTCTCGACTATGACGGCACGCTGACCGCCGAGGAGTTGCAGGTAGAGGAGGTAGCGCGCCGCTCACTCCTAGAACTGGCGGAAGAGATACTGCACGTATCGCTAGAGGAGGTAGAGGCCGCTTACCAAAAGACGCGCGCGCGCCTCCTGGCCGCGCCGCACGAGCACCATTGGGAGGTGGATAGCGCGCGCGTCTCCTACTGTGACGAGGGCGCCTTTATCCTCAACACCGTGACGATGCAGACCATGCTGTCCGGGAACCCGGCCTACACCGACGCGGTAGCCGCCCGTTTCCCCAACGCCGAATACGATGTTGTCGCCACATGCACCAATCACCTATTCCACACTCACACCGCTCTGCTGGCAGCTACCTTTCGCCCGGCCGCGCCGGACACGCTGCGCTGGCTCATCGCTCAACCCCAAGTCGAGCCACTGGTGCTGACCAACTCGCTGAACGACAAGGTATCCGGCAACCTGGCGCGCTTGAGCCTGTCCTCAATCCGCGTGCTGGGCGATACGCGCCAGTACGAACTCGACCCCGACTGGACGCCTCCTTTCAACAATGGCGAGCCTTTTCTGATAGTGGACGAGTTGCACACCATAGACCTGCGGCGGCGCATCTACCACGAGGCGTTGGCCCACGAACGGGCCGACGGCAGCCGGTTGGCGGTGGTCGCCGATACACTCTCACTGCCCGGCGCGCTGCCGCTGGCGGATGGCATCCCTTTCGCGCTGCTGCGCACGAGCTATACACCCGATTGGTGCGTCGCCTACGTCGAGCGCTGCCCACTGGGGGAGGTACTGAACGATCTAGCAGATTTGCCCGTCTGGGTGAATCAAATCTGAAAGCAAGCGTGAAAACAAGCGCCGCATCTCTCTAATGTCATCACCTCGGAACAAGCTCTGCGAGGCGCTCGCGCAATTGACCCCCCAACAGGGCTATGGTAGAATGTCAACAGTGATAACCAGGGATCATTGAGGTCTTGACTTACGGGGAGCAGCAATTCCCGTTATGGGTGAAAAGTCAGTAGCCGCGATTTCGCAATCGCGCAGGGCGCTTTACGCGGGAAGATACACGCGATTTGGAAATCGCGGCTACAAAACGGGAATTGCTGTACGGGGAGCAAGACATCAAGCGCAACTGGCTACGATAATCCAAGCCCCGCTCTTTATTCACGTCGTGTAGATTTTAGAATGTGGTGACGCGGTGCTTGTTCTGCAAATGGAGACACAATGACCCGTATTCTGGCTATCGAAACATCCTGCGACGAGACCGCCGCCGCCGTCATCGCGAACGGGCGGCATATCCTGTCCAACGTCGTCGCCTCGCAGATAGAGTTGCACGCCCAATACGGCGGCATCTTTCCTGAAATCGCCTCCCGCGCCCACGTCGAGGCCATCGTGCCCGTGATAGAGCGGGCTATGCGAGAGGCCCACCTGGGCTTGGACGATCTGGACGCCGTGGCCGTGACCTACGGGCCGGGGCTGGCCGGCTCGCTGCTGGTGGGCGTCAACGCGGCCAAGGGACTGGCGCTGGGCCGCGACCTGCCCCTGATAGGCGTCAATCACCTGGAGGCGCACATCTACGCTCACTGGCTGGCAGTGGAAAGCGAGGGCAGCGCGCCGGAAAAATTAGAGTTCCCGCTGCTGGCCCTCATCGTCTCCGGCGGCCACACCGAGTTGATGATTATGCGCGGTCACGGTCAATACGAGTACCTGGGCGGCACGCTCGACGACGCCGCGGGCGAGGCCTTTGACAAGGTGGGCCGGTTGCTTGGGCTTGCCTACCCCGGCGGGCCAGAGATACAGAAAACGGCTCAAAAAGGAAACCCCGCAGCTTTCGATTTCCCCCGCGCCTGGCTGGATGACGGCTACGACTTTAGCTTTAGCGGCCTAAAGACCGCCGTGCTGCGCGAGGTGCAAAAGTACAACGATCCGCCCCAGGGCCATCTGTTGGCTAACCTGGCGGCCAGCTTCCAGGCCTCGGTGGTGGACGTGCTCTCGGCCAAGACCGCGCGGGCGGCGGAAGAGTTCGGCGTCACGGCCGCGCTGCTCTGCGGCGGCGTCTCGGCCAACCATCTACTGCGGGTCGAGACCGGCGAGCGGGTCGGCGCGCCCGTTTACTGCCCGCCGACCTTTCTCTGCACCGACAACGGAGCGATGGTGGGCGCTTGCGCGCACCAGCATTTCGTCGCTGGCCGGCGGGCCGGCTGGGACCTGGACGTCGTACCGGGGCTGCGGTTGGCGTGAAATGAAAAGTGGACGAATCCGGCCACTGGTACTGGGCCTCGTCTGGCGCGGCGACGAGCTTTTGGTTTTCGAGGGATACGACCGCATCAAAGAGGAAATCTACTACCGCCCTCTGGGCGGCGGCATCGAGTTCGGGGAGCACAGCCGCGAGGCGCTCCGGCGCGAATTCCGTGAAGAGTTGGGCGCAGAACTTGCCAGCGCGCGCTACACGGCTACCACAGAAAATATATTTGTCTGCAACGGCCGGCGTGGCCACGAGATCATCTTGCTCTACGAGGCAACCCTGGCCGATCAATCCCTCTACGAGCGGGAAACCTTCGAGGTGCGCGAAGAGACCGAAACCCTGACAGCCCGCTGGATGCCGCTGCGCGAGTTTCAGGAGGGCGGGCCGCCGTTGTACCCGGATGGATTGTTGGAACTATTACAGGCAAGGACGTAACACGATGACGATACGCGACATCCCACGCAACGCCATCCTGGCAACCCGCAACCTCCTGCGCTCACTGCGCCGCAAGGGGCCGGACTGTGTCGTCCTGCCCATCCACGGCGCTTACCCAGAGCGCACAGCCCAGCGCGACCCGCTTCCTTTTCCCTTCAGTTGGCTACCGCTCTTCCCCACCGAGACCACCCTGGAAGATATGCGGGCCACGGTGGAGATGATTGGCAACGACCGCCGCGTACAGAACGTGGTGCTGCGCTTCGACACGCTCCGGGCCGGGCCGTCCACGCTGCACAGCTTGCGCCGGATGGTGCTCGACCTGCGCGTCCAGTCCAAGCGCACTATCGCCTGGCTGCCTAGCGCCGACACCTGGGACTATTACCTGGCCTCAGCCTGTGACGAGATCATCTTTCCCCCATCCGCCCGCATCGCCGCACTGGGATTGCGGGCCGAGCCGATATTTCTCAAGGACGCGCTGGCATCGCTGGGGGTAAAGGCCGATCTCGAATCCATCGCCGAATACAAAGTCTCGCCCGATACCTTCCGTCGCTCGACGATGAGCGAACCGCACCGCGAGATGCTGGACGCCCTCATCGCTTCCCTCTTTGACGAGGTCATCGCCGCTATTGCCGAGGGGCGCGGGCTGGCTCCGGCGCGGGTGCGCGAGTTGATTGACGCCATGCCGCTCGCGCCCGCCGAGGCAGTAGAAACCGGCCTGGCCGACGCCGTACTCTACCAAGACGAACTGGCCGCGCATCTCTCCTCAGACGAGACTCCCGCCGCGATGCTCGCCTGGCAGGACGCCGCTCGCCGGCTGCGCGCGCCCATCAAGTGGACCTCGCGCCAGCGCATCGGCGTGGTCTCGTTGGAAGGGATGATCGTACCGGGTCGCAGCCGCCGCGTCCCATCGCCGGTGCCGCTCCCCTTTGGCGAGGCACAGGCCGGGGCGGAGACGGTCGCGCAGGCGTTGCGTCAGGCAGAGACCGACGATCACATCGCGGCCGTCATCTTTCACGTCGAGACCCCCGGCGGTTCGGCGCTGGCCTCCGACCTGATCTGCCGCGAGGTGCGCCGGCTGCGGGAGCGCAAACCGGTGGTCGCGCTGATGGGCGGGCAGGCCACATCCGGCGGCTACTATGTCTCCGCGCTGGCTAACCGCATCGTCGCCCACCCGACCACGCTGACCGGCTCCATCGGCATCTGGGGCGGCAAGTTCATCGCGGCCGGCCTGTACGAAAAGTTGGGCGTGGGCCGCGAATCAGTGCAGCGGGGCGCGATGGCCGGCCTCTACTCCGAGATGGCCCCTTTTGACGACGGGGAACGCGCCCGCGTGCGCCGCGACATGGGTGCAGGGTACGCTCGCTTCAAGGCCCGCGTGGCCGAGGGGCGCGGGATGACGGAGGAACAAGTGGAAGAGATCGCGCGCGGCCGGGTGTGGACCGGTGCTCAAGCGCGCGAGATTGGCCTGGTGGATGAGCTGGGCGATTTCGAGACGGCGCTGGCGGCGGCCAAAGAACTGGCCGAACTCAACCCCGAAAAAGAGTACCCTGTGGTGCAGATCACCACGCCCCGGCGCGAACTACTGCCAACCCCCTTCCCCACCGCCGCAACAATCACGACGTTACTTGACGCACTGACAGGATTAGCCCGCGAGCGAGTGTGGGCGCTGACCCCGTGGATGGTGCGGGTGCGGGGATAGGGGCAGGATGCAGGATGCCAGGATGCAGGGAATCAGGAGGCAAGATTCAATGAATGAACCGGTACGCCGTTGGGGCACTACCACCAAGCGCACAGTCGCCATGATAATCCTGGTGCTGTTGGCGCTGGCGATCTACCGCTTTCGCGACATTCTTCCGCCGCTGGTGATCGCGCTTCTGCTGGCCTTTATCCTCGATCCCATCGCCGACTTTCTCGTTGCCCGTCTCCGGTTTTCGCGCGGGCTGGCGACGAGTCTCATCTTTTTGATCCTGATCGTGGGCATGCTGGGCGTGATAGCCGCGCCGATGACCGTCGTCCCGGCCATCCAGCGGGCCGTAACCTCGGTGCAGATTGACTTTATGCGCGTCATTGACGATACCGGCGCTTTCCTCGACCGGCCACTGGAAATCCGGGGATATTCCCTGGACCTGAGCAAGGTGTTTGATGAAATAAGCGCAATGCTGCGCGCGTTCGTCAAATCGGTCGCACAAGGGACACTCGACGTCGTGCTCAACCTTGCTTCGGGCGCCTTCTGGCTGCTCATCATCCTGATGGTCGCTTTTTACCTGGTCAAGGACGCAGATCGCTTCATCGGGCAACTGGACGACCTGGCTCCTCCCGGCTATCGCGATGACTTTGTGCGCATACGCCGGCAGATCACGGACGTGTGGAACGCATTCCTGCGCGGCCAGTTGTTGCTGGGCGGGGTGATGATCCTCATCACGACCGTGGTCTGTACAGCCATCGGGCTGCCCTACGCGGTGGTGATGGGTCTGATCGCCGGGGTGATGGAATTCGTGCCCAACGTCGGGCCGATCATCGCACTGGTGCCAGCGGCGCTGGTGGCCCTGTTCCAGGGCTCGAGCTTTTTGCCGTTGAGCAATCTGTGGTTTGCGGCGTTGGTCGTCGGGCTGTACGTCGTGATCCAACAGGTCGAGGGCAACCTGCTCGTGCCCCGCATCCTGGGCCGCAGCCTCAACCTGCACCCACTGGTGGTGCTGATCGGCATCATCGGCGGCGGCAGCCTGGCCGGCATCCTGGGAATGTTGCTCGCCGCTCCGGTGCTGGCGACGCTGCGCGTGGTGGGCCGCTACGTCTTTTGCCGCCTCTACGACCGCGACCCCTTCGCCGCACCGGAGGAAGAGGCGCAACCGCCCCGGCCGGGATTGGTCAAGCGGGTGTGCGTGGTGGCCTGGTGCCAGTTGCAGGAACAGGTTGAGCGGCGGAAGGCGAAATCCGATAGTCGAGATAGGGAGGAGGCGACAGATGACGCACGACCGCATTGACATAAACCCGGTTATCATGTTTGGCAAGCCGGTTATCAAGACCACGCGCATTACGGTGGAGCACATCTTGCGCAAACTAGCCGGAGGGATGTTAATCGACGAAATATTGGACGATCACCCGCATCTTACGCTGGATGACGTTTACGCTGCGGCAAAAACCCTGAAGGTTTCGGAAAACCTTCAGGGTTTGATCCGTTCATCCCGCCCATCCGTGTTCTAATAGGAAATGACACCATCTCATATTGCCACAGATGTCGCTATAGTGGGCGCTGGCCCGGCCGGGTCGCTGGCGGCTCGACGCCTGGCCGCCGGCGGCGCCCAAGTCGTGCTGCTGGAGCGGGCCTCCTTTCCCCGCGACAAGCCCTGTGGCGACGGGGTGAGCGCCGCTGGCCTGGCCATCCTGTCCCACATTGGCCTGGGCGAGTGGGCCTCCCGGTTCACCGCGCCGGAGGCGTTGCGCCTGTCCCCGCCCGACGGTCAGCCGCTCGATGTGCAACCAAAGGCAGCCTGTTATGGCCGGACGATTCCCCGGCGGCTGCTCGACGCCCGGTTGGCTCAGACGGCGGTGGAGGCAGGGGCGCGCCTGGTGGAAGGGACGCGGGTGCAGAATGTAGAGTTAGCCGGTGGCGCGGGCGTCACCGTCGTCGCCGCCGGGTTGAAAGTGACCGCCCAGTTGCTCATCCTGGCCGATGGCAGCCACGCGCCCGTGACGCGCAAACTAGGATTGGCGCAAGGGCCGCCGAGATTCGTCGCCGCGCGGCAGTACTTTGCGGGCGACATAGGCCCCCCCAGGCGGATGGAAATCCACTTTCAAAATGGCATTGGCCCCGGCTACACCTGGCTGTTCCCGATGGGCGAAGGGCGCGTCAACGTAGGGACCGGCTCCTCCATCCGGCGGGTGCGCCAGGGCCAAGCGTCGCTGCGCGAGATATTGGCCCGCTTTGTGGCCGATCCCCGCGCCACGGACGGGCGGCTGGCGCGGGCCGAGCCTATCGGCCCGCTGCAGGGACATCCGCTGCGCACCCAACTTGGCGACACGCGCACCCACGCCGAGCGGGTGCTGGTGGCCGGCGACGCGGCCGGATTGGTAAATCCCCTTTCTGGGGAGGGCATCGCGCAGGCGCTGGAGAGCGGCGAGTTGGCGGCGGCCCACGCGCTGGCCGCGCTAGAAGCGGGCGATTTTTCCGCGCGGGCGCTGTCGCCCTACAGCCGGGCGCTCGAGGCCCGCTACGGCCCCGACTGGCGAGCGGCCCGCATCCTGCAACTGGCCCTGAACTCGCCGCGCCTGCTCAATCACGTCTTTCGCCGGCTGCGACGGGATGAGGAACTGGCGCTGCTCATCGCTTACATCATCATCGGCCACAAATCGCCCCGCCTGGCGCTGCGCCCTACCACGCTCCTGCGCCTGCTGACCTGATTACGCATTATGCTGTCAAGTCTCAGTAGATCCAAATTTCAGACCTCGGAGGTCTCGGAAGGTGACATTGGCAGCAAAATTGCCTAGATTGCGCTCGTTTTTACCGGCAAAGGCGCTCTCGAGAGACCTCCGAGGTCTTGTTGTCGTAACATTTTGGATCTACTGAGTCTCGTAAAGCCATACCTGTACACAAAATCCAATAACAATCGTACCCCCTACGCAACGAAATAAGGAATGGTCTGCTTCAACTTGAGCCTATATTTCGCACCCTGGCGCAGCCTATTTGTATCTTTTTCAAAAAGTCGGGGAAAGAAACCAGGTTTTTCAGAAAAAACCTGGTTTCTCACTGACYCAGACGGCGRATCTGCCCAAATTGGGTTYGGRAGAACAAAGTGKCAAGCCCCAAATCAAGCTGTCCAGAGGTGCGGAAAATAGGCTAAGAAACAGCTTTTGGGCGCTATCTGCATCTAGCTCGTCTTGCGGGCGCGGCGGCGGTGGACGATGGCGCGCACCAGGAAGAACAACCCGACCAGGGGCGCGGCCACTACGAGCACAACCGGAATGATGAGGACGATGATGACGATGGCTGCATCTGCCAGGAATTGCAGCACGTGGATGAGAGTCTGAAACGCGCCGCGCAGTGTGCCCTCCGGATGCCAGCCGCCGACCTGGATGGGCTGCGCCAATTCGTCGGGGGTGATGTCGAGGCTGATCGTCGCCATCGCCGCCGACTGCTCCAGGTACTGAATGCGTCCCTTGAGATGTTCGATCTCGGCCTCGATCTGGCGCAGTTGCTCGTCAACGGCCAGGGCCGCTTCGGTGTCCTCGGCATCCTCCAGGTACTCGAGCAACCGAGACTGGGTCGCTTCACGGTTGCGGAGGCTGGACTGCAGATCCACGTACTCCTCGGTCACATCCTGACCAGAGACATTCTCGCTGCGCACTTCGGTCGCCAGACCGCGGACGCGCTCCAGCGCGGTGTCTAGCTTCTCTGCCGGGATGCGGAGCGTGACGGATGCCTGCAGCCCTTCCTGGTACTGGTACGTGTACGACTCGACGATCCAGCCTTCCAGCTCATCTACCAGATCGCCTATCTCTTTGAGAGCGGCCTCGGTATCCGGCACTACTAGGCTGAGCGAGGCGTTGCGGATAATGATACGCTCAATGGTGGAATAATCGGCTGCCCCGGAGCTCGGTTGGCCGGGAGCATACTCTCCCTCGTCAGAGATCGCGCTCTCAGCCTCAACTTCTTCGTACCTTATGATCTCTTGAGGCGCCGCGGCTTGGCCGCCACAACCCGCTATGACCAACGCCAGGATAGATACGATGACAACGTACACAGTTTTTTTACTCATTGCCGCTCTCCTTTTTCTCAATCAAAGCCATTGCTCTACAGACGCTCTTGCGGAGAAAAAAGTTCCCACGTTAGCGCCCCACTTGCGCTAGCGCCCCATCTCTAGCCGCTCGACGAGGCGGCGCGGCAGGCCCCGAGCGCGCATCCGCTCCTGGGTGATCTCGACCGGATAGGCGACGCGGTGGAACTCCCAGGTCATTGCATCCAGATCGAGCATCGCGTAGCTGGCGCGCGGGTCCCCATCGCGGGGTTGGCCCACACTGCCGGGGTTGATGATCATACGGGTCTGGTCGAATTCCAGAAGGTTGGCAAAGGGGGGAATTTTCGTTTCACACCGCCGTCGTTGCTCGTCTAATTCAAAGACAATCGGTATGTGGGTGTGCCCCACCAGGCATATAGAGGCAGAAAAATGCTCAAAATTGGCATAAGCCTGATTGGCGTCGAGTATGTACTCCCAGATCGGCTCGCGGGGGCTGGCATGAGCCATGTTGAAGCCATCTTTCTCTATCTGAATGGGAAGCTCGTTCAGATATTCACGCGCGGCCGGCGAAAGCTCTGCCTGCGTCCATATACTGGCGTCTCGAGCATCGGTGTTGAAACTGCTGAGATCTAGTTTCCCCAACGCAGCCCAGTCGTGGTTACCGGCCATACTGACGTGGGAAAAGTCCTGAATTCGCTCAATACATTCGTTGGGGTTGGGGCCGTACCCTACTAGATCACCCAGGCACCAGATTTCATCAAACTCGGGGGCATCGGCCAACACAGCTTCCAGTGCTGTCAGGTTGGCGTGGACATCGGATATAATCAAGTAATGCACAGGGTTCATCGCTCCTTTAAGAAAGTAGGTGATATTATAACTCTATTTAGCGCTTTGCGCTAGCTGCTTGTCGAGCCCCAATAACGGTTGTATAATCATATCTAGAGTTGATCAGGTTCTACCAGGAGCCTCTTGATGGCCCCAATTCTCGATGAAAACACATTGGAATTCGTGAGCCGCAGTTCTGAGCAAACACAGCGGTTGGGCGCGCGGTTGGGCGCGTTGTTGCAAGGCGGGGATGTGATCTGCCTAGAAGGTTCGCTGGGTGCGGGCAAAACTCGCTTGGCGCAGGGCATAGGCCGAGGCTGGGGGGTGAGCCAAACGCTCATCAGCCCTACGTTTGTTCTGGTCCGCGAGTACGCGCGCTCTGGAGAATCTTTGCGCTTTGGTGAGCCCTCGCGCCTCTACCACATAGACTTGTACCGCATCTCTGGCGCGGAAGAGGCGTGGGGGCTGGGAATGGGTGATTTCCTGGGAGATGCGCGCGCGATCTGTATCATCGAGTGGGCGGAACGGGCGCGGGCGTTGATGCCGTCCGACCATTTGTGGATCAGGCTGGATTTCACCGATCATACTCGGCGGGCGCTCTATTTCACAGCGCAAGGGAAACGACATACGGCGCTGCTGCAAAAATTTCGACAGGTAGCTTTCGGAGCGTGAGCGGGAAGCAGGCAGGATGCAGGAGGCAAGGTGTTAGTTGCGATTGATACTGCTACCGGGTGCGCCAGTTTGGCGCTGCACGATGGGGTACGGGTGAGGGCGGAGCACACGTGGGAATCGCCGCGCCGGCACACGGTCGAGCTTTTGCCCCGTCTGACGGCTGCGTTGGAGCAATTGGGGTTGGGAGCTGAGCATCTCAGTGGAGTGGCGGTGACGCGTGGTCCCGGCTCCTTTACCGGGTTGCGGGTAGGATTATCCGTGGCCAAGGGGCTGGCGATGGCGCGAGGGTTGCCGTTGGTCGGTGTGCCGACGCTCGATGTGGTCGCGGCGGCTCAGGGGCGAGATCGGCGGCCTATGTGCGCGGTGTTACAGGCTGGACGGCGCCGCATTTGCGTCGCTGTTTATCGCTGGCGAAAGGGAGAGTGGCGCGCGCGCCAAAAGCCGCGCCTCACGACCTGGCCGGCCCTGGCGGAAGAGACGACTTCTCCCACCCTGTTCTGCGGCGAAGTTGATCCTGCCGGGGCCAATGTTCTGGCCGCCCTGGACGAGATGGCCATACTCCTGCCGGCGGCGACGAGGCTGCGGCGGGCCGGGTTTCTGGCAGAAGTAGCCTGGCGACGATTGAACCAAGGAGAGACCGACGATCCGGCTACACTGACCCCCCTCTATCTACAAACAAATCTCTAGTACCCGGTGTGATGAATCAACCCTTGCTTTATACTATTCGTCCGATGGAACCGGGCGACGTCTCCACAGTGATCGCCATCGAAAAGCTCTCTTACCCCACGCCCTGGCCGGCGTCGTCTTACCTGTATGAGCTAAGGCACAATACACGCGCCTCTTACTATGTTTTGTTAAAGCCTCCAACAGGCGAGAGTGCGCCTCCTGAGCGCGGGTGGCGCCGCTGGCTGCGCGGCGTGCTGGGCCTATCGCGTGAAAGCCGGGTGATCGGCTACGTGGGCTTTAGACTCCAGCTCGACGAGGTACACATCAGCACTATCGCCGTACATCCTGATTGGCGCAGGCGGGGTTGGGGAGAACTCTTGTTGCTGACGGCGGTGGAGCAGGCATTGGAGCTAGAGAGCCGCTGCGTATCGTTGGAGGTACGCGCATCCAACCAGGCGGCCCAGAATATGTATCGCAAGTATGGCTTTCGATTCAAGAGCGTCCATCCAGGGTATTATCGAGACGGCGAGGACGCCTGGCTGATGGAGGCCGAGGTGTACGAGGACGCTTATGGGGCGCGATTAGCCAGACTGCGCCGGGCGTTAGAGGCGCGTCTGCGCTGGCAACAGACAGGCGTTGGACAAAACGATGGGGATACGATATAATCTCCTGCTAGGAGGAGCAAGAGGAGGCAGCGATGGGCTTGATCAAATTCGTACGCAACTATAATGACGAGAGCACCGAGATGGGGTTCCAATTCGAGTTCCTCTGCGATCGGTGCGGAGGGGGTTACCGCACTCCATTCACGGCCTCGGCAACGGGCATAGCGAGTGAAGCCCTGGACGTAGCCAGCGGCCTGCTGGGGGGCGTTTTTGGCAAGGCGGCTAGAGTGGGCGACCGGATTCATTCCACGGCATGGGAAAAGAGCCACGACAAGATATTCGCCCAGGCGGTCGAACAGGCTAAACCCAGCTTCCGCCAATGCCCGCGTTGCAACAATTGGGTGTGCGCGGAGCGGTGTTGGAACGAGACGCGCGGGCTGTGCAAGGACTGCGCACCTGACCTGGCGGTAGAGATGTCGGCGATGCAGGCCGAGGCGGCCGTCGAGGCGGCGCGGGAAGCGGCTCACGCAGCGACGAGCGAACAAGTCACGGCCCAGGCGTTCGATGAGGTGATCAAGGCGGTTTGCCCAAAGTGTGGGGCTTTGGTCAGCGGGGGCAAGTTCTGTGCCGAGTGCGGCGCTCCGCTGGCAGCGACCAGATTCTGCACCGAGTGTGGGAGCAAAATCCCGACCGAGGCCAAGTTCTGCCCAGAGTGCGGCAAGTCTCAGAGCTAGATTCAGTGGATCTAAATTTCAGACCTCGGAGGTCTCGGAAGGTGACATTGGCAGTAAAATTGCTTAGATTGCGCCCGTTTTTACCGGCAAAGGCGCTCTCGAGAGACCTCCGAGGTCTTGTTGTCGTAACATTTTAGATCTACTGAGATTGGGTTTCTTAGAGTAGCAGATAGGAGGGAGAGCGTGTCAGAACTGGAAGCGCTGGCGGCAGAGGTCGCTCAATGTACACGGTGTCTTTTGCATCAGGGAAGGACCAAGACGGTGCCCGGCGAGGGGCCGGATAACGCCGACATTATGTTCATCGGTGAAGCGCCGGGCTTTCACGAAGATCAGCAGGGACACCCATTCGTGGGGGCGGCGGGCAAGTTCCTGGAAAAGTTGTTGGAGAGCATCGGCCTGACGCGAGCGGACGTTTTTATCGCCAACGTCATCAAGTGCCGCCCGCCGGGCAATCGCGACCCACTGCCGGAGGAGATCGAAGCCTGCAAGCCGTTCCTCGACCGGCAGATCGAATTGTTGCAACCCAAGCTGGTGGTGACGTTGGGGCGTTTTTCGATGGCGCGGGCCTTTCCCAAAGCGCGTATCTCCCGCATCCACGGGCAGCCGCGCAAGATCGGCGGCGTGCTCTATTATCCGATGTATCATCCGGCGGCGGCGTTGCACCAGCCCAGTCTGCGCAGCACCATTGAGCAAGATATGCACCGCATCCCCGAGTTGATCGAGCAAGCGGCGCAGATCGCCGAGTCGCCGCTTCCCGCAGAAGCGGAACAACTATCACTTTTTTGAGATTGAATAAATGATCGAGCTTATTTCCGTCATCGTACTTACGTTCGCGCTGGCGCTGATCGTGTTGGGAGCGATCACGATATGGCTGGAACGCGGCCGGGGAAGGCTTCAGGGAATCACCTTGATGGTGGTAGGACTGCTGGTCGGTGTTGGATACGCCTTCCTGGGCAGCCGCCTCTCACTGAGGAGCTTTAACCGTTTGATTGTGACGGTGGACCTGCCGGCCTTGATGGGAACGGCCTTCACCTATACGGGCGGCGTGTTGAGCGGCGCCACGTTGGCCGTGGGGCTTTTCCTGTGGGCCACGGATCGTTTCCGACACCAGACTGAACGGACTGCTGTGGCTTTTGTCGTGGTCGGCGTACTGGTGGCTTTGGCGGCGACGCTCATCGCCATCTCTTTCAGCGCGCGTTAGGGCCTTTCGAGGTCACAGTTAGGTTATGGATGCTACATCTTGTTTAGCGTGACGAGTCCCCACGCCAGAATCCGTTTCTAGAGAAACCTCAGAATCGAATTGGCAAGCTGGCGGTGTTTGAACCTCCCATACCACAAGCACAGCGGATACAGAATCAACAAGCCCAGCAGCCAATAGGGGTACATCGCGGGTATGGTGGTGCCATCGGGCGTCAGCCACAGGCCAAGCCCGGCGTACAAGAAGAGATGGGTCAGGTAAAAGAACAATGGCGCCTGCCCGAACACGATCAGCGGCCGCAAGCAGCGCAGCAATTCCTCACGCGCCTGAGCAAACAGCCCCAAGGCAATCAGGCCTACACCCATCGTCAGCAGGTTGAAGGTGATGCTGGGCGGGTATTTGACCACGTTGAGGAAATCAATCCAGGCGTCCCCCGCGCGCGGGCGGATGTTGCCAAAACCATCCAGGGTGCGGAGCGCGACAAAGGCCAGGAGGAACACCGCCCCAAGTTTGAGCGCCCGTCCGAACGCTTTCCGGGGGTCGTCCACCAGCCAATGCCCAAAGAGGATACCAAAAGCGACCAGCTCCAACCAGGGCAGCACCGGATAGTTCACCCACAACGCCAGGTTTCCACCGGGAACCAGTAACAGGCGGGCCGGCAATGAGAACGCCTGATTCCACTGTCCGGGGTCGGGGGTCAACAGTTCAACGCCCAATACGAGCACAATGGTCAGGGGTAGCAAAATGTTGGGCTTGAACCACAAAAACAGGCTCCCCAGGATCATCGTTCCGCCCAGGGCAAACAACACCCCGATGTAGACCTCCAATCCCCAGCCCCCAGCCGAAAGCTCCCAGGCGCGATTGACGACCAGCAGTTGCAGCGCGATCAATAGCCCGCCGCGAGCCAGAAAATGGCCCACGATGGCCCACCTGCTCCAGCCTCGCTTCCGGCGCGAGTTGGCGAACAGCAGCATGCCAACGCCCATCAAGAAGAAAAAGCCCGGCGCAGAAAGATGCGTCACCAAGCGAGTGAGGAAGGCGAGCACATCGCCGTAGCGCGGGAACGGCCCGCCCCAATACTCGCCCGCAGAGTGCTGCTGGGCGACAAAGTGATTGGCGTGATCGAGGGCCATCAAGATGATGATCAACCCGCGCAGCGCGTCGAGTGGAACAAGGCGTGGAGCTTGGCGATCGCTTCCTTCGCTTTCAACGGTTTGGGAATTCTCGGACATGGATTGTGTCTCCTTACGTTCTAGTATGGTTCCGGCCCAGTCTGCCGACAGGTGTGCTCGCTCATTCCCAGGTCATCCATCAAATACCGGACTAGGGGGTCTTTCTCTGGAGGATAAACCGGGATGAGGATGCCGGGGTCCGATAGCTCGGCAAAGGTGTCGTAGGCGATGGTCATACTGGAGCCTTGTAGGGGATCATCTGAGATGAACGCGCCGAATGTGTTATCGTAACCCCGGATAACGCGAAAGTGGAGGGCGTTTATGTCGGGCGTCAACGTCTGCTTGGCGATGATGGGGATGCCATTGGCCAGCAGTTGGCGGGCCGGATCAAGTGTCGGAGGAGAAGTGTACGCTCGCGCCATCAGTTGATGCCGAGGTAAATAGTTCACAATGTCGCAGGATAGACAACCGGGAGGGACGTGCTCGTTTATCTCTTGCTGGGTGATCCAGAGATCGTAATAACCAAGCACAATGGCGGTGCTGGCAGGGCCGCAGTTGTTGGCGGTCTGCTGCCGGTAGTTCATTGGCTCCAATAGAATAGCCTCTGGCAAGGAGTCGCTGCGCTTCCCTTTGTATTGCAATGAGGCAGGAATAGGCATCGGCGTGGGCGTGTACGTTGGCGTAGGTGGGACTGGCGTATCGGTGGGTGTGGCAGTCACCACCACAACCACAGGTTCGGCCTTTCCACAACCGATGGCCAGAATCAGCACGATCATTCCTACAGCAATCACGCCGTACCGGACAGACATGTTGGTTTCCTGCCTGATGTTGTTGGATGCTATCCTGTTTTTCCGAGTTTATTTTGGATTGGCGAGAGCCTCAATGCTGGTCTCAAGCGACGCGACTAGAGTCAGCGCTGGGTAATCCCGTGTGGCTTTTCCATCTCTCTCGGGTATCCTCTACTTTCGGGTCGTCTAACTAGACGAATCGTCGTCGGGTGGTCAGGGCGGGCAGTAATAGATCTCGTGCACCCCGCGCTGATCCCGCATCATCTCCTGCACCTGCGCGTCCATCTCTGGTGGGTAGACGGGGATGAAAGCACCGAACCTCGAGAGCCTGGCAAAGGTATCATAATCAATGTGAAAATCTGCCCCTTTGCTTTGCAGAGGATCGTCGGAGATGAACTCGCCGGACACGTCATCGTAGCCCTTGATGACGCGATAATGGCCGATGTCGCCATCGAGTTCTAACAGTTGACTGGCGATGACGGGGATGCCATTGGCCAGCAGTAATCGAATCGGGTTACGGAGCGACCATGCCCGATACGCCCTGGCCCTGAGTTGGTGACGCGGCATATAGTCGGCGATGGCGCACACCGAGGGACCGGGCGAAACTATTTCGTTGACCTCGTGCTGAGTGATCCAGAGATCATAGTAGCCCAGCAGGATGGCGATACTGCAAGGGCCGCAGTTGTTGTAGGTCTGCGGTTGGTAGTTCATAGGTTCCAGCAAGGCGCTGCTCGGCAATGGTGTAGGAGTGAGCGTCGGTGTGGGGGTAAGGGTGGGAGTTGGAGTGACGGTTGGCGACGGTGTATCTGTCGGAATGGGCGTGTTCGTCGGAGTGGCGGTGACGAGAACCGTGATGGGAGTAGGCGCGGTGCAGGCGGCCGTCATCGCCAGGGTCAGCAGTGCGACGAGAATGAGAACTGTTCTCCTGTACGGTGAGAAGGCGTGATTCGCCAATGTCAGTAACTCGCACCGTGACAATTTGCAGCGTCCAGGCATTTTGACTCTCCTATGTGCCAAGTGCAAAAAACTGTATATACTACTCTACAGCAGGTCTCTTGGTTCAGTATCCAAATCTGATTGACCGACAAAACGCTGACTATCTGAAAGAAAGACAGGAATAGGACGCAGGTTCACGCAAGTTCGCAGAAAAATGCACGTTTGGCGCGACTTTTGCGTTCCCGCAGTGTTATTATATCTGATTGATGGCCAAGCCTGAAAAGAAGCACTTATGAAACAGCAGCAATTCCCGTTATGGGTGAAAAGTCAGGTCGTAGCCGCGATTTCGCAATCGCGCAGGGCGCTTTACGCGGGAAGATACACGCGATTTGGAAATCGCGGCTACAAAACGGGAATTGCTGATGAAACAGCGAGTTGTTGTCACCGGCCTGGGCGTGGTTACGCCCCTGGGGAACAATGTGCCGACGATGTGGGAGGCCCTCGTCGCCGGGCGCAGCGGGGTGGGCCGGATCACTTTGTTTGATCCCTCTGATCTGGAAGTGCAGATAGCGGCCCAAGTCAAGGACTTTGATCCGGTGGCGCTCTTTGGTCGCCGTGTGGCGCGCCGCAACGGTCGCTTCACCCTCTTTGCTATGGAGGCCGCCCGTCAGGCCATCGCCGACGCCGATCTGGCGTTCGACGATGAATTGAAGCAGGCCACCGGCGTGCTCATCGGGGCCGCTATCGGCGGCGTCCTTGACCTGCTACTCGAGTCTGGCAAATTTTCAGAATGCCCACATCTTGGGGTAGGCAACAATAAAGGCGCTAGATATGGGGGTTCGTAGTAGCGGCTTTAGCCGCTTTTGAGCCTTTTGGACGGCTGAAGCCGTCACTACGAACAAAAACGCCAGACTCCAGAAATGAAACACACCCTAACCTGGACAAGCCAGAACCGAAAAGGGACACAGAGACCACAGAGGCTTCGCAAGCACAGAGATTCACCGAGATTTTCTCTGTGTCCCTCTGTGTCTTCTCTGTGAATCTCTGTGTTCCAAAATTCTTGTTCAGTGTACAAGAATTTCACTGACAAGGTACTAATGAGAATTGTTGCTTAACAACGGAAAGAACGGATATTAGAGTCCCGAACTTGTTCGGGTTTTTCGCGTTCCCAGGTGAGAAACTAGGTTTTCTGTAAGCGAAGGAAGCAAAGCGACTGAAGCGACAAAAACCTGGTTTCAACGAAATCACAGTAGTTTTTCCAGAAATGCCTCTTCTTCCTCCCGCGAGCTGACCTTACCGTTCAGCCGGGCATCGCGCAGCGCGCTCAACAACTGGCCAAAGAGCGGCCCAGGCTTCAACCCCATCTCTTTCAGGTCGTCGCCGCCAAGTTCCGTTTCTACCAAGCGCCACTCCGTCTGGTAACGCAGCAGCCTCTGCCGGAGCCGCTTGCGGCCGGCGGCGACCCAGACCGCAGCCAGTACGCGGGCCGGATAATGTTGCAGCAGGTGGTAGACGGCGCTGGGCCGGCGCGCTCTCCCCAGTTGCGGCAGGCTGTTCTTCAGGTTGGGCAGCAGGCGCAAGTCCTCGGCGTCGTCGTGTTTCACTTTGAGGCGGGCGATCAATTCCTCTAGCTCCTCGCCGTTGAGCCGGTATGCCAGCAGCGCCAGGTAGAGGAAGAAACTATCTTTTTGTTCCAGTCCCCAGATTTTGGGTTGCAAGTCTGTACGGAAGGCGCCCCACTTTGTCTCTAGCCACTTGTCATAGCGCAGGCCGGGGTGGATAGAGGTCAGAACGCCCAATTCGTCTAGGCGGTGCAGCGCCCGTTCTGGCTCAGGCTCGGCGAAGAGTTGTTCCAGTTCGTGGCGTATGCGGTCGCCGCTGACCCGCTTTAGGAGCGGCAATCCATCGGCTATCAACTCCTCGCTGCGGGGGTCGAGGTGGAACCCCAGCCGGCTCTCTAACCGCGCGGCCCGCAACATGCGGGTGGGATCGTCCACAAAGCTGAGGCTGTGCAGAACGCGGATAACGTTGTCTTGAAGGTCGGCCTCGCCGCCGTAAAAGTCTAGCAGCTCCCCCCAGTGATCGGGGTCGAGGCGGAGGGCGAGTGTGTTGATGGTGAAATCGCGGCGGTGGAGGTCCTGTTTGATCGAGCTGCGCTCCACCTGTGGCAGGGCCGTGGGGTGAGTGTAGAACTCGGTGCGCGCTGTGGCAAAGTCCACGCTGGGCGGCAAAGATTCGTGGGGAATGTCGCCCGCGACGCGCTGCCAGACGCGGGGCGAGAGGAGCCACTTGGCGGTGCCAAAGCGTTTGTGAGTGGTTGCCCGACCGCCCAAATCGTCGGCCAGACGACGGGCCAGCGCGATGGCGTCCCCTTCAATGACCAGATCCACGTCCACGATGGAGCTGCCCAGCAATAGATCGCGTACCAGCCCGCCGACAAAGTAGGGGACGAACCCCAGCGCGCGAGCTTCCCGCGAGATGTGGCGTATCAGGGCCAGTGCCGGTTCCGCCAGGGCCTGCTCCAGCAGCGCGACGACGTCGCCCCGTTGGGAGGTCTGAGGCGGCGCGCCCCACAGGGCGATCAGATCGGTGCGGGTAGCCACTCCGACGACCTGGCCGTCTTGAACGACAGGGATCTGGCCCCATCCACTTTCGATCATCGTTTGCTGGAGGTGGGTCACCGAGTCGTGGATGTTGACGGTGACGCTGCCGGCCTCCATCACCTGGGTGACGGGCGCGCCGGTCATTTTGAACTGGAGCGCCCGATCCACGGCCCGGCGGGTCAGCAGCCCGATCACGTTCTCCTCCGCGACGACCGGGTAGCCTTCGTGGCCGGTGCGCTGCATACGTTCGGCGGCGTCGGCGACTGTGTTTTGAGGGGAGAGCGTCTGTACGCCCAGAGACATCACCTGGGCGACGGTGGCGCTCGGCTGCACGATCTCTGGCAGCAGGCGCAGTAATTCTTCGCGCACCGCCGGCAGCGGGCGGCGGCGGATGAGGGCGGCGGCCGCCCGCTTGTGCCCCCCGCCGTCAAAGCGTTTGGCAACTACAGAGACATCAATGTCGTCGGTGGTACTGCGGGCGACGAGTTGGACACGTTTGCCGTCGTCGAGGGCGACGATCACGAACAGCGCCGATGGTTCCAATAACTCGCGCAGTTTGTGAGCCAGGGTCGAGATTTCCTCAGAAAACTCGGGCGCTTTGGCCCAGGCGACGATGATGGTGTGCCCCTTGATCTCGTGGGTCTCACTTTGCTCCAGCAAGCGCTCGTAGAGTTCGCGCTGTTCCGGCGCGAGGGGGTGATGCAGAAACTCGTTCACGACATCGAGACGCGCTCCCTGGTCCAGCAGCCAGGCCGCCGCGCGCACGTCGCGGGCGGATGTGGCCTGGTAGGAAAGCGAGCCGGTGTCTTCATAGATACCCAAGAGCAGCAGCGTGGCCTCGACCCAGGTCAGTTTGAGGGCGCGAGCCGAGATTTCTTCGATCAGCAGCGTGGTCGTGGCCCCCAACGTCTCGCCGGAAAATGTCCAACTGGGCGGCAGTTCGCGGTCGAGTTCGTGGTGGTCAATGATGTCCACCTGCAAGTCACGCCCCATGCCCTTGAGCGTGGTCAGGCTCTGTGTATCCACCAGGATGGCGCGACTGATCTTGCGGCGGCGGGGAAGGTCGTCGGGGTCTATGAAAGGAAGTTCAGTGTCGTAGAGCGCGAGAAAGGCGCGTCCGTTGCGGTTGATGCGGCGCGGCAGCACGGGGATGGCGGCAGGGAAGAGCTTGCTCGCACCCAGCAGGCTGGCAAGCGCGTCGAAATCCGTGTTTTCGTGGGTCAGGATGACGTCCAATTGATGCTCCCTTACGGCGTTTGCCGATGTCGCAGAGTTTGCTAGTGGGCCTTGAGAACCAGCGGCAGGTAGACGCTATAGCCATTGGCGACGACCGTGGCGGTGCGGGTGATGGTCTGATAGCCCGGCGCGGCGATGGTGGCCGTATTGACGATGACGTGGGTCAGGTGAGTGCTCACGGTGACGGCGTAGGTGATGGTGACGGCCGGGGTGGGGGTCAGCTCGCCGGACCAGGTCAGCGTGGGCGGTGTCGCGGCATTGACGGCGCCGGCCGTAGCGGTGAGGGTGTCGGAGACGTAGAGCAGGCCGGAGGGCGTCACGTCGGTCAGGTAAACGGTGGCGGTGAGGGGGGCGTCGAGGTTCTGGATGACGACGGTGTAGGTGACGGTCTCGCCATACTTGGGCGTCTGGGCCGAGGGAATCTTGTACGACTCGGCTGGTTCACTCGGCCCATCCGGCCCACTCCAGCCTGCAATCCTGGCCAGCATCCACCAGAAAGCCCTTGCTTTGAGGTTGCAGTTCAAAGACCTGGAATGAGCGCAAGAGCACGATTCGCACAAAGGGTCGCCCGAGTGAGCAGCGCACCATTCATCGGCCCAGTTGCCGCTATCGTAATTGCAATAGTCGTCAGCGCCCTGATCTAGATAGTAGTTACCATCTGGATCGTAACTTTCAATATCGGCAAAGTCAAAGAGGACTTTGTTGTTGGCGATGCAATAATCGCGAATCTGCTCGTTTCGTTGGTGCAGGTTACCGCCCTCTCCCGTTCCTTCAAGATGTCCTGTCATATAGACAAAGGTGACGTTGGGATAATCCTGCTCCAACTGGTTCATTGCAGCAAGATAAGCATTGATCCCTGCTTCTGAATTATCGTGTACTCCGCCACACCATGACCACACAACGACGTTCCTATCACCCCCTGCGCCATCCAAGTAGGCGCGGGTCCTATCGGCCCAAGACGTGTCCCCATCATGCCCCAAATCACCGGAAGGCGTAGAGTCGTCAAGCGAAAGCGTATCGGATACTACAGCGCCGTTGGTGTTAAAGTCGTATAGCCCGCCATACGACGGCTCATTTTCCAACACACTCATCCCACTGACCGGCTGGCTCCCATGGGACGTGTGCCCATAAGAAAGTCGGAGTTGGTCTTTGGCCTGTTCTATCCAATGGTCTGGAATCGTGCTCAGATCTGTACAGGTATGATCAATGATGATTGGGCTTGCCATACCAGCCTGTGTCGTGGTCGTTGTATCACGAACGTTCAGTCTGTGAGGGATTGCTGGGAACGGAGCTTGGATGGCAAGCGCAGAAGCGAGCATGGTACTAGCCAACATCATCAGCATAACCAAAACGAGAATCACTCTGAGAGACTTTATCATTTTTCTACTCCTTTTGCCAATCCTGATTTGTGAGAACGAACCCCCGTACACTATCTAGGATACCAGAGAACGAGGAAAATAGCAATGCCGCGCCAGTGACAGACGATGGTGTGACGTTGGTCATTGCCGGGGCGGGCGGCGGCGGGTATAATGTAAGTGAAAATGCAGGAGGAGGCAAAATGTTATACGTGATTATTCTGGCGCATTTGTTGGGGGATTACTTGTTTCAGTGGGGATTCATCGCTCGTTGGAAGGCGCGCTCACTGGTGGGAGTGCTGGTCCACGGCGGCATTGTGACCATCACCACACTGGCGTGCGCGGCATTGGTGGAGCCGGCCTGGTGGCCCTACGCGGCGCTGATCGGGTTGGCCCACACGGCGATAGACCTGGTGCGGACGCGCTTCCTACGCGCGCCAGACTCATCGTGGGAACTAGCCTGGTATCTGCTCGACCAGTTGGCTCACTTGACCGTTATCCTGCTGGTGGTGGCCTGGAGCGATGGCTGTCTCATCCCCATATCTCAAGATCAGCACGTGGGGCAAACTACCGTTTTATCCCACATTCCTCAATCTATTGAGAGAGCGCGTGTGGCCACCCTGCGGCCGGTGCTGACAATCGTGGCAGGGTTGCTGACCGACTCACGGGTGCTGGCCTACACCATCGGCTATCTCTTGCTGCTCAACCCGGCGTGGGTGTTCTTTCGCTTTATGGTGCGCGGCGTGTGGGGTTCAACCGCCGCCCCCCACCTGGGCCAGGGGGAAAAGTACGGACCGATGATGGAGCGGGTGTTGGTCGCCAGCCTGGTGCTCGTTGGTCAGGCGCATCTGATTCCCGTGGTGCTGCTCCCGCGCCGGGTGGCGTCTATTCGTGTGCAGGGAGGCGGCGTAGGGGTGTTGATACGACCGGCCAGTCACTGGGCCGAGACGATCTTGAGTGTGTCGTTGGCGGTGGTGGTGGGACTTGTCTTGCGGGTGGTGACCGTCGGCGGTTGAGAAGGGGGGTTGACGGATGAACCAGATGGGACTACAATGGAGATACACAAACAGAGACGACAAGGCTCTAGTTCCAAGTCACAGCAGGCGCGCGCGAGATGTACTGATGGACAGTCTAGCATTTCTCCAATCACTTTCCCTGTTTCAGGGCTTGAGCGACGATGCGTTGCGCTACCTGGCCGCCGGATCCCGACAGCGGACGTTCCGAGTGGGCGAAACCGTCTTTTACCAGGGAGAACCAGGCTCTACCTGCCACATCGTCGCGCGGGGCAGATTGCGGGTCTATGTGATGGGAGAGGATGGACGGGAGCTTTCGGTGCGTCTTTTTGGACAGGGTGAGATCGTCGGAGAGATGGCGCTTTTCGAGGATCTGCCCCGCTCGGCCAGCGTGGAGGCGCTGGAGCAGACTCGGACGTTAGAGCTGGATCGCGATGTGTTGCTTGGCTGCCTGCGGCGTTCACCTGCGTTGGCGCTAGAGTTGCTGCGCTCTCTGAGCGCGCGGCTGCGGCACGCCAATGAGGAGGCGGAGGGGCTGGCCTCGCTGACGGTGCCCGAGCGGCTGATGCGGAGGCTCCGACAACTGGCTAGTTGGTATGGAGCGCCGTCGCCGGACGGCGTGCGGGTCACGCTGCCGATGAACCAGCAGGAGTTGGCGACGCTGGTCGGCGCGAGCCGAGAGAGCGTCAACCGGGCGCTGATGCGGCTGCGGCGACAGGGAAAGGTGCGGATAGAGGGTGGGTGGATCGTGCTCCTGGATGGTGAGTTGGCGTACTCTTCTCCCAGGGCGTCTTGATAAACCCTAAAGAGCCGCTTCGCTTCCCTTTTTATTATGAGGGGTCTCAGAAAACTTTTAGGGTTGGTCAATCTGGCCGGCGAGCGGCAGCCAGGCGGTGAAAGTGGATCCCACATCCATTTCGCTCTCCACCGTCGCCCGCCCGCCGTGTAGCTCGACAATCTCCTTGACGATAGCCAATCCCAGGCCGGTACCAGAGATTTGCATTGATCGTGGTTCCTCGCCCCTGAAGAACCGCTCAAAGATGTGAGGCAACTCCCCTTCAGGGATGCCCATCCCTGTGTCCACCACCGTCGCCGTGGCCCAGATGCGGCCCTCTGCCTCCCTCGTTCCGGTGGAGACCGTTATCTCTCCCCCCTCCGGCGTGTAGTGGATTGCGTTCTCCGCCAGGTTATTCAGCACCTGCATTACTCGCTCTGGGTCTATCAGCGCCATCGGCCCCGGTTCTGCAAGCTCAAATTTCAGCGTCAGTCCTCTGCTCTCCGCCAGTGCGCGGCGGTTTATTACTGTCGCCTCGACCAACTCGTTGAGAGACACCGGGCGAGGGTTTATCTCCAAGCGACCGGTGTCAATACGCGAGATCTGCAGAATCTCCTCCACCAGCCGCGCCTGGCGGTCTGCCTCCAGTATCAGTGTATCCAGGTATTCATCCCACTTTTCCGGCCTTTTCCGCATCAGAGCGGCGTACAACTTGATCGTCGTGATGGGCGTGCGCAGTTCGTGGGAGACGTTGGAGACGAAGCGGGTTTTCACTCGATCCAGCGCCTTGAGATGGCTGATGTCGTGAACCGCAACTACGACGACGGGTTCCTTCGCCTCTGCCTCCCCCTCCACTGGCGCTACTTTTAGCTCCAGGTCAAGCCCTGTCAGTTCCAACACCGATTCTGGTTGCTCTGAGGCTCGCCGTGCCAGGCCTTTTACTGTTTTCAGTAACCGGGCTGCATCCTCCGGCGAGAGGGTCTGGTTGAGCCATGTTCGGGCGACGCGATTGGCCAGGATCATGTCTCCCAGCGCGCTGGCGACGATGATGCCATCTGTAGTGCTGCCCAGGATCGCCTCTAGGCGCGCGTACTGGGCTTGTAGTTGAGCGGTGCGCTCCTGTACTCGCTGCTCCAACTGATCGGCGTGTTCGATCACTTTTCGGTGCAGACGGGCGTTCTCGATGGCTATGGATGCGGACGCGGCCAGCGGTTCTATCAACGATGCGTCTGCCGCGTCAAAGCTGTCCACGTTCGTATCCATCACCTGGAGTACGCCAATCACTTTCTGCTCAGCGCGCAGGGGAACGTTGAGGATGGAGCGCAGCGATAGCCCGGTCTTTTGGTCAACGCCGTTAAAGTAACGCTCGTCGGCCTGTGTATCCGGCACGATCAGCATCTCGCCGCTACTGACCACCCATCCGGCGACTCCTTCTCCCGGCGGTAGACGCCAGCCCAACACCACATCGCTATGGGGGCCTATGGAATGTCGGCAGACTATGTCTTTGGTCTCCGGCTCGACCAGCCAGACCGAGCAGGCGGTCACACTCAGTAAGCGGCGTGCTTCCTCCAAGACGATGGCGAGCACCTGGTCCAGGTCTAGGGTAGAGCTAAAAGCCTGGCTGGCGCGGTTGAGCAGCGCCAGCTCGCGGTTGTGCCGCGCCAGCGCTTGCTCGGCCTGCTTGCGCTCGGCCAGTTCTCGCTCAATTGCCTCGTACAGGCGGGCGTTCTCAATGGCAACGGCGATCTGAGCGGAGAGAGTCTCTATGGCAACCACGTCGCTCTCGTCAAAGGCACCCAGTTCGCTGCTCTGTACGTCTAGCACGCCGATGACTTTTTCTCCACTCTTGATCGGCACAGCCAACTCTGATCTAGTGTCTTCCCCCGCTTTGCGCACGTAATAAGGGTCTTGGCTGACGTCGCCGCTGACCAATGTTGCGCCGGTCTCTGCTGCGCGCCCGATCATTCCCTTACCAACGGCAACTTGTAGGACATCTTGAAAAACGTCGCTGTAGCCGCCGGCTATGGCTTTACGGATCAGGCGCTCATTTCTCTCGTCAAGCAACAGCAACATCACGTTATAGTAGCCAAGAGTTTCACTTATTGCGGCGACGATCTCTGACAGCAGCGCGTCCAGTTCCAACTCACCGCTCACACGCTGGCCCACCTCGTAGAGCAGGGCCATTTGAGTTGCTCGTCGCTGCATCTCTTTTTCTGCCTGCTCGCGCTCAGCGATTTGTGACTGTAACGATTCATTGGCCTGCGTCAGTTCCGCCGTTCGCTCCTGGACGCGCACCTCCAACTCTTTGCGAGCTTTGCGCAGCGATTCATCGGCCTGCTTCAACTCGGTCACGTCGCGCAGAACGATCAGGTGTCCCGTGACGCGGTCGCGCCAGCCGCGCAGCGGTGCGGCGCGCACGTCATAGGTGCGAGCTGCAGCACCTTCTTCCAGAGCGGCCTCCGTGTGCACACTATCTCCCCTGCGACAACGCTCGACTATATCGGGCTGTAGCGGCAAAATCTGGGCGAGTGGCTGCCCGATGATGTCTGAAGCCAGGCAGTCAATGATGCGTTCCGCAGAGGGGTTGAGGTCCACGACACGAATCTGGGTATCCAAGACGATCACCCCGTCGCTCATATCTTTGATGATGGCATCACGCGCCAGCGGCGCGACGTCTAACAAGCGGTAGCGGAAGAGTCCCCACGCTATCGTCAGTCCGGAGACGGCAAAGCCAAAAGGAGTCAAGTTCAGATTGAGGGAAGGGATTAGATGGAAATTGGAGCACAAGTGTCCCGCCACCGGTATCAGAATGCCAATCAACAAAGCGGCGCTTTGTCTGCGGTATAAACCAGGGGAGCGAATCAACCTTTGAGCGAGCAGGCTCGCACCCAGCAGGAACAAAAGATAGAAATATGCCGCATTGATCCAATACCATGCGCCATAGGTGGTGACCAGCACGGGGAACGAACCTCCGGTATCCAGTCCAAGACTATTCCAAATCAGGCCGTGGTGTCCGTTGGTCCAGGCCAACAGCAAGGCGACCGAAGGCTCAATAGCCAGCAGGGCCACATTGCGACGCGTCAACCACTTTTCTCGGCCGGTGTATTGGAGCGCAAAAGCCAGCCATGCGACCGGCGTCACGGCGACGCCTATGTTTCGGACCTGGGACCAGAAAACCTTAGTTGCCAAGTCAACGCTTCCCAGCCGCAGCGCGTACGCCAGCGACCACTCGGCCACAGCAATCATGAGCAGGGCAATGGGCGCCGCGCCAGGCGTGGGGCGACGTCGCCAGACGTAGAATGCCAATATCACAGCTACCCCGGCTGTCAGGATCAAAGGTAACACATAAGAATTGTACTGCCAGGCCACTGGTGTTCTCCCATCGTTGACAGGGAACGAGTGTTTAGGGAAAGCGATTTCCCTTTGCCAACCGCAGAGTGGATGATCAACGCAGAATAGTTTAATAGAATCGTCGCAAGAAGTCAAACTGGCACTGGCTTGGATTAGCGCCCAAAAACCCTGCGGCATCCTTCATTTTACGAGAAACAGTGAGGGCGGGGTTTGGGGTTTTTCCAAAAAACTGTCTCTTAGCCTATTTTCCGCACCTCTGGACAATTTGATTTGGAGCTTGCCACTTTGTTCTCCCGAACCCAATTTGGGCAGATTCGCCGTCTGAGTCAGTGAGAAACCAGGTTTTTTCTGAAAAACCTGGTTTCTTTCCCCGACTTTTTGAAAAAGATACAAATAGGCTGCGTCAGGGTGCGAAATATAGGCTGAGACCGATGAAACCGACACGACCGTCGCGCCGGTACTGATCCAGTCGTTCGATCCCCTGCATCGCCCAGTTCTGCCACAACGACTCGGAGTCGACCATAGTGAGCATGGCGATTTCGACGTAGCCGTTTCCCAAGCATTCGAGGGCTTGATCGAAGCATAGCTGACAGTGATCGACCGGCTCGTGGTAGACAAAGCCCCAATGGAGGGTGAGAACCAACCGTTCGCGATGCCGGCGAATGGCCGGGCCGATGGCCTCCCAATAGTCGGCGTGGGCGTTCAAGGGGTCGTTGTAAATGAGATCAATGTAGTTGACGCCGGCCGGTACGGCTATGTCGAGTACCGCATCCATGTTCTCGTGATTGACTGGAGTTTAGAGACCGTTCTCGGTTGTTTAGGTAATCAATTGGGAATCATTTGTGCACTGTCCCATCGGGCGGGGGGGGGCGCTTTGTATGGTGTTGTGATTGTAGTATATGGCAGCTTTGCACAAAAGTCAAGAATAAAACCGCCCCACCCGTAGCGGGGCGGTCGTTTGGGCGTCACTCGCAGCGCAACGCCAACCTGGATCACGTCAGGCGGTGCAGCGGGCCAACTTGCACAGACAGGCGGGACAGGGTAGAATCAGGGCAACACTATTCCAGCGGAGATTGCAAATGGATACCATTGTAAGTTGCACGAACGTCCACAAATCCTTCCTGATGGGCCGGGAAGCGGTGCAGGCGCTGCGCGGCGTCACCCTCGAGGTGACGCGCGGCGAGATCGTCTGCCTGATGGGCCCTAGTGGTTCCGGCAAGACCACGCTCTTGAACATCATCGGTGGGCTGGAGGAACCGAGCCGGGGTCACGTGCTCGTGGATGGCGAGAACGTCGTCGCGCTGCCGGAGGACGCGCTTTCCGAGATGCGGCTCACCAAGATGGGGTTCGTCTTTCAAAGCTACAACCTGCTGGCCAACTTTACGGCGCGCGAAAACGTGGAGGTGCCGATGGCCCTGGCCGGGTTGAGTCGGCGCGAACGCCAGGATAAAGTAGAGCGGCTACTGGAAAGCGTCGGGCTGGCCGACCGCGCCCGGCACTATCCCAGCGAACTTTCCGGCGGGCAGCAACAACGCGTCGCCATCGCCCGCGCCCTGGCCAACGATCCTCCCATTCTCATCGGCGACGAGATCACGGGCGATCTGGATTCAGAGACCGGCTTCGAGGTGATGGAAGTCGTCGCCAAATTGAACCGCGAACAGGGTACCACGGTTGTCTACGTCACCCACGACCCGCGCATGGCAAAATTCGCGGGGCGGACGATCCAACTGCGCGACGGGTGTATCGTGGAGGAAAACGCCGCCCTATGATCGCCCGGTATGTGTTGAGAAGTTTCTCTCGCCACAAGGCGCGCACCGTCATCATGGTGCTGGCCCTGCTGGTCGTCACTGCGATGCTGGTCGCGCTCAACAATGGCGTCGAGTCGCTGCAACGGCAAGTGGTCGAGATCGTCGAGCGCGAGGCGGGCGAGCACGACATCACCGTCGCCCGCGCCGAGACCAGTCCCAACCAATACATAGATGTCGAGCGCGTGTCCGCCATCCTATCTGCCGCAGACCCGGTCGTGAGCGCCGTCTACCCCCGCTTCCTGGCGACGGTCGAGATGGAAGGAGCAGGCGAAGCGGGCAACGCCTCGCTGCTGGCGCGCGCGCCGGAGGACGACCTGGGCCAGGTGACGATGCTGGAGGGAGAGTACAACCTGGAAGGAGATCGCATCGTCGTCCTGCGCGTGACGGCCGATACTTTTGGCCTGAACGTCGGCGACGAGGTTGACTTGAGCTACATCTTGCCCCTCTTTCGTTTGAAGGGATACGACCTGCCGGAGAATGCCAGCGTGGGGCGCGTGACGCGCCGTTTTACCGTCAGCGGCATTGCGCTGGCGACCGGGTTGGGTGGCGGAGTGCAAAACGGCATCCTGGTCAGCGTGGCGACGGTACAGGATTGGCTGAACATGCCGGGCCAATCCGAGCGGCTGGTGGTGGTGCTGGATGAGGCTATCTATGGTTCCCTGAACACGCAGACCTCGATCTTTCGCGTGCGCCGCATCGCCGAGAAAATGTACGACGCGCTGAGAAACGAGGCCGAGACCTACGCCTTCTCGCTCGACAAGGCACAGGCGCTCGATTTTAGCGACGTGGCCTTTGCGGTGCTGCGTTCCATCAGCGCGGTCTATGGTTTCCTGGTGATGGGCGTCGTCGGCCTGCTGGTCTATTCGATCATCAACACCAACGTGGAGGAACGGCAACGCGACCTGGCCTTCCTGCGCGTCCTGGGGGCCAAGCGCCGCCACCTCTTTGGGCTGGTGATGATCGAAGTGACCCTCATCGGGCTGATGGGCGTGGGGCTGGGGATCGTGGCCGGACAGGCGTTGAGCGCGTCGGTGGTGGCCCCTATCGCCAACTATCTCATCGCTAACGTCGGTGAAGCGGGCGAGGAACTGGGCATCCAATTTCACATGACGCTCACTGTCGCCGCGATGGTGCGGGCAGGTGTGATCGCCACAGTCGTACTGTTTCTCTCCGCCATCGCCCCGGCGCGCAAGGCGGCGAACACCAAGGTGCGTCACGCCATCAATCCCGGCTCCGCCGATAGCATCCAGATCGAAGACCTGGCCCGGCTGCGCTCGCGCAAGTTCGACGTGCGCATCGTCATCGCCGGCATCGTGCTGACCATCATGTGGCTGTTGATCTTTATCGGCAACAACTTTCTCTTTGTGCAGGGCAACGAATCGGTCATCAGCATCTTTATGTTCGGCGGCATGGCATTGCTCGTGATCGGGGTCAGCCTGCTCTTTTACGCGCTGACCATCCCCTTCGAGCGCATCCTGATTTTCCTGGGCGATCTGATTGCCCCCCGGCTGGCCTTTTTCGCCGGCCCGAACCTGGTGCGCGCCAAGCAGCGCAACACGATCATCTCGCTGATGGTGGTCTTTAGCGCCACACTACCCACCTTCCTGGGGACTATGACTGCGTTGGAGCAGGAGAATTACAGCGTCGAGGCCCGCTTCCGCAACGGCGCGCCAGTGGTAGCAGAAGTGTCGCGCTGGCGGCGGTACTTTTTCAGTCAAAGCGCCGAGAAAGGCCTGTTACCCAGTTTTCTGGACGAGTTCCGCGCTGTGGAGGGCATTGAGCAAGCGGTTGGGCTGGCGGCCGAGTATCACGCCGAGGTGACCAACAAGGTCGAACTGCGAGACGTGGCGGTGCAGGTGCAGGGCCTGACCGGGACGCTGGATGGCATCGTCTACGCCGATTTGACCGAGTACTATGCCGGACTGGGACAGTCCGCCAGCGGCCCACACACCTTTGACGAGATACTGTCCGAACCGGACACGATCATCCTGGGCGCGGGATACGCCGAATATATGGATCTGAACGTGGGCGACGTGGTGCGCGTGTCGGGCGAGGGGAAGGACCACATAGTGGATATGCGCATCGTGGGGCTGATCGAGCGCATGTCAGGCTTTGCAGGCTTTTCGCGCAACGAGCAGTACGTGCGCGGGGGACGCACGCCTGGTTTCGTCTCGCTGGATACCTACATCCACCTGACCACCGACCCCACCGTCGAGGACGTTTGCGTGCGCGGCTACTGCACGCCCGCCGAGCGGGAGCGGCCGGTCATCGCCCGCATCCTGGCGACGACCGACGAGGGCGTGGACGAGTCCCAGGTGGTCGCCGACCTGCGGGAGCTGTTCGCCGATCAAGGCCACGTGTGGGTGCGCTCGACTGCCGAGAGCATCCGCACGACCGAGCAATCCATGCGCACTATGCGCGTACTGATGCTCATAATGACGGTGCTTTCGTTCATCACCAGCATATTTGGCGTCTTTGCCGTGGTCTACGTGGCGGTCTACGTGCGGCGGCTGGAGATCGGGATGCTCAAGGCCATCGGTATGCGCCAGCGGGATTTGGTGGGGGCCTTTGCGTTAGAGGCGGTGATGATGACGGTCAGCGCGTCGCTGGCGGGCGTGACGGCGGGGACGGTGTTGGGCTATGTCTTCTATGTCAGCAACAACATGATGCGCAACACGCCCACGCAGTTGACTTTCGATTGGCTGACAACGACGGCTATCCTGGTCATGGTCGTCTTGGCGAGCGTGATCAGCGCAGTGCTGGCCGCGCGCGGCGTGGTGCGGAGTAAGGTGACGAGGATTCTACGGGAAGCATGGTGAGAAGACCCTAAAGGTTTTCTGAAACCTTTAGGGTCTACTTGAGGAGCGGATAATGAAAATAACTCGGTGGATTGGGATATTATTGCTGATCGCGGTCATAGCGCTGGCGGGGTGTGACGCGCAGAAGGGTGAGGAACCGGCGCGCATTGCTGTATCGACAAGCGACGCGCCGCGGCCGACGCTGCCGCCGTCAGTGCCCGGTAAGACTATCGTGGCCGATGGAGAACTGGTCTCTCCCTACCCCAGCCTGACGCTGGCCTTTGGCGGCGGGGCAAGTGGACGGGTGCTGACGTTCACCGTTCAAGCAGGCGACGTGGTCCAAGCTGGCGACTTGCTGGCGGTGCTAGACGATACCGAATTGCAGCGTGCGGCGGACGAGGCGCAGATTGATTTTGACCGGGCCGCTGCCAATCAAGAGCAAATGATAGCCCAGGCTGACGTCAACGTGCGTCTGGCTCAACTCGATCTGGCTGATGCCCGCGATGGGGCCAGCGACGCCGAACTGGCGACCGCCCAAGCTGCCGTGCGCGATACCCGTATCGAGTTGGAGGTCGCACAGCACGCTTATAGCAGCACGCTCAACTCGGCCTACGACGCGGCCGTGCGCGCCCGCAAGATCGAGTTCGACTGGTACGTGGGCTACTATCAAAGAAAGAAAGCGGAGCGCGAAGAAGGCCACCTGAGCCAAAGTGATCACGACCACGCCATGAACGCCATGATCTCGGCGGAAGGGCGACTGAACGAGGCCATCGACGAGGCGCACGTAGAGGAAATCCAGGCCGAGAACCGAGTGGATCAGGCCCGCACCGCTCTCTATCGGGCTTGGAAAGAGTTGGAACTCTTACAAAGCAGCCCCCTGACAGATACACTTTTGCGAGCTGAACTGGCTATGGATCAGGCCCTGATAGAGCGTGAACGCGCGCACGCGGACCTCGTCGAGGAAGAAAGATTGGCCCAGGCTCAGGAGGCCCTGGCACACACCCAACTCACCGCGCCGTGGGCGGCCATTGTGCTCTCAGTGGATGTGTCGCCGGAGGCGAATGTTGGCCCAAGCACACCGGTCATCACCCTGCTCAACATCAAGGACGGGCTACGCTTCGTCACCCAGAACCTGAGCGAGCAGCACATTGCCGACATTTACCCTGGACAGCGGGCGGTCGTCACGCTGCGCGCGTTCGCCGAGACTTCATTGGAGGGAATAGTTGAGGCGGTCGTCCCACAGCTCGGGGGAACTGTAGACACGAACGTGCGTTTTACTACCCACGTGCGACTGGAACCAACCGATCTGCGGCTGTTGCCAGGATTGACTGGGCGGGTGGAGATTTTCACGGAGGAGTAGGACGAGTTGCAAGTCTGCAAGTCTGCAAGTTTAAACCCTAAAGGTTTCGGAAAACCTTTAGGGTTTGGCAGAACACTCGGGAGGTAGTTTGACAAATGCCGCGCACGATAAAAATTGCCGCCGTTCAAATGAATGCCAATCCAGCTCCCGCCACCGAACGGTTGGCCCGCGCCGGCCGGCTGGTCAGCGGGGCCGCCGAGGCAGGCGCGCAGCTCGTTGTCTTGCCGGAACTTTTCAACACCGGCTACAGCTACTCCGATGCCAACCATCGCTTGGTCGAATCGTTCAACGGCCTCACCGCCGCGTGGATGAAAGAGACCGCCGCCCGCTTGAATATTCATCTGGCGGGATCGTTGATGCTGCTGGATCAGGACGAGGTCTACAACGCCCTCTTGCTCTTTGCGCCGGATGGCCGGATGTGGCGCTATGACAAGAACTACCCCTGGGGCTGGGAGCGAGGCTACTTTCGGGGCGGAAACCGCATCACTGTGGCCGAGACCGACCTGGGGGACGTGGGGATGATGATCTGCTGGGACACCGCTCATCCCAGATTATGGAGACGATACGCCGGTCGGGTGGATTTGATGCTGATCGCCAGTTGCCCGCCCGATGTCTCCAACCCGACCTTTCACTTTCCCAACGGCGACTCGCTCACGTTCGACGCTATGGGGCCGGCGATGGCCTCGATGAAGGGGAGCGCGCGCTTGGTGTTCGGCGCTATGCTCAATCAACAAACCGCCTGGCTCGGCGTACCGGCTGTGAATACCGTCGGCTGCGGGCGCATCAAGACTGCTATCCCAAACGGGCGGGCTAGCTTTTTGACCTTTTTGTCCCTGGCCCCCTGGTTGATCAAGTATCTCCCCCAGGCCGACCGGATGGAGATGGCGTGCGATTTGACTCAGGGCTGCAAGGTGGTTGACGCCGGCGGGCGGGTGTTGGCTGAGCTGACCCAGGAGCAAGGGGAGACCTTTACCAGCGCCGAGGTGACGCTGGCTGACGAGAAGCCGCGCCCACGAGGGCAGCAGCCCGCATCGCTGTCGCCGTTTCTCACCTACCTCAGTTCAGACGTTCTATTGCCGGCGATCACCGTCCCGGTCTACCGCAAGGGGTTGCGCCGGGCCTGGGGGGATGAAATGGCGCCTGTCGCAGCCTCGACCCGCAAGTGGACGGCGCTGCTCGGTCTGGGTGCAGCGGCAGCTTTCCTGTTGGGGCTATTCTGGGGCCGCAAGAAAAAGTAGGGGCGCGGTTCCCGTGCCCTTATCGTGCCCTTATACTGCGCCTCTATTCAGCAGCGACGGCCAGTTAATGACCTGCACTGTCTCAAGTAGCCGATGATCGTCGTCAACGGCGTGAAAGGTCAGATTGGTAAAGACCCGCTCGCACAAAACGCGCACTGGTTCCAGTGGCACAACGGTGTCCCTGCGCCCGTGGTAGACGATGGTCGGCGTGGAGATGGGCGCGGGCGGATGGTCGGCAAAGTCGGGCCAGATCAGGGCCGGAGCGAGCAGGATGAGCTTTTGCACCTGCTGCGGGTGTTGGCAGGCAAAGATCGCCCCCATCAAGCCCCCCATACTGGAGCCGATGATGGTCCAGTCTGATCCATCGGCCAGAATAGGCGCGAGTTGGGCCATACGCTCATCCAACGCTCCCTCAAAGTTTGGGATAAGGATGTGGGGAAAAAGGCCGCGCAGCATGACGGCTTTGATGCCCTGGCTGCTGCTCATCAGCCCGTGAATAAAGAGGATCGGAGTCTCGCTCATCGAGTCACCCCACCGCCGAGGCCACGTTCATTCCCCCATCCACCACAAACACCGCGCCGGTGATGTAATCGGAGACGGGCGCGGCCAGGTAGAGCGCCATAGCGGCCACATCCTCTGGCTCGCCGAAACGATCCAGCGGCAAATGAGCCAAAATCGGCTCGGCGATCTGCTCTACCTGCCACATCATCTGGCTGAAGCGGGTTTTGACTATCCCCGGCGCGATAGCGTTGACTTGGATGTTGGCGCGCCCCAGTTCCGCCGCCAGAGCTTTGGTCAGCGCGATTACGGCCGCTTTGGAGACACTGTAAATCCCCATGGTGGGCGACGGTCGCAGCCCGGCGACAGAGGCGATGTTGATGATCTTGCCGCCGCCCTGGGCTTCCATGTGCGGCGCGACTGCCTGACACACGCGAAAGACACTCTTCACGTTGGTATCCAGTATCTTGTCCCACTGGCCCTCGCTGGCGTCGAGCAGTGGGCCGATATGCACGTTGGTGGCCGCGTTATTGATAGCCACGTCAATTTGGCCCCAGTTCTCCACCGTCCGCTCAACCAGCGTCCGCACCTCGTCCGTCCGGCCCACGTGGGCCTGGATCGCCAGCGACTCCCCGCCGGCGGCCTCGATCTCGTCCGCCACAGCCTGCACGTGCTCCAGCTTGCGGCTGCTGACCACCACCTTCGCCCCGGCCCGCGCCAACCGCAGCCCAATCGCTCGCCCAATGCCGCGCGACGACCCGGTCACGAGCACTACTTTTCCCTCAAGCGAAAACCCCGTCATACGTCCACCTCCTACCTGCACCCTTGACTCACTCCATCCCCATTGCCTGCATCTGCGAGATAATCACTTTCTGAATCTGACTGGTGCCCTCGACGATTTGGAGGATTTTGGCGTCGCGCATCCATTTTTCCACCGGATACTCACGCATGTAGCCGTAGCCGCCCAGGATTTGGACGGCGTTGGTGGTGATGCGCATGGCGGCGTCGGCGGCGAACGACTTGGCCATGCTGGCCTGGATGTTGCACGGCATGCCCCGGTCTGCTCGCCAGGCGGCCCGCCAGGTCAGGAGACGGGCGGCGTCAATCTCCGTTGCCATGTCGGCCAACATGAAGCGGATCGCTTGCTTGGCCATGATAGGTTTGCCGAACTGCATTCGTTCTTGGGCGTACTGGAAAGCATACTCATAGGCCGCCCGCGCCACCCCTACGGCGCAGGATGCCACGATGGGCCGGGTGTGCTCGAAGGACTTCATAGCGATGACAAATCCCTCCCCTTCCTCGCCCAGCCGGTTCTCGACCGGAACATGCACGTCCTCCAGGATGACGTCGCCGGTGTGGCAGGCCCGCATGCCCATTTTCTCCTCCTTCTTACCCGCCGAGAGGCCCGGCATATCTTTTTCGACGATGAAGGCAGTGATTCCCGCGTGTCCCAGGTCGGGGTTCACGGTGGCAAAGATAGTGTACAGGTCGGCGATGCCGCCGTGGGTGATGAACCGCTTTTGGCCGTTGAGCACGTAACGGTCGCCATCGCGGACGGCGGTGGTGCGGAGCGAGGCCGCGTCGGAGCCGGCCTCCGGCTCAGTGAGAGCGAACGCCCCCAGTTTGGGTTTGCCCGCGCCGCAGAACCAGGGGAGGTAGCACGCCTTTTGCTCGTCGCTGCCGGCGATTCTGATGGGAACCGCCGCCAGCCCCGCGCCGACAATGGCGGTGGCGATACCCAAACAGCCCCAGGCTAACTCCTCGGTTACGATGCAGGCGGTCAGGATGCTGCCCACGTCACCACCCCCGTGTTCTTTGGGGTACTGGTATGAGGTCAGTCCAACCTGGGCCGCTTTCTGGAGCACCGGCCAGGGGGTTTCGTCGCTCTTGTCGTACKCGGCTGCCAGCGGGCGAATCTCTCGCTCGGCAAAGCGGCGGGCCAATTGGCGCATTTGCTGTTGCTCGTCGGTCARTTGGAAATCAAYCATAGGYCGTCAGCCTCCTAAGCGTAATGACGTAAYGCGCAAAACGTGATGTGTACTGTCTCRCTCGGTTAACCAGAGGGYAGGCAAGATATTCTAGTGCATTTCAGGGGCAGTGTCAAACAGATTCAAGATTGRGGGGCTCACACAGNNNNTGCAAGAGAGAGCAAAGTTTGTGGTCAGGCACGAAACGGAGTGGAGCGYCACCCTTGTATCGTTAGTGATCTGTGTTGCAATTGAGAGGATTGACTCTTTGTAGCCAGAGGGGCGTTACGTTGAGAGCAAGAAAATTTCACTATGGGGTGCGTGTTTTATCACGTTGATCCCAGTTGGGATATGCCGGCAGAGAAGGGCAATTTTATTGCCGGTTTTGCTTCTTCAGATACGCAGACAGGGTATGAAACAGGTGGGCCGGGAAGGACTCGAACCTTCGAAGGCTGCGCCAGCGGATTTACAGTCCGCCCCCTTTGCCGCTCGGGACACCGACCCACGTTGATTTGTCAATCTTCACACCCACCTAGCCGACGATGGGATTCGAACCCATGACCTACTGATTACAAGTCAGTTGCTCTGCCGCCTGAGCTACGTCGGCGTAGTGATATTATACCATAGTCAACTTTTTGGTCAAGGTTTTGTTTTATCTGTAACCATCTTCCGGTACACCGCCACCGTCTGTGCAGCGACCTGCGCTTGGGTAAAGTTAGCCAGTACCCGCTCACGCCCGCGCCGAGCTATATCCGCCCATAGGTCGGCGTCGCGCATCAGGCGCGTCAGTCGCTCGCGCAGCGCCCTGGCGTCATCCTCCGGGAAGATCAGGCCAGCATTTCCTATTACTTGGGGAATCTCGCCGCAATTTGAGCCGATCACTGGCACGCCGCAGGCCATTGCTTCGGTCAGCACCCGCCCGAATTGCTCAACCCAGTTGGGTTGAGAGCGTGAGGGGAGCACCAGAGCATCCAGCCCCCGATAGAAGGCCGGCAGGCGCAAAGAATAAAGCCATTTTTCAAAGATGACCCGGTCATTCAACCCCAGGCGGCGAACTAGTTCCTCCAGACGACCTTGCTCTGGCCCCCCTCCCAAGATGACCAGCCGCCACGAACCTTTCATTTTAGCTACTGCTTCTATCAGCAGGTCCACTCCCTTCTCCGGCACCAATCGCCCCACGTACCCGATGACGAAACTATGGGCAGAATCTCGTCGCTCTAGGCTTGGGGAGAAAACATCTGGGTCCACGCCAAACTGGGGAATGGTGACCAGTGGGCCGGCATAGCCCTTCTCACGCCAGACCGCCGCTGCCCCCGCGCTGCCCGCGATGCCAGAATCGGCGTGACGCAAATTGTAGCGCTCGATGAGCCGGAAAGGAAGCGGATAGCGACGGTTCAGATTTTGCCAGGTGAACCATAGCGCGGACGCTCCAAACCCTTTAGCCAGCCGCAGCGCGTGGAATGTGGCGAAATTGTAGGGTTCTTCGTCCACGTGAACAATGTCGGGAGCAAAAGCTCGCAACCGCTGTCCCAAGCGAGGGTAAAAGTGCAGATGAAAATTGCCATTGAACGTGATGGGTTCGACGACGAGATCGTAACCTTTGGTGTGAGCGCGTTCCAGTTGGAGCAAGCGGGTTCCGTCGCGCCACGCGGGCGGCACGACGACCATCAACTCGATGTCTGGAAAGCGCGCGATTTCCTCCAGCTTGCGCTGGTAGGCGCCCACTACACAAGACTTGGAAATCATCAAGATGCGCATAATACTCCGGTATGTGTTTTTCTTCCATTGAGACCTTGAGGGTTTTCCGAAACCCTAAAGGTCTGGTTACTCGAAAAGTTTGACAAGCATTTGCATTGTGCTATAATTTGCCCGCTTTGGCAAGTTTGGCAAGTGATAACGTTCGGCAAATTTTGGAAAACACACCTCTTCGCGGCCAGTTATGGCCGCGAACCCTTATTTGCCTACTTTATCGCTGCTGCGAAATAGAGGAGGGATGGGATGATTCAAAAACGCATGTTGCTTGGCATTTTGCTGGTGGCCGTGCTCTTGGGAATGGCGCCAGCATGGGGTATAGCTGCACCGGATTTATCAGAGTCGGCGCAAGAAGGGACAGAGTTATTGAAAAACCCCGGGTTCGAGGGGCTTTCGTGCGCTCCTGATTCGGAACCCGGATGGTGCGAGGATAATTGGTCCAACACTGCAAATTTCGATGGCAGTTTTCACGATAACATTTTCACCCCCCAAGGATGGACAACGTGGTGGCGCAAGGGAGGCGACTATGGTCAACCAGAGGTCAAAACCATTCCTAATGTGGCTCCATTCACCGGCGAACTGCCTCGTATTCGCAGCGGCAATTATGCAACGCTTTTATTCACCTTCTACCGACTCCAAGATACTGGATTCTACCAGGTCGTGACTGGCCTGGAGCCCAACTCTACGGTGCAACTTTCGGCCTATGCACACGGTTGGAGTTGCGATAACGATGATAAACTGGGATACTCCTGCGCAGACCCCTGGAACCAAACCTTCCAAGTTGGCATCGAACCTAATGGCGGCACAGATCCATTCTCGCCGTCCGTTATCTGGAGTGGCGAGCAACGCTCGCCCGACCACTACAATTTGATCGGCCCAGTCACTGCCCAGGTAGGCGCTGGAGGCAGTGTGTGTGTTTTCCTGCGTTCCAAGACCAAGTGGCAGTACAAGTACCAGGACGCCTACTGGGACGACGCCAGTCTGGTGATGACTTCTCCGGGCACGCCGCCGACGGACACCCCGCTGCCGCCGCCGCCAACACCCACTTATGGCCCTTCGCCCACGCCACGCGCAACTCCAACCCCACGACCCGATGGCGCTGTCGTCCACGTCGTCGAGTCTGGCGACACGCTATTTGGTATCGCGCTGATGTACGGCGTGGAGACGGAGCAACTACGTCAGCTCAACGCCGGCTCTCTCGGCCCTAACGATATGATCAACGTGGGACAGGCAATAGTGATTTCCATACCTAGCGCGTCGCCGACCCCCTCGCCTCTACCTGCGCCCCCTACGACGGAGCCTACGGCCGCTCCGGGTGCCCCCGGAGGACCGGTCGAGGGTGCTTCCATCTGCGTGCTGGCCTACCACGACCGCAACGGTGACACGTTCCGAGATGAGGCAACCGAGGAACTTTTGCCCAACGCAGAGTTCACCATCGCGGACGCCTCTGGCGTAGTGGATCGCTACACTTCCAACGGCGTCAATGAACCCCACTGCTTCACAGGTTTGACCCCCGGCGCCTATCGCGTGATCCAGACTGCGCCTGCCGGCTACGTACCCAGCGGCCCAGCCGAATATAACGTAGGGCTGCCAAAGGACACCCAGCTTGATTTTCAGTTTGGCGACGCACGAAGCGAGAATCCAGACGAAGTTGCCGAACCTACGCAAGAGAGCGAGGAACTCACCGAACCGGAGAATAGAACGACTGCCAGCCGCATCTTTAGCACCGTCGCCAAAGTCAGCGGTATACTGGTGTTGTTGCTGGCCGGGGGGGTGGCGGTGCTCTTTTTCCTCAACCGGCGGAGGATGTAGGTTAGCTTTAGAATCCTGCGTTCAAGACCCTTTGTAGGCCCGGTTGGTCATTTACTCCATATCAAAACCATGTTTTTCCGTGTCCAATCTGAACGGTTAACTAGCATAGGATTTAGACGGGGGAATGGTGATGGAAATAAGAGATCAGCGTGGTAAAAAGATGTTGGTCACCATCCTGATTGGCTTTTTGATTCTGTCGCTCCTGGTTGCCTGGAGCGTGGTGCGTATGCGGGTGGATGCCGGCCTGCCAGCCTGGGGCTACAGGGAGGGCGGGCCGACCGGCACTCCAACGCCCATTCCCACTAATACACCCGGCCCCACGCCGACCGCCCATCCTGGTGGCAGCGAGGCCGGGCCAAGCAGTATCCAAATCCCTACGGCGTCGGCCCCCTAGCCAGCCGAAGAAATTGGTCGCGGCTGCTCCGCGAGTCCCAGTAGATCCAAAATGTTACGACCACAGGACCTCCGAGGTCTGAACTGTTGTCTCGCTTGGATACTGCGGTCAGGCCCCATCCTACAAGAAACAGTGTGGTGGGGGAGGGTGGCTCTACTCACCGTCTCCGATGATTACCCGGCGCGTGCGGCCGGCCGCCTCGGGCGGGCCAATGATGTTCATATCTTCCAGCGTCTGCATCAGCCGGGCCGCGCGGGGGTGACCGATGCGCAGCTTACGTTGTAGGAGTGAGGCTGAAGCGCTGCCGGACTTTTGCACCAGCTCGATTGCCTCCTGCAATATATCGTGATCCACGTTGTGCTCGTCCTCAATTGCGCTGTGCTCCGTGGGCCGCATCATCCGCTCCCAGGGGGCTGATTCTTCGACCAGGCCGGCCTGCTCGCGCCAGAATTTTACCACTTGCTCCACTTCTTCTTCCGAGACAAAGCAGCCTTGCACGCGCACCGGATAGCCCGCATCCGACGCCAGGTAGAGCATGTCGCCGTTGCCCACCAACGTCTCTGCGCCCGGCATATCCAGAATCACGCGCGAATCAATCTGGCTGACGGTGGCGAAAGATATGCGGGCCGGAAAGTTGGCCTTGATCAGCCCTGTGACAACGTCTGTGCTCGGTCGCTGCGTGGCCACGATTAGATGAATGCCGGTGGCGCGCGCCATCTGGGCGATGCGGCAGATGGTGCGTTCGACCTCATCAGGGGCCAGCATCATCAGATCGGCCAGCTCGTCCACCAGTACGACTATGCGCGGGAGAGTTGGCTCTCCTTGACGCTTCATCAGGCGGTTGTAGTCGTCGAGGTTGCGCGCGGTGGCGGCAGCAAAGTGTTTGTAGCGGTCATCCATCTCCAACGCGACCCAGCGCAGCACTTTGACCACTCGCTCCATGTCTACCTCCACCCGGCCGTAGAGGTGCGGCAGTCCGTTAAAGCGCGCCATTTCTACCATCTTGGGGTCAATCACGACCAGGCGCAGTTGGTCGGGCGTGTTGTTATAGACCAGGCAGGTAGTGAGAGCCTTGATACAGACTGATTTCCCCGACCCGGTGGTGCCCGCGATCAACAGGTGCGGCATAGTGGCCAGGTCGGCCACGACCGGCTCGCCGGCCACGTCGCGCCCCAGCCCGAATGCCAGCGGCGAATCTAGTTTGCGAAAATCCTCCGACTCTATCGCGCCACGGACATTTACCAGTTGGACCTTGTTGTTGGGCACCTCAATGCCGACGACGGGGCGACCGGGCACGGGGGCTTCCACGCGAATGCGGGGGGCCGCCAATGCCAGCGCCAGGTCGTCTGATAGTGCGTTGATCTGATTCACTCGTACTTTCCGGCGCCTATTTCCTGAATGTTCCACAAAACCAGGCGAGACGCCAAACTGGGTCACCGTGGGGCCGACGCGCACTTCGGTGATTTCTACCGGCAGCCCAAACTGGCCCAGCGTCTCTTCGATGATGCGCGATTTCTTGCGAATTTCTTCGTCGGTCAACGCGGGGCCTTCAGGCTCGTTCAACAGGTCGAGCGAGGGCAGCGTGAACTCAATCTGGCGAGGGAGAGGGGTGGACGTTGGCCTTGCGCGAGGCTCGTCTACAATTGGGATGGGGGTAGCGCGATGGGGCCTTTCTGTTGGGTGTATCCTCGGCGGCGGGGCCGGCTTCGCTGGGGTGGGGGAGTGGCGAGGAGTGGCTTGCGTATGTGTGGGTTGGGATGGGCGTGGTTGTTCGCGCTGCCACGGTTGTTCACGTTGCGCCGCGGGATGGGCCGGACGGCTCGCTGCCCGTCTGGTGAGCGCCCCCCACACCGCGCCCACAGCGTGTACGATCTCGGCAGCGGTCACGTCAAAGGTCAGCCCCAGGCCGAGGGCCGCCAGCGCCAGTAGAATGAGCGCGGTCGCCAGTGGATTGAGGTAGGTCGAAAGCGTGATGGATATTGCCCAGCCGATCAGGCCTCCGCCCCAACCGGCCTCCACCAGCCCCCACGGGTCGTTTTGGCCAAAGATGGCGTGCGTCAGCGCCAGCAGGCTAAAGAATACCAGTTCCGCGCCGATGAACGGCCGCCAGCGCCACTTTAACGGGTGGTCTAGGTGGTGCTGGAGCCATAGCAGCCCGGCCAGGAGGATGGTCACGCTGACAGGGTAGGCCCCCCACCCGAACCCGCGTCGCAATAGATCCAGCCATACGTCGGTCCAGCGGCCTTGCGTCACCCGAAACAGCGTCAGCAGTGTAATTACGCCCACGGCTACGACGATCAGGGCCAGAATTTGTTGCAACAGCGGCTCAGTGAGGATGGCTCGCCAGTTGATGTGGAAATCTGTTTTCTTTTTGCTTCGCCTCGTCATATCCTACTCCCTATTTTCCAACTCTTCCCGTTCCATCTCTGCCAATATCTGGGCCACCGCCTCAACAGCGACGCGCTGTTTGCGATACAGGTCAGATTCGCTCATCGCCAGCCGTAGCGCGATTTCGCGCACCCTGTGTCCTTGGAGAAATTTGAGTTCAAGGATGTTGTATAGAATCCACTCCGGCGTTGTCATCTCGCGCTGCCCCTCGGGGCGCAGCCGCTCGATGGCTTGCTTGAGCACATCCTGCAGGGCCGTCAGTGTGCTGCCGCTGTGCTCCTGTATCGCACGTTCTACCACGCGCAAAGCCAGAAGCGGGCTGCTGGTCAGTTTGGGGCCGCCCCAGTAATGGGTGAGTGCACCCTTGACCCACTTGGGGAACTTGGATGATTCCACCGGGTTGAATTGGGAAAGCGCGCGCTCCCCAACGTAATGCACTACGCCACGGCGACGTTGGATGTCTTCAATTTCCGGTATGATCTGCCTCAGCGCGCTGAAAAGCCCTTGTTGCAGTCGGCGGTCCTCCAGAGCTGCTGTTGCTTGGGCGAGTAGAATATCCATGCCCTCTTGCTCTTCCGGGAGCAGGTCTGGCTCGGGCGCGCGGGCGGCGACACCCACCATCCCAATGACAATGTCTTGGCTTTTGGCGCGCAGGGGAACCAGCCAGTAACCGTCCCACACAAAGAGTTTGCCGTGCCGCTCGATCTGCCGCCCTGCTAGGTCTCCTTGCCATGCTTCTGGCGGCAATGGGTCTGTCAAGCTTTCCTCCAGCGATCCGCAGACGACCTCTAGATGGGGAGTTCCGCCATCTATGACGGCCACAAAGGCTGCATCCGTCCGCAGTAGGTCGCACAGTGCTGTGAGCACATTTTCCAGGAATTGGTGCAGGTCGGTCGTCGTCAATAGCCGGTTGCCTAATTCTTGAATCCACTTGATCTCTGGTTGATCCCGACGGTAGAGCGCCCGGTCAATCAGCGGCTTGGCTACTTCGATTCCCAGTTGTAGGAGCAGGATGACGCCGACGACGCCAAAGAGCATTGAGCGATGGCTTGGAAGCCCCAACCAACCTTCCGCCTGCGATGCAGCGATGATGACGACGATCACCAGTGTGGCGACCAACGGCCCGCGCAGCAAAAAGCGCACCAGACGGTGCTTTACTACCCGGTCTGGGGTGAGCGCGCCAAAGAAGGCCACACTGTAGGCCAGGAGCACCAGCATCAGCCCGACCCCCACGTTTCCCAATACCAGCAGCAGCCAGAGCGTGACGCCGGGCGCATAAGACGGCCAGCCGGTGAGGAGCAGGTAGGGAAAGACGCCGGCCGCCGGCGCTGCGAAGGTGGCTGCCAGGTAGGTCATGCGGCGGCGCGAGGTCGAGGTGAGGCAGCGGCGGCGCGCCCACAGAACGTTGCCGGCGCCCCAAATCACACACGTGAAAAAGTAGAGGACAAAGAATGGGAAAAGCGGCCCTGGTAGCAGATGGGGGGCGCGGTGGGTCAGAGCGCCGCTGAGCGCGACCCAATCGGTAAAGGCCACTCCCAACAGCAGCAGTGTGCTGAGAAAGTAGCTGACGCGCACACCAACGTCACGAAACCGGTTGCGAGCGCCGGTAGTGATCAACAGGGCGTTGGAGAAACTCAAGTAAGCGGCTGGCGTGAACGCGATGCCCACCCACTGCAGTCGCAGCCAGGGGCTGACCGCCTCGGGGTTCTCGGTGCCGAACATTGCCAGGTCTACAAAGTAGGTGAGCAGCACGCACGATAACAGGGTGACGAATGAGCGGGCCACATTGTTGCGGAGGTTGTAGATGACGAGATAAAGCAGGAAAGCGAAGGAGACGATGACAATGCCCGAGGCGAGTATAACGTTGATCAGTTCGAAAAAGCTTTGCAGTTCAAACACTGATGAAGGATCCATTAATTTGACGACAACATCAACAATACAGTAACAGTCAAAATCCTCACGCTCATGTGGGATTTGGGATACACAACGGAATGAGAAAAGAGCGGGAAGAGAACGATTTTGTCCTGCCTTATACCTCATCCACCAAGGCGTGGCTATTGTACCCCGTGTTCAACTTGGGGTCAAGGTTGTTGTTCGTTTCAAGGAATGGCATCTGTGCTCTCTGACTTTGTTACCTGACGTCTTTGAATCACGGATGATACGAATGGACGAATGGCGCGAATTTCGGTTAGAATGGACAGCAAGGCACTGGTTCAGCGCAAGGCTCTGCGAGGTATGGAAACCTCGGCTACATCGTAATCCCATTCAACTGGACCAGCACCGACAGCAAAACATTCGTGAAATTCGCAGATTCGTGATAAAGAATCAGATGCTTGGCCGCGAATGTCGGGTAGTGAACTCTGATTTGCCTTCTCTGGGTTTTCTTTGTACAATCTGCTGAGAGTAGAGAGCAGGGAGTAAAAAGGGAGGATGTCAATGCTAATCACGCACGCACGTTTGGCTACGTTGGGAGACGAACCACGTCTCATTGAGGATGGGGCGCTTTTGATCGAGGATGGCAGTATCGGCGCGCTGGGCGCGACCGCTGAATTGACGGCCCGCTATCCCGCCGTCGAGCGGTGGGACGCGGCGGGCCAACTGGTGCTGCCGGCCTCCATTTGCGCCCACACGCACTTTTACGGAGCTTTTGCCCGAGGCATGGCCGTCCCGGGCGAACCGGCCGCTAACTTTACCCAGATTCTGGAGCGGCTGTGGTGGCGGTTGGATAAAATGCTCACACTGGAGGACGTGCGTTACTCGGCGCTGGTCTGCCTGGTGGACGCGATCCGTCACGGCGCGACGACGCTGGTTGATCATCACGCCAGCCCTAACGCGATTGGAGGTTCGCTCGATGTCATCGCCGAGGCGGTGCAGGAGGCGGGTGTGCGGGCCTCTTTGTGTTACGAGGTCACCGACCGGGACGGGCCTGAACGCGCCCAGGCCGGCATCGCTGAGAACGTGCGCTTTGCCAGGTCTCAAGTGGCAAGTGGCAAGTCGCAAGTGGCGGCTTCGTTTGGCCTTCATGCTTCACTGACGCTTTCTGACGAGACGCTGGCCGATTGCGCCGCCGCCGCGTCTGAACCGGGGCTGGGCTTTCACATTCACGTCGCCGAGGGCGTGGCCGACCAAGAAGACTCCGTGCGCAAGTGTGGCAAGCGCGTCGTCCATCGGCTGCACGATGCTGGTATCCTCGGCCCGCGCACCATCGCCGCCCACTGCATTCACGTGGATGAGAGCGAGATCGAACTGCTGGCAAAGACCAACACTTGGGTCACGCACCAGCCGCGTTCGAATATGAACAACGGCGTGGGAGTGGCCCCGGTCGAAGCGCTGCTGCGCGCCGGGGTGAACGTGGGGTTGGGCAACGACGGCTTTTCCAACCTGATGTTTGCCGAGATGAAGGCCGCCTACCTGGTACACAAGCTGGCCCAGCGTGACCCGCGCGCGATGCAGGGCGACAGTGTGATGCAATTGGCCTATGCCAACAACGCTCGCCTGACCCGTGTCTTTTGGCCCGATCTGCGGTTGGGAGAATTGTGCGAGGGCGCGTCCGCCGACCTGGTCTTTTTGAACTATCGGCCCACGACGCCGCTCACAGAGGGAAACCTGCCCTGGCACATTCTTTTCGGCGTCGAGGCATCGGCCGTGACCGCTACCGTCTGCGCTGGGCGGGTGTTGATGCGCGACCGCGAGCTGCTCACGCTCGACGAGGAGGCCATCACCGCCCGATCGCGCGAGTTGGCGGCGCGGGTTTGGGAGAACAATGAACAATGACCAATGAACAATTGACATTCGTCAGTTGCAGGCCGTTGCTAGTTGGGGTATGATGACGGTGGTGCCGTAGGTCATGTAATTTCATCAAGGAGGTGAACTATGTTCGTAAAAGACAGAATGACTCCTCGCCCGGTCACGGTCGCTGAGAATATTGGTGTGGACAAGGCGCTGCAGTTGATGCACGCCGAGAATGTGCGGCGGCTGCCCATTGTGGATAAACACGGCAAGATGGTAGGCATCGTCTCAGAGTTGGATCTGTTGAAGGTATCCCCCTCGCCGGCCACTTCGTTGAGTATCTATGAGATTCCCTATCTGCTTTCCCAAATCAAGATGCGGGACGTTATGTCGCAGAACGTGATTACTGTCACCGAGGATACTCCGTTGGAGGAAGCTGCTCGCATTATGGCAGATAACAAGATCGGCGGACTGCCGGTGGTGCGGGACGGCAATTTGGTGGGCATTATCACAGAAACCGATCTGTTCAAGGTCTTTCTGGAGTTGCTGGGTGCGCGGGAGGAGGCGGTACGCTTGACTGTGGATGTTCCCGGGGAGAAAGGGACGTTTGCTAAAATCACTGGCGCCATCGCCGAGATGGGCGGCAATATCATGGCTATGGGCGCTGTCAAGGGTGAGGATCCCACCAGGTACATGCTCACGATCAGGGTCGTTGATGTATCGCAGGAGGAATTGGTCTCTGTGGTGAAAGACCTGGGTATGAAGGTTCTGGACCAGCGATATTGTGAATTGCCGGCTTGTGACTAGCGACAGGCGAGTGTGACTTTCACACCGTGCTGCAAAAAGAAACTCCAGTAGGTCGGGGACATCCCGATCTACTGGAGTAGGTTGTCAATCCGCCCTGCATAACGGTCTGGGCTTCACTCGGACCGCGACTGCGGAAAAGTCCCAGGGCTGTTCAATTCTCTCAATTAGGCATTCTTGGCTACTGGTGTCTTTTGGGTTTGCAACCCGCAATAGAGGAACAACAGACTTGGAGACGCAAAGATTAGGAAGAAAGGTCCTCTCGGGAGTGTACCCGAGAACAGATAATCCAGCAAATAAAAGGCTGTCATCCCGCAGACCGTAAGTAACCCGCCGTACAACTCCCACTTCCAGCCCAGCAGCAGTCCCAGCCATACAGCGATAAATGTGATCATCATTGTGGTTTCACGGATTGACAGGTGAAGAATAGGTTCAAACCCTTCAACAAGAGCTTCACCTATGAAGATGAGTAGAATCAATGCGGCCGTGAACCCAGAAGAGATTCTCGCTATCCAGCGAACGACTCGCACTGTTTTGCTTCTGTTATTGTTTGTCACGCCTCTTCCTCGCGATGTTGTCTATGGTTTTTAACGAGCGCCTATTTAGACATTCTGAGGCAGGCCCACCGCCCGCTCACGCGCCAGATTTTACTCTCACTCCGCCGCCAGGACCGCAGGGTCAAAGGTCTCCTTGCTCAGTTCGACCCCCACTACTCGATCCAGCCGCAGTGAGACGATGCTTTCGTGTTCGTACGAATAGGCCCACAGGTAATCGTTGTCCCGCGTCGTCTGTGTCGCGCCCGGCTTGATTTCCCGAGGGGCGATGTGGTAAGTCTGTACCGGCTTGGCCGGGTCGGGCCGGTAACGCACGTAACATTTGTGCTTGCCTCGGATGGCCGTCTCCACTGATTCCACCGTCTTTATCACGTTCAGTTTAACCGCTTCTTTCACCGCCTCTTGCACCTGAGCGGGCTGTTTGGCCTGGAGGATGTTTGCCCGCGCCTTTTCCACAACATTGGGATCCTCCACCCGCGCGCTAACTTCTTCTAACGCCTGGGCCTGGGTTTCGTTTAACTTGGCCTTGAATCCGGTGGGCGAGATGTCAATCTCTTGAATCCGGTCCACCACCGGCAACAGCACTAGCAGCGCCATCGCCACGATGATGACCCACATGCTTCTGTCGCCTACGTCGCTCTCGCTCGTGCTGGTCGTCGCCTGATAGACTGTGTAGGCGAGAATCAGCAATACCAGAAAGGTGAGCAGTGTCTTTGGCAGCCACTCGCGCAACGGGATTTTCGTCTCGTTTGTTCTTGTATTGGGCATCGGTCATTTCCTTTTGCTGGCTGGCGAGTTTTCTATTGCAATCCTTGAATTTCGAAGGAATACCCCAGCAACGCCAGCAGCGCGGTCGAGGCTTCGGGTCTTGCGTACTGGAGTTCAATGACCTGCGTCTGGCCTGGCTCAATCGTCCAGGGGGCGGGCGTCAACGGAGGGGCTGCCAGGATCAACTCACCCATTCCAGAGCTGGAGGTGAGGCTGATGTCGCTAAACTCTACGATGAGCGGCGTGTTTCCCACGTTGCTCACCTCTCCCTCAATATTCAGCTTATCACCGGCGCTGTTGAGGAAAGCGTCCGTGATGCGCACTTCGGCTTGCCCAGGGGCAGGCTCTGCTCCGCCGCCTTCTCCTTCGTAGGGGATGCTCACACTGGCGCGCAGTTCCGAGCCAGGTCGGGGATTGAATGTCCAAGTGAGCGTGGGACCGGCGAGCATTTTCGGCGCCACGTAACCGGCTGTGCCTTGTACTGTGTCGCCGGGCGCGATTTCTCCACTGAGGGGGCCGTGCTCCCCAGCGCTGCTGGCCGCAGGCGAAAGCAGATATTGGTTACCCACGCCGTCCTGCAACTGCATGGTAAAGCCACCGGCATCCAGCGGCGCGGCGCCGACGTTCTCGACCGAGAACTCTACCAGGTAGTACATCGTTTCAGCGGATTGACCCTCGCCGCCGCTTTCAGCGTGGCCTCTGCTCACCGTCACCTGCGCATCGCCCACACGCACCGGCTGACCTAGTTGAATCTGCGTCCCTGGCTGGGGCGGCTGAACCGGCTCCGTCTCCGCCACATAGTCGGCCGTGGCGACTTGCCAACCGCCACTCTCCATTTCCAGGATCAGCGTCAGGCGGGGGCGAAATTGCTCGAAAACGGTTGCTTCGTTTGCCGCCGCCTCTCGCTGCTCGACAAAGCGGAAGAAGAGCACGACGCCGTTAGAGAGGTGTAGTTTGATCTCGTCCCCCGGCCGCAGGTTGGTCAGTAGTGCCTCGTTGTCTGGCGTCGGTTTCAATCCCAGGACATAGTTGACCACCGTGCCGCAAATCCACGTGGCCGATCCTGAACTGTCAGACGGATACGTCCAGCCTGCTTGTTCGGGCATGATGGGCGTGATGGGAAGCGGCTCGCTGGCCACTGTCAGAGAGATGGGGAGAGGCACGGCCACTTGCACGTCGTCGCTGCCAATGATCGTTTGGCAGGATAGGGCGATGGGCACGGGAGAGGCAAAGGGGGTGGGGGTGACTTTGACCACCTCCAGGGGCATGCCGGGGTTGCCTTTGAAGAACACGCTTTTTATTCCCAGGTAAAGCATCAATGCCCCGGCAATCAGCAGGAGTAATATGCCGCCGGCGATGGGAATGAGCAGCAGGCAGCTACGGCGAGACGATTTGATCGGCTCGGCTTGTGGGGTATCCCCTGTCGTTGTAGGAATTGGTTCGCTCATAGGAATGTTGTCCGTGTGGGTCAGGGCGTTTCGCCCGGAAGTGTCTGGGGCGGAATGCGCAGATAGATGCTGGCTCCCTCCTCGTTGGCCACCAGTTGGCTAAAGCCAAAGAAGGGTATGCTCACGCGCACGGGGCCTTGCGCTGCGACGGTGAATTCTAGGTTGCCCTGCTCGTCGGTAAAGCCCTGGGCCAGCAATTGGTTGGCGGCGGCCTCGTAAGCCTGAGCCGAGATGCCAGAGACACCCTCCCCTGCGCCGGGCTGGTGGTCGTCGTTGCCGTCATAGTAGACCAGCAGGTTGATGGGGATGAAGCGTGAGGCCGGCGCCCCGTTAGATTCGGGGATTGGGGTCGGAGTCGTCATCGGGCGTATCGTGATCTCATCGGGTGGGGTGAGAGCGTCGCCAGGCGGGCTTGTTGGCGTGGGGGTGGCTGCCGAAGAGGTTGGGCTTGGAGTGGGCGTGGATGTGCTGGCCTGACCGGGGGTTTTCCGCTCGCAGAGCAGCGTGTAGTTGCTATTGTCCATGTCGCTGGGCGTACGGTCGCCGGTGCCCACCAGCACGTACAGCCAACCTTCGTAGGAGGCATAGTAGCTAAAGGCACTGTTATAGTTCCCGGGTTCGATGTCGTCGTTGCCGCCGATACCGTTCTGATTGTGATCGTAGACGATCATATTGGGGTCTATGCCCGGATCCAGGTCGGAGGTGGCGCACTCGTAGATAAAGCCCGGTTTGATCCAGAACTTGAAATAGTCATTGTCTGTCCCGCTAAAGGGCGGGACGAGGTTAAAGGTGTAGGACTTGTCGGTGGCGATTACGCAGGCGCGCTCAAAGTCAGAGTTGTCCTCGCAATCGTCAATTCCAGAACTGGGGCTGACGGGCGTGGCGGTGGCCTCGGCGGGAGGCGCGTCGCTCTCTTCCACTGTCATATTGTAGGCGCCAGAGGTGTTGACTCTGTTGGTGACGCGGATGTAATAGTACCCGTCATAAGCGGATTGCCAACTGGTCTGCGACGCATAACCGCCGCCTCCATCGTCGTTACTTGCTATCACGGTCTCGTTCTGATTGCGGATCTGCAAGTACGTATCAACGCCGCTCAGGCCGCTGGTCGTGACCTGGTACCACTTGCCGTTCTTGGCCCAGAACTTGAACCAGTCCTTGTCGCTATCGCCGGGATAGAAATTGGCCTCACCTTCGAGAGTGCTCAACGTGACCGAGGTCGCGACCGGCAGTTCGTATGCGGCTCCAAAGCTGTCGTTTGTTTCGTAATTGTCCCCTTCGGTGATGCTGGGGGGCGGGGTGTTGGTGGGGGTAGCTGATGGGGGCGAGGTGGAGGATGGGGCAATCTCGTCTATGTTCAAGCGATATCCAACCACCTGGGCAGTCGTGGTCATGGCAGGTACTGAATCGACGCGGATGTAGTATGTCGTGGTAATCGCCGACCAGGATATGGTAGTTTCAGGGCCAGAGACCTTCAGTTGGTCGCCGCGGTAAAGCGTCATCTCTGCACTCATATCATTTTGAGAATATTGGATACTGAGAACAGCTTCGTAGTTGCTCCCAATTGTAGTCGTCAGTATGAAATAGTCCTGCGAGTCCCCAATACTGCCTGTCTGGGTTAGCTCACCAGTGATGTAGCCCGGAACAGGCACCGGATCAGCCGTATTCCAGTCGTCGTTGTCGTCATTCGGATCCTCCGTGGCTACCAGGGGGGCATTTCCCGGTGCAATGCCTGGGCCAGCCAGCGTCGCCGAGATGAAAGCGAGCAGCAGAAGCGCAAATGCCGCCACTCCAACAACTATGAGTTGACGTTTCATCGTCACATTCCTCCTGGTAGGGATATGCGCCCTACCAAGGTTACTATACCACAAAGGACGCCAGACTTCAAGCAGTGAGAAGGGGCTGAAAATCGATCTCCCAGGGCTTGTTAGAGGTCTCAAAAGCCTGGCGGTTGGGTTGGACCCAAGTCGGGTGGGGTCTCTCTGAGAATAGGGCGTTCAGGTGGTGGTGAGCTAGCGCGTCTCGTTGGGTTGACGGAAGAGTTGACGTATTTCTTTGCGATTGAGATACCACCAGGCCGAAGCCAGCACGATTATGGCTTCGATGCTGTTCATCGCTGTCAGGCTTGACCAATTGCTCCTCAGCCCCGACCATGTGACGATGACGTTGAACAGCATCAGCCCAAAGTAGGCGCTGCATACCGCCAGCGTGAGCCAGCGCGCCCACTCTCGCAGCCGCAATAGCCCGACGGCGCTGGCGAGAAGTATCATTGTTGTCGCCAGGCTCAAAAGCCCCTGTCCTAGCTCTATCGCGCGCCCTCCCAGCAGGCCGCCGATGAACAGCCACCCTAGAGCGCGCAGCGCCAGGATCAAAAGCAGTGCGCTCAAGAACATCAACCCCAGCGGCAGCTTTCGATTCGTCATCACTACTTCCTAACCTGGACAAGCCAGAACCGAAAAGGGACACAGAGAGCACAGAGGCTTCGCAGACACAGAGATTCACCGAGGTTTTCTCTGCGTCCCTCTGTGTCTTCTCTGTGAAGCTCTGTGTTCCCAAATTCTTGCTCAATGTGCAAGAATTTCACCGATAAGGTACTAATACATCAACGACTCTACTGAAAAAACTAGGAATTTCACCACAGAGACACAGAGAGCACAGAGATTTTAAACTTGACCTTGAAAAATTAATTTTTTGACGTGTAAAGTGGATTTTTTTAAACCAAATATCAAATTTTCTCCGTGTCCTCTGTGCCTCTGTGGTTAGACGACCTTTTTTCAGAAGAGTCATCAATTTACCAGTCAGCCGACTTGGTCTAGTCCAGGCTGCGGCTCAAGTTGCGCACGGCGATGGCCGTGATCAGCAGGCCCATCAGCAGCATTGCCGCAGCGTGGGGCCACAGTACGTCCAGCCCGGCTTCCTTGAGCATGACGCCCCGGATGATGGTCAGATAGTGGCGGAAAGGAACTATTTGCGCGATGGCCTGCAACGCGCTGGGTAGATTTTTGACCCGCACCAGGTAGCCGGAGAAGGTCATGTCCACCATCGCCAGCACAAAGACGAACAGGATGGCTTGTTGTTGCGTGCGGGCAATCCCAGAGATGAGGATACCATAGCCGATCTCGGTGGCGATAAAGAGCAGCGTCAGAATAAAGAGCAGCAGCAAGGAACCACGCAACGGCACGTGAAAGAGCAAGACAGAGACGGCCAGCATAAAGAAAAAGTTCACGGCCCCGATGATGAGAGCGGGGATGGCCTTGCCGATGACCAACTCGATGCGGCCGAGCGGTATGACCATCAATTGCTCCAGCGTGCCCAGTTCCCGCTCGCGGGCCAGCCCGATAGAGGCGACGGTGAGCGTTACCTGGTAGATGATAAAGCCCACTTGCGCCGGTATGGAAAAGAAGCGAAAATCGAACTCTGGGTTGAAGCGCACGGCGGTGCGCAGGTCAACGGTAGAAGAAACCAGGTTTTTTCCAAAAAACCCGGTTTCTTTGACAAAAGCAGAGATGGCCCCTTGAGCGGCGCTGAGGGCGATGGAGCCGGGGATGCTGTTGCTCCCGTCGGCGACCATCTGCACGCCCGTGGCCCGCGAAATGTTTGCCAAGCCAGAACCAAAGCCGGCGGGGATGATGACGGCGAGCGTGGCCTCTCCCTGGTCGAGAAGGCGGTGAGTGCCCGCCAGGGTCGCGGAGTGATAGCAGACGTTCAACTCTCGTCTGTTATCGAGCGCGGTGATCAGTTGGCGGCTAGAGTTCGAGTGGTCGAGGTCGAGCGCGGCCACGCACAGGTCAGAGATGCGGGAGCCAGTGGCCTGGGCCAGCAGTATCAGTTGCAGGGCAGGCAGCGTGAGGATGAAGGTCGTCATCAACCAATCGCGGGAGAATTGGACGAGTTCCTTTAGTACCAGGTTCCAGATGCGCATAATCATAGTGATCACAAAACCCCAAATGTCTTCCGAGACCTTTAGGGTCTGGCTTTACCTCAGTTTTTTCTTGAACAATAGCAGGCTGATGATCTGGGACACCAGGCCGGTTCCCAGCAGGGTCAGGGCCGGTTTCCAGAGAGCGATTGGCCCCAGGCCTTTCAGGAACACACTGCGGCAGATGGTGATAAAGTGAGTGGTCGGGAGTCCGAGGGCAAAGGCGCGCGTGATAGGCTCATCGCCAATGGGGGTGATGAGGCCGGCGATGAAAAAACTGGGTACGAAAAAGATCATCAGGATCAAGAACATTGCGGTTTGCTGGTTGCGGACAAAGTTGGCGATCACCATGCTGATGCCCATGCTGGCGATCATATAGTCGGCCGCCAGCAGCAGAAACGAGAAGAAATCGCCCCGAAATGGCACGCGGAACCACAGGGTGGCGACGAGCCAGGCCAGGATGACGCTCGCCATGCCGCTGATCTCGTAGGCCAGCAGCTTGCCGAGCAGGTACTCGGTTCCGCGCGTTGGGGTGGCGATGAGGTTTTCGAATGAGCCGGTCTCTACCTCACGGGTCAGCGCCAGGGCGAGCGCCAGGGCCGGCATGCAAAGGATGACGGCCATCATGCCGGGCACCATACTGATCAGCGATTTGAGCGATTCGTTGTACCAGGCGCGGCTGCTGACATCGAAACTATCAATCGTATAGGCGGCGCGCAGGCCGGTGGTCCAGGCGGACGTGCGGCTCTCTAGGAGGCCGATGGCCTGGCTGGCGGCGATTGCGTCTGCGCCGTCAACGACGCATAGCACCTCGGCCGGGCTGTCTCCTCGCGCTGCGTCGGCAAAGCCGTGGGGAATCGTCAGCGCCACGTCGGCGATGTCGCGGGTGAACAGGGGGGCGATCTCTTCCTCGCGCTGCACACGAGCGACTATGAGCACGTCGCCGTCGGCGGCGAGGCTGGCGAGAAAGGCGCGCGAGAGCGGGGTGCGGTCGAGGTCACGAACAGCGACGTCTATTCGGCTTATGTCGAAGGAAAAGATGTAAGAGAGGGTGAGCAATAAAAAGGCTGGCGCGACGGTGACGAGGAAAAAGGTGCGCGCATCGCGGGTGATGTGATGGAATTCCTTGCGCGCGACGGCCAGTAGGCGACGGATGGACATGCTTTAGCGGTTAGCGGCTAACGAAGACGACGCTGCCATTCCTCTTTAAGTTCCAACGAGTCCAGATCGTCACCAGCGTCGAGAAAATCCATCAGCAGCCGGTTGAATTTGTTTCGTTCCTCCAGCATGGGAAAGTGTTGCGTCCTGTCCATGAGAAAGGGGCGCACGTTGGCGCCATACTCTTGTAGCCATTCTGGCTGCGGGTGTTGAATGAGTGGGTCATTTTCGCCATATAGCAGGAGCACAGGGACGCTGATGGGCGATAGCGCGTGACGTATATCTTGCTCCATCGCGGAGTTTATGCTGAGGGCAACGGCGTTTGTATCAGCCTTGCGCACCTCCATAGTTACTTCGTCAAAGTTGGCCCTCCGCGATACCAATCGCGCCAGTGCGTCTCCGTTGCCAGAAAAGCCAGCCAGTGGTCGGTTGATGGCCGCGCCTGCCAGGGGCACGCTCACTCCCATCACTTGCTTTACCCGTTCTGGGAACTGAGCGGCAAACTGTAGCGCGACCAAGCCTCCCAATGCGTGTCCTACGATTGGTATGGGGGCTTTCTTGACTCCCAGTTTATCCAAGAAATTTACGAGTTGTTCAACGTATGCATTGATGTTGTAATGGGCTGGTGGTTTGTCCGAGTCGCCAAAGCCCCAGAGGTCAAACGCGTAGGTTTTGTACTTGATCGACAGTCCTTCCATTGTCGGCACCCAGTACCGCCACGACCCCAGCCAGCCGTGGATGAGGATCAACGGTTGGCCGCGTCCTATCGCCTCGTAGTGAACGAGGCCCTCTTTGGTGACTACTGCGCTCATCGTTGAAATTCCATCACTTTTACTGCTAACGTCTCCACACGTTACTCTGGAACTGAAACCCCCGCCCGGTGCAGAATTTCTTTGACTTGGTTTGTCAGTTCATCCGGCGCGAAAGGTTTCACGATGTACTCATCCGCTCCTGAAGCTAATCCTTGCTCGATCTCTGTTTCTTGCCCTTTGGCCGAAAGAATGACGACCGGGATTTTGTTGGTGGCGGGATCATCTTTCAAGTGGCGACAGGCTTGGTACCCCGTCATCTTTGGCATACGGACGTCAAGCATGATAAGGTCGGGATGCTCCTCGAGGACCTTTTCGACGGCCTCGGCCCCATTGGAGACCAGCACCACTTCGAATCCGGCAAAGCGCAGCGTGAATCCGATCAGTTCACGGATGTCTCTTTCGTCTTCGGCAACGAGAATTTTTGGCATAATTCCTCCCACTCCGCCCTGTGTTCGTCAGTTGGTGTGCTTGGGCAGGCAAATTGTCTAGGTGATTGTTTCGTTTTCTCCCGCAGATTGTTCCACTTGTTCGAGTTTTGCGATGGCTAGAGTAAATGTGAATGTGCTTCCTTTTTCCAACTCGCTTTCTACCCAAATCTGCTCGCCGTGCATCTCTACCAGCGATTTGACGATAGCAAGCCCTAGCCCGGTGCCCGATACTTCTTGCACCAGGGAGTCGTCGGCCCGGAAAAAGCGGTCGAAAATCTTATCCAGGTCTTTTGGCGCGATGCCGATGCCCGTATCCTGCACGGCGATGTGTACTTTTCCATCATGCGCGCGGGCTGATACTACGATCTCACCACCGGATGGGGTGTATTGACAGGCGTTCGCCACCAGGTTGGTTAGAATCTGTATCACGCGGTCGGCATCGGCAGAGACGATGGGAAGGTCAGGTGGTATGTCTTGTCGCAGTACTAGTTCTTTCTCTTTCACCCGGTTTTTCATCGCCGTGAGTACCCGGCTCGTTATATCCTCAACGTTCATCACGTTGGGTGAGATTTCCACCCGTCCGCTTTCGATGCGCGAGATGTCCAATAACTCGTTGACCAATGCGGTCAGGCGGTCGGCGTTGTCTTTGATGATGGATAGGAAATCTTGTTGCTTGTTCGTCAATGCACCCACTGCTCCCATCAATAGCAGGTCGGCGTATCCCTTGATCGACGTCATCGGCGTGCGCAATTCGTGTGAGACGGTGGAGACGAATTCCGTTTTGGCCTTTTCTGCTTCCACGTTGGCGGTGACGTCGCGAAAGACCGAGACGGTGCCCAGAAATTCGTCGCTCGTCAGCACCGGCGCCAAGTGAACGCTGACGACCCGATCTCCGGTATCTAGCTGGGCGGCCAGGTATTCCCCCACCGTGTACGTTTCGGGGTGTTCTGCCCACCCAGAGATTGTCTCCATCCAGTCCTGGCCCTGGCTGCCGTATAGACCGAGCATTTCGTTGGTTATCCGCCCCATAACTTTTTCTCGGGGCAACTCTAGGATGCGCTCTGTGGCAGCGTTGACCAGTGTGACGTGGCCTTTAGCATCGGCCACCATCACACCGTCCGCGACCCCTTCCAAGATGGATTGGCTCTTGACTGCTTCGATTTGTTGGTCTTTGAGCATGCGCCCCAACCGGTCGGTTTGATCGCGGATTAGGTTGTAGAGTTCGGCATTACTGATGGCGTTGGCAACCTGCGCGGTGGCAGCTTCCACCAGTCGCAGGTGATCTTGGTTAAAATAATCTTTCTGGGTGTGGAACAAGAGCAGTGTGCCCAGTACCTCTTCACCGGCCAAAAGCGGCACGGCCAACGCCGACCGATACTCGCGTTTCTTATTCTTATCCTGCGATTTTATCCACCGGGGATCCTGCTGAATATCGGGCGCTATGGTTGATTCGCGATGTTTGATCACCCAGCCTGCTAATCCCTCGTCCCGAGAGAAGCGGGTGGGTTTGCCGCCGACTGGCAGTTTGATTTCTGCTCCTAGTGCAGCGCGGTAGATCAATTGTCCAGACTGTGGGTTTAGCAGCAGGATGGATGCCCGTTCGGCGTCTACGGCTTCCACGACCAGTTCCAGGGCGCGATTCAGCACACGATCCAGGTCAAGGCTGGCGGAAAGCTGGGACGCGATGCGGTAGAGTGTTTCGACGCGGTCACGCTCCTCGGTCAGGCTCTTCATTGCCTCGTCCAACGCCTGGGTGCGCACTTGAACGCGCAGTTCGAGTTCCTGTGAAAAGCGGTGTACTTGGTCGAATAGGCGGGCATTTTCCACCGCCACAGCTACTTGATCGGCCAGCGTCGAAAGAGTCGCCAACTCGGCAGGTGAGAAGTTTTGATTCTGGCGTCCTATGCACAGAAGACCGACGACCTGGTTGCCGGCCGAGAGTGGAACCAGAGCCGCAGGCCCTGTCTCGTCCTCTGAGAAGCCCGGGATAGGGTATGAGCTTTGTTCAACAGCCAGTGGCATGCCGTTTCTGATAACCTCCCCCAATAGCCCTTCGCCAGGGGTGAAGGTGGGAGGTGGAGCGTGCGTGAAAGTGGAACCATGTGCTGCCCGGAGTATGTATTCTTTATCCTCGCTATCCAGAAGAAAGATGCTGCTGTGAGTGCACTCGATTAGTCGAGGAACCATTTCGACGACGGTGCTCAATACCTCGTTCAGGTCTAGTTTGGCTGTGGCCGAGCGATTGACTTCGTTGAACAGGGCCAACGTGTCGGCGCGTTGCTGCAATGCTTCTACCATGCGAACGTTTTCGATGGCCAGCGCTGCCTGGCCGGCAAAGATCTCTAGCGCTTCGATGGCGGTTTGATTGGGAATGAGCCCGTCGCGTGGCTGGTCCACCGATAAAAGTCCTTGTGTATCTCCGCTAGGCCCGACGAGGGGGATGAGTAGCATGTCCTGGGGATGCCACCGGCCAACTCGGCGGGTTGTGTCGTCGGTTTCTTGGTCGTACACGTCCAGGCGATTTTGCCAGTCGCCTCTTTGCTCCATCGGAATGTAGTAGCTCTGGCTGATGCGAAATTCCTCGTCCATCACTTTCCGTAGGGTTGCCCAGGGTTGCTGAATTTTTTTCATGCGCTCAAAGACAGCGATGGGTATGCCGGCGGCAGCCACTCGCCGCTGGTGCGGTGGGTCTCCTTCCAGTACGCTGATCAACACCACGTTGAACCCCACGCTTTCCTGGACTGCATAAGCGATTTCCTCTAGTATGTCTTCCAGTGAGCGATCTGAGCGCAATGCCTGGCTGATTTCTAGAACCTGCGCCAGTTGATCTGCCCTGCGGCGCAGCAACTCGCCGCGCTTCAACTGGTCGTCGTACCGCTGGTCATTTCCAATAGCAATAGATACTTGGAAAGATATCGCCTCAACGAACTCTAGTGTGCCTTGGTCGAATGTGTTCTCTTTATCACTCGTCAGCAGAATCAACCCCGCCAGTGATTCCAAGTGAAAGATTGGCGCAGTGATCTCGCTTCCCTTAGTTGCGCTTGAGGTGAGCGAAGGCTGGTTGGTGTGTAATGCGTCTGCCCAAACGGGCTGTGCCTCTGGCGTTTGTAACATTGCGCGAAGGTGTGTTTCTTCTGTTTCTGAATAGCCTAGACAGGCCACCAATTGCAGTTCCCCGCTCGTTGTTTCCCGAATCGCGATTGCGCTGCGCGTCGCCTGGCCTACACGCATCATTTCTTCTGCAACCAGGTGTAGAATGTGGTCGAGATCCAGTGTGGCGCTTATTTCGCGACTCACCCGCTGGAGGCTGCGCAGCGATTCTCTGTAGATGGAATCCTGCTGCTCGTCGGTGTGTAATACAGTCGTCATATTTCGCACTCAAGGTTTTGTGAAAAATCCTGGCTGCGCTACGCTTAGCTCGAGTTATTTACCCGCGGCTTGCGCCTCGCGCTGGCGGCTTCTTCAGTGATCTCTCGGATATCGGCAAAGGGGCCATCGTCGGCTGTGACTGTGCCGATGGAAAGCGTCATCAGGTCAACTTTTGTCTCGTTGCCCTCACCGTCCTGCACAGTCATGTGGCCTTGTTGCACTGTTTGCCAATCGTAGTGTACACCCACGCCTTTATCGAAACGGTTTTTCAGGTCCGCCACTGTAGGCTCGGTCATCTCTTTGGAAGTGATGATGATAAAGTCGTGCCCGCCAATGTGGCCGATAAAGTCATCGGATGTTCCTACGCTGTCGGCCGATTTGCCAATGATCATCGAGGCGAAGCGCAATACTTCCTCACCGGCCACGAATCCATAAACTTCGCTGAAGGTGTTGAACCCTTGGATGCCCACGTAAATGATGCCCCAGTCATCCCGCTGCATTAGCTGCCGCAACTGATCCTCAATCAACCTGCCGCTGGGTAGACCGGTCGTGGGGTTGGTCAGGCTTTCGTACTTTGCCCGGGCCAGGGCGTTCTTGACCCGCAGTTTGAGTTCCTCCAGATCAAAGGGCTTGGTGATGTAATCGTCGGCGCCTAGCTCAAGGCCGTGGATCTTGTCGGAACGCTCGTCCTTCTGGGTCAGAAAGATGATGGGGATGTGACTGGTACGCAGGCTGCCTCGTAGGTTGCGGCATACATCGTAGCCATCCATGTCTGGCAACATGATGTCGAGGACGATGATGTGGGGCAGTTGTTGCCGACACATGTCCAACGCGTCCTCACCACGTTGGGCTACCGTCACATCGTAGCCTTGTGATTGGAAGTAGATGCGCAACATGTTGGAGATGTCGGGGTCATCTTCTACTATTAACATTCTACCCTGGGACATATTCCCTCCTTACTGGTTGCCGATATTGGCAGCCATTACGACGGTCATTATGACAGTCATTATCTAATATCATTTAAACGAAAGCCATGCTTTCGAGCTAGTTTAGCGATTTCACGCACCCGTTCAATTTGTATCTGTTTGCCTAATGAATAGCTCTCACGCCGTCCCTCCAGCGCCAGTACCATCGTCTCTGCCATACAAGCGTAGGCTCTGCCGGGCGCGAGGCCGAAATTAAAGTGGAAATCCACCTCGCCAGGAACGTCCATCACTCCTCCATCAATGACCAGCACGTCGTCTCGCTCCTGTGTCACCCTCGGCGACACGTCTGGTGGGAGCGCCACGTCGCACACGGCCGCGCCGTGCTTGAGATGTTCAGGCAGAATGATCGGCCTGGTAGCATTGGTGGTGCTCAACACCATGTCGGCCTCGCGGATGGCTTCAATGTTTGTCGAGCTACGCACCCGGCGCGCTCCGCTTTCCCTAATCTGTGCCTCTGCCCCTGCCAAGTGAGAGTCTGAGCGGCCCACCAGTAGCAGCTCGGCCACCGTAGGCGCGAGCAACTTGGCGCACGCCAGACCGATGCTGCCTGTCGCACCGACTATGGCCACTGTGGCTGTCTGTGGTTGAATGTTCTGGTGCTGTGCGGCTTGCTCTAACCCTTCGACCGCGGCGGCTATGGTGAGGCTGCGGCCTGTAGTGACAGGAATATTCAGGTTCTGAGCAACGGTCACTCCCCCGTCGCCGATCACGGACGTGAAAGCCAGCAATCCCATAATGTCGGCTCCCAGTTCCTGCGCCAGGCCACCGGTCTGGATGATTTTCTTGTAAGCTGTCTGATGCGGCGACCTCATCATTTGCTCGGCCGTGAGCGGGCAGGCCAGCAGCCAGCCTTCGATTTCTTTCCCTGTGGCTTCTGAGCGCACGCCCGTGATGCGAGATAGGTAGACCGGCGGCCAGAAGCGCGAAAAGAAATGGACCAGCGGCGTGGGCAATATCTTGGCCAGCAGCGGATATTTGCGCGCCACATCCTGTTTGGGACTGACCGGATGAATTACACAAGCGAAACTGCTCATTTCCCGCCCCTCGTTAGCGCCCAAAACCCTTAGAGTTCTTCATTCTACAAGAAACAACGTGGCAAGTTTTGGGTCTTTGTCAAAAGCTGTAACTTGGTAGGTTTGATTGATCCAGTAGTCTCGGTAGATCCAAATTTCAGACCTCGGAGGTCTCGGAAGGTGACATTGGCAGCAAAATTGCCTAGATTGCGCCCGTTTTTACCGGCAAAGGCGCTCTCGAGAGACCTCCGAGGTCTTGTTGTCGTAACATTTTGGATCTACTGGGTCTGAACAGTTATTCTTCAGGTTCGTATATTCTGGTATGCAAGCTTTCCCCGCCCTTGAGTTTCAAATGATCGCTGTTTTCGTAATAGATTGTTCGATCAATCACGCGCCTTTCGGGCGAGGCGAACAAAATCACGTCCGATTCGATAGTTCGCGCCGGGTACACTACCATGCCAGAGCCTATGTAGCAGTTGTGGCCCACGCAGCTACCCAGCACCGGCATACCCGTTTCCTTTGGTTCTCCCTCGTGTATAGCGCGGATGGGCTTTTGAGGCACCAGGCTAAAGTCGGTAAAGGTGCTGCCTGCGCCAATAAAGGTGCCACGTCCGATGCTACAAAATTGCAAGCACGTATTCTGCGCCAGCATCGAATCCGCCATCATCACGCTCATAAAGAGCGCGCCTCGGAAGGGAAGAAAACAGCGGTCCGATACCACACTGACCTGAATCTGGCTGCCCGTTCCAATGCTCACGTTATTACCAATGACAGCGATATCTATAACCGACCCCGGCCCGATGCTGACGTTATCGCCAATCCAGGCCGGCCCTCTGAGGACGACGGAGGGATCAATGCTACAATTGCGGCCTATATGCACCACCTCCGACGATTCGAGAACCTGTTTTCGTTCCAACATAGAACACCACAGTATTTTCAGATTCTTTTTCAAGTCATGCTCAATTTCGTGATCCAATCGCGCCGCTTGGGCAAATACTCCAAAGATGACGTTGGCGGTGATGGTGTGAACCCAATGTTCGATGGAGCAAAACGCCTTGGTGGGCACCTGGTACACCAGCTCACCCATCATGTTGGACATGTGAGTTGGGACGTGGTAATATCCCATCTCTCGTGCGCCGGTGTCCATCACCAATGGGCGCACGTTAGGCTCTACGCCGTGTGGAAAGTACCACATGTAGGCTACATACTTGTCCCCTTCGCGTTGGATACCTCGTTGGAGATGGATGGCGTGGGCATTGATCGCGCGGTCGTCCAGTGCAAAGGCGACTCGACATGCCTTGCCCAACTTTCGCGCGCGCCGGATGAACTCGTCTACAAAATATTGGTCGAAAAACAGGTTGTCCCGGTAAACGAGCGTCTCCACGCGCTTTGGTTCGATCTCGGCTGGCGAATCTACCTCGCGCTCCTCCGTGGTGTAGGACGCCAAGACGTCCCGCTGGTGGAGCCATAGCTGTTTGTTGAGCACACGCAGTTCACGGGCTTTCTCGTTGAATGGAAATATCTCGCGATGGTCCCGCAGAATGATCTTTCGCATTTGTCTGCTCAATCCAATGGTTGCTTGCTGATCAGAATGGTGCAGTTCTTCTCACCAGTGGCGATGCACGAGACTTCTTCTACGTAAAAGTTTTCGCCGCCGCTGACCCAGTAAAGCGCTTCTTCCAAGATGCCGACAGCCAGATGGCAGCAGGGCGAGTCGGATTTGCGTCCCCAACACGCGCCACAGCGCTCCATAACCCAGTAATAATATTGTTCATCCTCCCCCAGTCGTATTAGGTGATCGGTGAATTTATTGAACATCTGGGCCAACACCTCAAAACCCACCTTTAGTTTCATTCCCAGTGGCAGGAGGCGAAAGGTCAGATCCGCAATACCCAGCATCGGCCCAAAGTCCTGGATGCCGAGTTTGAGGCAAGCCCGACCGGCTCGTAGCGCCAACCCTCGTCCGCCGCGCGGCCCATACATTTCGTCTAGCGCTTGTAGTAGTTGCCCTACTTCAGTGAAAGGAAACTCCTGTGCAAAGTTGTTCGGCGGATAGTTTCCGATGTATTTTTGAAGTCGGGCCAGGTTCAGCACAGCGTTCACTCCATTGCGGCCCATAACCTCTTCCAGCGCCAGGAAGATAATCCGCCCCATTTTGTTTGGGAAAGAGAATTGTTGAACTTCTTGGCCCTTTGATAGAGATTCGTCTGTCATAAATGCTGGCTCTCTGGCTGCTGGATGGCCCAGTTCACGCTATTGGGCCGCGCTATGCATGGTTAAGAAATTCCTGTAGCGTCTGATAGAATCGCTGTGGTTCGTCCAGCATTGGAAAGTGGCCCGATTTTTTAAAGTAGTGTATATTAGCTTGTGGTGCTCCTTGTGCCAGAACGTTACCCTGCTTGGGGTTCACGATACGGTCCACTCGGCCATAAATACCCAACGTTGGTACTTTTATATTTTCTAGTCGCGGGCGCAGGTCTATATGACGCAGCGATGCAATACTGTAGTGGAAAGATTCCAGCGTCGTGCGCGAAACGTCTCGTTCGAACATCTTGTACCAAGTTTTCCAGTCCCGCGCGTAAATTGGAGAGAGGATGCGAACGCCTAGTGGGAATATCTGGTAGAACAAGCTAGCCAGGGATCGCCGTGCTGATAATCGTAGAAAGAGCGCCAGCCCATCGCCCACGATGGGAGAGCCTACCACCGCCACCTTTTGAACCCGTTCGGGATGGTCTAACGCCACGCCGAGCGAGACAGTGCCGCCCATGGAATGGCCCACGATGGGCGCCTGCATGATCCCTAGGCGCTCCATAAACTGATTCACCATCTCGATATAGTCCTGAACAGTGAAACTGTCCCCTTGCTTCCCAGATTCCCCAAAACCCCAAAAATCGAGTGCGTATGTCTTGTAACGACGGCCCAATGACTCCATAGTACTCAGCCAATGGTCCCATGATTCCAGCCAGCCGTGCAGTAGAATCACGGGTCGCCCGTGGCCGTGGGTTTCGTAGTGGACTACCCCTCGGTCAGTAACGATGGAGCTCATAAGCGCGCCACTCCTAGTAGCCGAAATGCCCCATCGGCTATCAGAGTCTCAGAAATAGATGATATTGCCATTGTGTTTAAATCATACCATGAAAGTGTACAGGGAAGATTGAGAAATCATTGCAATTTCGTTAAAGTGGAGTTACGACTTTTGAAACGAACGGCGGCCGAACCGCCCATCCTGCACGACTCGGCCGCCAGAAAAGCATTACTTTACACAGCACAAGTCTCCATTGCCGGACGATGTGCCTGCCCTTTTCTTCCTAAACCTCGCTTCCGTTCGGTCAAGAAAGTGAACGTAGGCCTAGTGAACCCGCATAACCCCAAAGTGTCACCGCTCCCCTTTTACAGGGGCCTTGAGCGTATTGGGGTCAGTGACTTGGGCTTGACTGATTCTCAACGCGCTATTCGACCCGCAATGTTAACCCGATAGCGTTGATTTAATTTCCCCCTTCCTCCATCAAACTGAGGATCGAGTACAAGAGTTCCAGCAGAACTTGCTTGACGCTTTCCGGGTCGGTAGCTACGCAGGGCACCATCTTGATTTCCTGGGGGATACGAAGCGCGATGCGCAAATCTTCAGTCTCCCATGCATCTTGTAAATCTTGTTTGTTGGCAGCAACGACGTAGGGTACAGGGGCATAGGAACGAAAGGTATCCAGGATACTACGAGCTTCACGGAATGTTTCCGGTCGCACACTGTCGAGCAGAACGACAAAGCCTAACATTCCTTCGGCGAGGATTTCCCACATAAAGTCGAAGCGGCGTTGACCGGGAGTGCCGAACAAGTAGAGCACCAAGTCCTCATCTACGGTGATACGTCCAAAATCCATTGCCACCGTGGTCTGATCCTTGACCCGTTCTTCTTTACGAGAGATTTTTTTCTCTGTCGCGACGACGTCAATCTCACTTATGCTCTGGATGAATTCCGTTTTGCCAGCCGAAAATGGCCCGGTTACCACTATTTTAACTGTCTGCATAGTTACGTTCCTTACAATAATGCCTGGTTGCTATTTCTGAAAAAAGTTAATCAAGCGTTCAACCACGCCACGCTTGACGGCTGGACGGCGCATGGTCATAGGAGTTTCACCGGACGCTTCTGACGGCGCCGCCTTGCGCGTTCCTTCTGGCTGGACCAACTCTACCAACCCTGCCTGCAATAGACCGTATACAATTTTGCGGATTTGGAAATCGCTTAGATTGTTAAACTGCGCGATCTGGCGGATAGTGTTGCGGGGATTGATGAAAGAAACCGCACGCCATTCCTCGACGCTCAGATTGATGTTACGCAGTTGCACGCCGGGACGATCTGCGAATTTGAGCGCTATATCTAGGTCGGGCAATTCGTCCTGCAACCGTTCCCACTCCTTCAAACGGCGGCTGCCCTCCATAATTATACTTTCCAGGTCAATAGGAATGGTAATGCGGTTCTCAAACGGCAATACGTTCGATTCGAAACGGAAGGTCCCCTCTGGCCAGGTAAAGAGAGGATAGACGTTGTTCAAAATATAGGTGCGTACGCTTTGCGCAATATCGGCCTGACTCACATAGCCAGCGTTTATCAACAAGGCGCCTAGTTCCTTGTCGCTCTTGGCGCTAGCTTTGGACTGGATTGTGTGTGCTTGTTCTTTTGTGATCTTGCCGGCTCGATGAAGCACCACTGCCAGAGGATCGCCCTGCTCATTCGATGTCGCATAAGTGAGCTTACCCTCCTTGAAGCACAGGCGGGCTTGCGCCTCGCGCGCATCAATTGCCAGCGTGCCTGTCTTGCGTGCTAAATTGATCAGGTTGAGCAACTGGGTCGTGCTAAAATCCTGCAAGTTCCCCTTTAGTGCCATACATACCTCCACTGCGGCTATCTAAAGCCGTAGATTTGAACTTGCTCAAAGATACACTGAGTTGGATTATACATTCTCTTGGCGTTCAAGTCAACCGCAGAAAAACCAAAATTCTTGGCCTTTGCGGGGTGGGTCCCATCTGTACTACAGTAGAAGCAGCCAGGGCCATCTGGGCCAGATGATAAATGACAACGCATAGCGGTCAGGCAATGACCAATTACCAATATCAGCAACGAAGAATACGCGTACCAGTGATAAGGCGTTAGTGGGATAAGGAGTGATGAAAAGGGGGATGATTGAGGCTGAGGCGTGCAGGATTATATCCGGCGGGGAGCATATCAAGCCGACTGGATGGGCAGGGGGGTAGGTTCAGTTGTGGGGGGGGCAAGGCACTGGAACACAGGGGAGGAGAAATTGGGGTGACGTGGATCGTGGATTGGATGGAAGAGTCCGACAAAGCCGCCAAAGAAGTGACGGGCAGTAACTATGAAAGCGTTGATGAGCGCCAGTTGTTCCTGTTCGTGCTGATCCAGCGCCTGGGCGGGCGCAGAGGGGGTCCGTGCAAGTAAAGCAGCGCTTTTCGACATAGCCATCACCTCCAAGCGCTGGTCACATCGCACCTAGCTCAACGTCCAACATCCCCTTGAGCCTCGGGCAGGGTAAAGATAAAGCAACTTCCCCTCCCCTGCAAGCCATCCTCAACCCAGATGCATCCACCGTGAGCTTCCACGGCCATGCGGCAAAAAGTCAATCCAAGCCCCAATCCTCTCCGGGGTTCTGCTTGTCCCTGGGCCTGAGTGAACTTTTCAAAAATACGCTCGCGCTCTTCCGGGGGAATGCCTGGCCCGGTGTCTACCACCTCCACCTGAATTTGCTCACCTCGGGGCTGAACGTCTACCCACACCCGCCCTCCACGGGGTGTAAATTTGAGCGCGTTGTCCAAAAGATTGATCAGCATCCGCTGCACAACATCGCGGTCAGCCATGGCCAGGGGAATATCTGCAGGCAACAGGCTCTCCAGTGACACGCCGTGATTCTCGGCCAAGTGGCGCTCTTCTGTTACCACTTCCTCAATAAGCGCGGTCACGTCCACCGGCGCGAGACGAAGCGCTATCTTCCCCTCCTCCAAGCGGGCAATGTCCAGCAGTGTCTCTACCAAACGCTGCATCCGCCATACCGATCGCCCCATCGTCTCCATCAATGAATCCACGTACTCTGACTTGGTCTCGACGTCCAGTTCGCCCTCCAACAGCTCCATGCCGCTAGAGATCACCCCCAGGGGATTGCGGAGGTCGTGCACGATCATATCGGCCAACTCTTCCCGCAGGCGCAAGAGTTCCTCCAATCGCTCCTTCTCGGAGCGCAATGCCCGCACCCGCTCCATAGCTTGCCGATACGAGCGTCCGAGAGTAACTCGCGCAACGTCCCCATGAGTGAGCCGCTCCCCCACCTGACAGATAACGTCTGCCGCCAGAGCAGGAGACTCCTTCAGTAATCGGCGAAAATCGGCCTCAGAAATATGAATAACACACGATTCCTCTTCAGCCTTCACAGTAGCCGTGCGAGACCAGCCGGTAGTAGCGCCAAGCTCACCCACCAGGTTCCCCGGCACAATCTCCGAGAGGAGATAAGAGAAGCCCTGGTCCTCCCGATAGACCCCCAAACGGCCCCGCTTGACGTAATAGGCGCCATCACTCACCTCGCCCTGACGACACAGCACCTCGCCCGGAGAGAGAGCCTTTTCCCTCCCACACTGTTGCCAGAGTTCGACCAAATCAGCCATATCAATACCACCCAACAGGCGCGGCTTTACTCGCCTACCAAAGAAGCCCAATCAATGCCACAGATTCACAAGTCAGCGTACACTGCTAAGAAATAGTTTTTTGGAAAAACCCCAAACCCCATCCTCGCTGTTTCTCGTAAAATGAAGGACGCCGCAGGGGTTTTGGGCGCTAATCGCGACGGCGTAGAAAGGCCGGAATCTCCAGATCATCCTTGTCAAAAGCCGGAACTGGGAACTCGACCTTTTCGCTGAACGAAGCACGCGCCACACGCGCTGCGCGAGGCCGTGGCTCCGCCTGGTCAAAGCCAGTCGCAATGACGGTGATGCGAATATCTTCGCCCATATTCTCGTCAATGACGGCCCCAAAGATGAGGTTCACGTCGGGATGAGCGGTCTGCTTGATGATCGAAGCCGCCTCGTTGACCTCGAACAGGCTCAGATCGGGCCCGCCGGTGATGTTGAAGAGAACGCCGCGAGCGCCGTCAATCGTGATATCCAGGAGCCGATTGGAGATAGCTTGCTGCGAGGCCTCAACCGCCCGACTCTCACCGCTAGCGCGTCCAACCGCCATCAGCGCCGCGCCTCCCTGAGACATGATCGTCCGCACATCGGCAAAGTCCAGGTTTATCAGACCAGGCACGGTGATTAGTTCCGAGATACCCTGAACGCCCTGGCGCAGCACATCATCGGCCAGCGAGAAGGCGTCCTGCAAACTGACCCGCTTATCGGTGATTTCCAGCAGCCGGTCGTTGGGGATCACGATCAGCGTGTCCACCTCCTCCTTGAACTGCTCAACCCCCGTCCGCGCCGTCTCTGTGCGCACCGAACCCTCCCAATTGAAAGGGCGGGTGACGACACCGATGGTCAGAGCGCCCATCTCTCTGGCGACGCGAGCGATGACGGGCGAAGCGCCTGTGCCTGTGCCGCCTCCCATGCCAGCGGTGATGAACACCATGTCGGAGCCTTCCAGAACCTGATGCAACTCGTCGGCAGATTCTTCCGCCGCTTTGTGGCCCAGTTCTGGATCGCCTCCCACACCCAGCCCGCGCGTCAGCTTATCGCCGATGCGCACTCGCTTGGGCGCGTCTGAGAGCATGAGGGCTTGAGCATCGGTGTTGATTGCGATAAAGTCAACACCAGTCAGCCCCTCGGCGATCATGCGGTTGATGGCATTGCTGCCGCCGCCTCCCACGCCGACGACTCGAATCTGTGCGAAACTCTCTGTTTGGGGTGCTGTATTCATTTTGTTCCTCCTATTTATCCGTGAACAGTGATTAGGGCAAGAGCGCCCGAAACCAATCAAAAAAGCGCCTTCCCGCGCCTGGAGCAGGCTTGCGTAACCGGGGCCGCGCATCCATCGTCATCCCCCAATCTATTAACCCCGCGCTCGTCGCATAAGCCGGGCTAGAAATTTTGTCCACGAGGCCGCGCAGCCGCCGGGGCGGGCCTACCCGCACGGGCAGCCCCACGACGTCACGTCCCAACTCCTGGAGGCCCGGCATCTGGACCGCGCCGCCACACAACACGACGCCTGCTGGCAACAATCCATCGTACCCAGAACGCTTGATCTCCTGATGAATCATCGAAAGTATCTCTTCCACCCGCGCCTCAATGATCTCGGCCAGCTTCCAGCGCGGCACGACGTGTGGAGCGTCGCCGCCAAAAGCCGATACAGTGAACCGTTCATCGGGCGGTACCTGAGCCGCGCGAGCGTGACCGTGCTGTATCTTGATCTGCTCGGCGATGTCCGGCGGCAGCCGTAGGCCAATGGCGATATCTCCGGTGACGTACTCGCCGCCCACCCCCAGCGTGACCGTGTGCCAGACCGCGCCGTCAATGAAAATCGCAATGTCGGTGACGCCCGTACCGATATCGGCCAGCACGACCCCCATCTCGCGCTCAGTGTCTGTGAGTACGGCGTTGCCGGCGGCCAGGCTCGTCAATACCAACTCATCCACCCCCACTCCGGCTTCCTCTACGCACTTGACCATGTTCTGTATACAAGTACTGGAACCAGTGACGATGTGAGTCTCTACCTCCAAGCGATAACCATACATCCCGACCGGGTCGCGCACGCCGCTCTGCCCGTCCACTACATAGCCACGGGGAATCACATGCAAGACCTCTTGGTTGTAAGGCACCGCGATGGCATGCGCAGCCTCCAACGCCCGATCCACATCCTCCACCGTGATGCCGTGCTCGCGGTGGGAGATACCGACCACGCCCCGGCTGTTGAGCGAAGAGATATGCACGCCGCTGATGCCCACATAGGCCCGCTCAATCTCGTACCCCGACGTGCGCTCGGCTTTCTCGACCGAGGCCGCGATGGCAGCCGTGGCATCCGCCACGTTGACCACCACTCCCTGGCGGACGCCCCGTGAAAGCGCCTGCCCTACGCCGATCACGCGCAGGTCGCCGCTAGCATCCACCTCGCCCACCAGGGTGCACACCTTGCTGCCGCCCACATCAATGCCTACGATTGTTCGTTCCATGATTTTAGATTCGTTGATTTTGGATTTGGTGATTTTAGGTGATTCTAGATTTGGTGATCTGGCTCACAGTCCCCCGAGTCACAGATCTCTAAATCACAAATCTCCAAATCTTACGTCCTACCGTTCGTTCGTCAGCGAATAATAAGGAACATCGGGAAAGCGCACGTCCACAAATTGAGGCGTCAAACCGCGCGCTTTCAGGTCTGCCGTCAGCCACTCTAGCGCCCGCCAGCGCTCGGCCATCCCCGGCCCCTGCCCCAAGATTATGCGCCAGCCTCGCTCGTCGGTGAACGTCAGACCTCGACCCGGTACGTAGAGCAAGCGAGACACATCCGCTCCAACCGACCACAGCTCGCTCAACGCAACGCGGACGCGCTCGTCCAGCCGCCCATCCCCGTCTCGGGGCAACGGTCCCTGAACCAGCCAGCCTTCCGCGAGCGTCCCTGGAGCGGCAAAGATGATGCCATCGGCGTCAATCCACCACAACTTTCCTTCCTCGTCCCACGTCACCCTCGGCTGCCGCTCCACGACAGTGATAGTACATTTCTCGTCCAGCACCCCGCAGGCGACCCGTGCGCTCTCCAAGCCCGGCAGTTCAGCCAAGATGCGAGACTCCACCTCGGCCGGCCGCACCCACAGGGCGTGCAGCCCCAGCAACCCGCTGGCCCGGAACACCTCGTCGGGCGACACGCGGGCCGTACCCACCACGTCGGCGTGATAGACGTAGAGCCGGTCATCGAGTGCAAGCCACAGCCCTCCGACAATTACCACGAGCAACAGCAATAACAGCAAATTGCGAATTGCGGATGCCGACCGCTGCAGTCGGGCCGAGTTGCGAGCTTTTGCCCGCTGTCTGGGCCGCGTCCGGCCCAAGACCAGCGCGCTGGACGCTTCAAACCGTCGTCTCTTATTCCGCCGTCCTCTCGTAGATTTGCTCATTGCCAATCGTTAATTGCCCATTGGTCATCAGCAATTCCCGTTTTGTAGCCGCGATTTCCATATCGCGTACATTATGTTGCGTAAAACGGGCTGCGCGATATGGAAATCGCGGCTACATCTGAACATTTTCCCCATAACGGGAATTGCTGATTGGTCATTGTTAATTGGTCATTGTTTAGGCTGATACAAAGTCTCCGAGCGAGCCCTGTCTCGATACCGCTCGAGCGCCAGATCAATCAACCGGTCAACCAATTCTGGATAAGGAATACCGCTGGCTTCCCACAGCTTGGGGTACATACTGATAGAGGTGAACCCCGGAATGGTGTTCACTTCGTTGACGTACAATTTCCCCGGCCCTGGGTCGCTCTCGCCAGAGAGAAGAAAATCGGCCCGCGCCATCCCCGCGCAATCAATCACCTTGTAAACGCGCACCGCCAGGTCGCGCACCTGCTCGGTCATCTCTGGCGAGATGGGAGCGGGGATCAACAATTGCGACGCCTGGTCGCCGCCGTCAATGTATTTGGACTCGTAACTGTAGAACTCGCGGCTGGGAATGATCTCGCCCGGCAGCGAGGCGATGGGGTCGTCATTGCCCAGCACGCTGACCTCGATCTCGCGCGCTTGCGGCACGGCCGCTTCGACGATCAATTTGCGGTCGTAGCGGGCCGCCTCGGTCAGACCGGCCGCCAGCCCGGCCCGGTCGTGGCACTTGCTGATGCCGACGCTAGAACCCAGGTTGGCCGGTTTGGTAAAGACCGGATAATCCAACGCCGCCTCGACCCGCTCCAGCACCTCATCGGGGTCAGCGTCCCACTCCCTGCGCTTGAACGTCACATCATCCACGATGGGCAAATTGTGAGCGCGCATTATGTCCTTGAAAGCGATCTTGTCCAGCCCCAACACCGAGCCTATCACGCCCGCCCCCACGTAGGGGATGCCGGCCAGTTCCAGCAATCCCTGCACCGTGCCATCCTCGCCATACGTCCCGTGCAGGACGGGAAAGACAACATCAAGTTCCGTCAATCGCGTCGCCCTGATGGCTTGCTCTGTGTCATCCAAGTGCATCAGGCCGCGCCGGGAGGGGTCGCCCAGCAACGCGGCCGGCCGGCTCGCGTCCGGGTCGCCCGCCAGCAGCGCCTTCAACGGATCCCCCGACGCAATCCAGCGCCCTTCCCTGGTGATGCCGATGGGCACGATCTCGTACTTTTTCTTATCCAGCGCGTTCATCACCGATTGGGCGGACATGAGCGAGACCTCGTGCTCGCCCGAACGACCGCCAAAGATGACGCCTACGCGGATTTTTGTCGCCACGGCCCCTCTCCTAACAATTCAATTTCCAACTCGAGCTGCATACCAAACTGCTGCCCGACTGTGGCGCGCGCGTGTTGTATGAGCGCCCAAACATCGGCCGCCGTCGCGCCGCCGGTGTTCATAAAGAAATTGCCATGCAGCTCTGAAATCTGCGCCCCGCCGACGCGATACCCCCGCAGCCCCGCCTGCTCGATGAGGTACCCGGCGTGGCTATCTGGCGGATTCTTGAAAGTGGAGCCCACCGTCGCCCCGGCGGGATGGCGCGTCCGTCGCCACTCCAAAATTTCGTCCGCTCGCGCCGCCAGCGATTCCGAGTCCTGCGGCTCCAATTCAAACGTCGCCGCGAGAACCACGTACCCCCCGCCCCGCTTGATCCGGCTCAAGCGATACTCGAACTCGAACCACTCGTTCGACCTCGCCACGGCCTCGCCGCTCGGCTCCAGCACCGTCGCGCTGTGTAAAATGGCGGCGATGTCGCCCTCGAAAGCGCCCGCGTTGCCCACCACCGCCCCGCCCACCGTCCCCGGCAGCCCGGCCGCCCACTCCAATCCCGCCAGCCCGCGCCTGACGGCCTCGCCGGCCAGCGCGGCCAATAACGCGCCCGTCTCCGCCCGCGCCACCGGCCCATCGAACTCTACGCGCGCCGCCCGGTTGACGATCACCAGCCCACGCACCCCGCTATCGGCGACGAGCACGTTGCAGCCGCCGCCCAGCACGCGCCAATCTATGCCGTGCCGCTGCGCCAGCTCCACCGCCCCGACCACCTCGCCCGCGCTCTCGCAGACGATCAACAGATCGGCCGGGCCGCCGACGCGCAAGCACGTGTGAGAGGCCAACGGCTCATCGCGCCGGACGCGCGGCCCCAGTGCCTCGGCCAACATGTTCAAGTCAGAGCTAACGGTCACGTTCCTCCTCAATTTTTACCAGGTGCATTTTCCGCACCACCACCTCGCACGCAAAGCCGCGCCGAGTCCGTTTTCGCTTTCGCACATTCCTCAGCCGCTTTCCCAAACGCCCACCCCTCTCACCCGCGTCGCCACTCCCTTTCATCCTAAATCCTCCCACCTCCCGCCCTGCCACTCATTGCTCATTATTCATTGGTCTTGGTCATTGCCCAACACTTCCAGCAGCCACTCCCCCACCCTATTCCCATCCCCCGCGCCCAGCGTCAGCACCACGTTACCGGGCCGCACCTCGGTGCCCAGCCACACCAACGCCTCGTCCAGCGACCCCGCGCAGCGTACGTCGGGGTGCTGCATCTCGGCCGCCACGTCGCGGCTACTGGTATTCAGTGCATCGGTCTCGCGGGCGGCATAGATGGGCAATAGGATAACGTGATCGGCCAAGTCGAACGCCCGCGCAAAATCCTTCAACAGCGCCCTGGTGCGGCTGTAAGTGTGAGGCTGCCACACCGCCCACAGTGAGCGATGGGGAAAACGCGCGCGCGCCGCCTGGAGCGTTACCCGAATCGCCGTCGGATGGTGAGCGTAATCGTCTACCACGGTAACGCCGCCAGACTCACCCTTGATCTCAAAGCGCCGCTTCACCCCTCGGAACTCGGTCAGCGCGGAGCGTGCCACTCTCAAGGGAACATTGAGAAAGTCCGCCACCGCTATAGCCGCTGCCGCGTTGGAAGCGTTGTGGGTGCCGGGCAGCCGCAGCCGCACCAACCCCAACACCTCTCCCCCGCGAGTGATCAAAAAGTCCACGCCTCCGGCAAAGTTGGGACGCACATCCTCGGCCCGCCATTCGGCGCCCTCCTCCAACCCAAAGAAAGCCACCGCGCCTCCCGCCTCCCGCCGCCGCTCGCCGAGCGCGCGTGCCGCCGGATCGTCCCAACAGGCTACCAGCAGCCCATCGCGCGGTACCAATGCCACGAACTCGGCAAAAGCAGCCTGAAAGTCGTCAAAAGTCGGGTAGCAGTCCGGGTGGTCGTGCTCGACATTGGTCACTACCGCCACCGTCGGCTTCAAGCCGAGGAAGGTACGGTCATACTCGTCCGCTTCGATGACAAAGAGCGGCTCCTTGCCCGCGTGGGCGTTCGTCTCCAGCCCGGCGAGCACCCCACCGACGATAAAGGTCGGGTCGCGCTCGGCTTTCAGAAGAATGGACGCAATCATCGCCGTCGTCGTCGTCTTGCCTTTCGTTCCGGCGACTGTCACTCCCAGTCGCCCATTCATCATGCGGCCAAGAACCTGCGGGCGCTTTAGAACCGGAATTCCTGCGGCCTGGGCCGCCCGTACCTCGACGTTGGAGGCCGGCACTGCGGAAGAGACGACGACCAGATCAGCGCCGTTCACGTTTTCCGCCCGGTGCCCGTCGAAAACGCGCACGCCGTCGCGGGCTAGCGATTCCGCGACCGGAGAGAGCGTCAAGTCGGAACCAGAGACCTCAGCCCCTTGCTCCATCAGCACCCGGGCGATGGCGGAAAGCCCCGCCCCGCCAATGCCTATCAGATGGATGTGTTTGCCAGAAAAAGTCGTCATCGGAACGCCCAGTTCGCTGTCGCGCGGCGGGATCGCGCGCTAAACGAGTACGATCACCAAAAAGACGGCCGCGAGCACAAAGATGGTCAAGAGCAATGGATCAGACACCCACGCCAGCGGCAGGTATTGAGTAGCAACCAGGTAAGACGTCGTCCCTTCGAGGGGCGGTTGAATGTCCCAGATACCGTAATTGGCGGCGTGGAGCAGGGACCAAATCACGCCCACGATCATGTATCCGTTAAAAGCGCCCATGACAAAACCCAACAGTATATCCTGTAAACCTTCTCGTGCGGCCTTTCCGGCCAGCCGGGCAGAGACCACAGGACCGGCATACCCGGCGACGGCCATAAAGACGATCAGGGCGCTATAGATATAAAACTGCTCCATCGGAGGCCGGTTGAGAATATCCTTGATGAAGGGCACATACTGGCTGAAAATCAGCCGCATGGATAGCGCCACGATGATACTGAACGAAACCAGTACCTCCTTGTGCCACCCGCGCAAGGCGCCCATCAGGCCAAAAATCAAAACGAACCCCCATAAAACAGTGCTTAATGGCATCATGTTGCGTACCTCCTTACCAAGCTAGACAATTCTTCCGCCAGTCGCGCTGCCGCCTCGGGACAAGCCAGCGCCGCCATCCGCTCCGCCATTTCCGCCAGCGTCGCCCGGTCGGCAAACAGGCGGCGTACTGTGGGCAGCAATTCTTCAGACAAACGCTCGTCGTCCACCTGTAGCGCCGCCCCTCGCTCGGCCAACCACTCGGCGTTGACGCGCTGGTAGCGCCAGGCGTGTGGATAGGGCACCAACAGCGCGGGCAAGCCAAAGAAGGGCAATTCTCCCAACGTCGAAGCCCCCGCCCGGCAGACGGTCAAATCCGCAGCCGCCATCGCAGCCCCCATCTCGTGCAAGTAGGGGAAGGCGTGATAGCGACTCTTCAGCTCCGCCACAAGTCCATCGCGCCGCTCCGCCACCCACGGCCAATCCAGTTCACCGCTCACGTGTACCACCTGCGTCAACTCCAATATCTGTTCCAATACCCCGCTCAGGGCCTGGTTGATGCTGCGCGCTCCCCGGCTTCCTCCCATCACCAGGAGCGCCGGTTCGTCGAGCGCCAATCCCAACGCGCCCCGCGCCCCGGTCCGGTCGAACTCGTGGAACTCGGCCCGCACCGGGTAGCCGGTCGTCACCACCTTGCGGGCCGGAAAGTAAGCGTGTGAATCATCCACCGTCACCGCCACCCGCGCCGCCAGGCGGGCGATGACGCGTACCGCCAGGCCCGGTTCAATATCAGGCAGGTAGACCAGGATGGGCGACCGCAACATCCAGGCAGCCAGAGCCACCGGCACACTGGCATAGCCCCCGGTCGCAAACAAGGCCGCCGGTCGCTCTTGGCGTCCCAGCCGGTAAGCGGCCCACCAGCCCCGCATCAACTTGATAAAGTTCTGCGCCGCCCGCCAGGGAGCCAATCCATGTACGCCCCCGGCCGGTATGCCCACAAAGCGCAACCCGGCCCGCTCGGCCAAGCGCCCTTCTACCCCGCCTTCCCCGCCGACGTATAGAACGTCAAACTCATCAGCGGCCAGCGCCTGCACGACGGCCAGACCGGGATAGACGTGTCCCCCCGTTCCTCCACCGGCGATCCAGATTCGCACCTTGTCCCCCTCTTTTGCCTCGTGAAACGCTCAACAACAGCCCTACTCCGGCCAGGGAGGCCACCATCGCAGAGCCGCCGGCGCTGATAAAGGGCAAGGCGATCCCGGTAAAGGGGACCAGCCCCGTCATCACTCCGATGTTGATCAAGGCCTGAAAAGTTAGCCAACAGGTAACGCCGCACGCCAGGAAAGCGGCGAAAGGATCCCGTGCCGCCAGCGCAATCTTGAATCCGCGATAGGCCAAAAGCACGAACAGGCCGATCACCACCAGACAGCCCGCAAAGCCTAATTCCTCGCCCAACACCGCAAAGATAGAGTCTGTGTGCGGCGTTGGCAGGTAGCCCATTTTTTGCTGGCCCTGGCCCAATCCCACGCCAAATATCCCTCCACTGCCCAGAGCGATCAGCACCTGCTGGATGTGATGACCTACGAGCCGAGGGTCGCGCCAGATGAGCAGATACTCGTCAATGCGCTGTCTGGCGTGGGGCAATTTGTTGATCAAGACAATGAACGTAATGCCGCCAATAGCGGCGCCCACGGCCAACTGGAAGATATCGGCGCCGGCAAAAAAGAACATTGCCAGCGCGGTCAACACGATCAACGCCGCCGTGCTCACGTCCGGCTGCACGACGATCAGGCCGGCCACTACGCCGATCAGCACGGCGAACGGCGCTAGTCCGTAGGTCACGTCGCGGATCTGCTCTCCCTTGGATGCCAACCAGGCCGCGACATAGATCACCATCACCAGTTTCACCACCTCGCTGGGTTGAATCGAACCGTTGAGAAAAGAGCGTCGCGCCCCAAAGCGATCCTCTCCCACCAGGAGCACCAAAACCAATAGCAGCAGTCCCCCGCCCATTATGGGTACCGCCCACTGCTGCCAGCGGTCGTAGGGTACGGCGGCGACTCCCGCCAGCGCGGCCACGCCCAGCCCAACCCACAGGAACTGACGCGACGCAATGTGAAAACTGCTCTGATACTCTTGATATGACCAGTCAAAGGTGGCGCTGTAGACCATCATCAACCCGACGATGACCAGCCCGGCTACTGCCAACGCTAGCACATAGTCTGGGTTGGAGTGCGCTCGTTGTGCTTTTGTTTTGGATGGCATTGGATTAGCTCCGTGTGGCTACAGCGACTTGACCAGTTCTTTGAATTTATCGCCGCGCTCGGCAAAGTCGCGAAAAGCGTCAAAGCTGGTACCGCCGGGGGAGAGCAGCACCACATCGCCGGGCCGGGCCAGCCGCGCCGCCGCCTCGACCGCCTCCTCCAGCGTCTCCACCTGTGTAATATCCTCCAACTTCCCCTGTCCCCTTGTCTTCTTGTCCCCCTGTCTCCTCGCCTCCCCCACCACCCGCGCGATCATCGGCCCCGCTTCCCCAAACGCCACCAAGTGTCGCGCGCGCCGCGTGGTCTCGCTGGCAAACTCGTCCCAGGGCAGCTTTTTATCCCGCCCGCCGGCCAGGAGCACGATCGGCTCCTCGAACGAGCGCAGCGCCGCCAGCGAGCGCTCCGGTGCTGTAGCGATCGAGTCATCGTACCAGCGCGCGCCGTTCAACTCGCGCGCCAGCTCCAGCCGGTGCTCGACGCCGGTAAAAGTCATGGCGACCTGCCGCATCGCTTCCAGCCGCGCGCCGGCCAGTCCGGCCAGCACACTCGCCGCCAGCACATTCAATACATTATGGCGGCCCAGCAATCGCACGTCCGAGGTCCGGCAAATCACGCTGTCCTCATCACCCATGCGCAGCGTCAATTCGCCGTTCGTCCTAAAAGCCCCTGCTTCCACCTCGGCTCCACCGCTGAACCAGCGTAACTGCGCCGCTGTCTCTAGCGCCAGGGCGCGCGCGTTGGCGTCGTCATAGCCCAGGAGCGCGAAATCCCCCGCCTCCTGATGCGCCACGATGTTCCGCTTGGCCGCGATGTACGTCTCCATCGTCCCGTGCCGGTCGAGGTGGTTGGGCGTGATGTTGAGCACCGCCGCGATGCGCGGACTGGTCGTCATGATCTCTAATTGAAAGCTGGAAAGCTCCATCACCACACAATCACCGGCCTTGATATCGTCCAGGTCAGCGATGAGCGGGTTGCCAATGTTGCCCCCCACCCAAGTACAAAGACCAGCCGCGCGACACATCTCCCCCACCAGCGCCGTCGTCGTCGTCTTGCCGGCCGAGCCGGTGATGCCAATGACAGTGGCCGGGCAACGCTCCAAAAAGATCTGCGCGTCGTTGCTCAACGGGATGCCGCGCCGCTGCGCCTCGACAACGATGGGCGCGTCTACCGGCACTCCTCCACTGAGACAGAGTAGATCGGCCCGATCCAGCAGGCTGGACGGGTGCTCGCCCAGCACGTAACGAATGGGCAAGCCCTCCAATTCCGCCAGCGGGTCGGATAGCTGCTCCTCGGCCCGCAGGTCAGAGACCGTCACCTCGGCGCCGGCCTGCGCCAGGTAGCGCACCAGCGCTGTCCCCTGCCGCGCCAGGCCCAGGATAACAATGTGCGAATCGCTCTTCATCTAGTACCTGTCGATTGACGGCTAAACGGCCGACTCGGCCACTCCCAGCCAGAGGTGATCCGGCAGGACCGAACGCCCGGCGCGGATCTCTACCCGGCCCGCTTTCTTGACCCGTCGCTTCCCGTTGCCGTTAAAGGCGCTGGGATGAACAAAGCACAGGTTGGGCGCTTGCCCGTACTTGCGCTCATAGTGCGCGGCCGCCCGCAGCACCTTGTCCTGCAATTGTTTACGCGGATCGTCATCGAACCACAATAATCCTGTTTTCATCTATTTCTCCTCGTCTCTCAACTTGCCTACTCGCAACTTGTCCACCTGCCACTCTCACAACAGCGCCAGCGCCACCCCCGCCATCGCCGCCAGCAATCCTACCAGCCAGAAACGTTGTACCACCTGCGTCTCCGACCAGCCCAAAAGCTCAAAGTGGTGATGCAAGGGGCTCATCTTGAACAAACGCCGACCCTGACCGTACTTGCGTTTGGTATATTTGAAATAGGCCACCTGCAAAATGACCGAAAGGCCCTCGGCCACCGGAATCAGTGCCACGATCGGCAGCAGCAACCATTGACCCGTCATCAGCGCCACCGCCCCCAGGGTTGCCCCAAGAGCCAGACTGCCCGTATCCCCCATGAACATCTGTGCCGGGTGAGCGTTGTACCACAGAAAAGCAAAGCAAGCCCCCACCACAGTGAAACAAAAGTGCACCAGGTAAACCTGTCCTTGCAACAGCGCGATCACGCCATAAGCGGCAAAGGCGCTGGCGACGATGATGCCCGCCAACCCATCCAACCCATCGGTCAGATTGACCGTGTTGGCCGAGCTGAGGATGATGAACGCCGCAATAGGCACCCAGGCCCATCCCAAGTCAACCGCCCGATGTATCCCCGGCACGCCCACCTGTCCCGCAAATTGCAGGTCCATCACCAACATGATCGCCGCGACGCCCAGCGTCAAGGGAATCTCCCACAGCAGCTTGCGCCGGGCCGAATACCCCTCGCCGCGCCGCATACCGCGCACGCCGGCGACGTCGTCCGCCGCACCGATAAGCCCGTAGGCCAGCATCACCCCCAGCGGAATCAGGATCGAGCGGCCGATCACCGTCTGCCCCAACAGGTTATAAGCATTGAGCGCCAGTGTGATCAGCACCACCGGCACGACGATCATCAACCCGCCCATCGTCGGCGTGCCCAGCTTGGTCCGGTGCCCACGGGGACCCTCAATGCGGATGCGCTTGCCAATCTTGTAGCGGCGCAGAATGCGCATGAGAAGCGGCCCCCACCCCACCGCCAGTATGAACGAAATACTTGCCAAGATCAGGGCAAATTTCATTTCAATTCCTCAGCCGGGATTCTGTGCTCAACGCGTTGACAATTTCCTCCATCGCCATTGCTCGCGAGCCTTTGACCAAGATCACATCGTCCCCCGTCACCATCCGCTCCAGCAAGTCGATCACCTCACCGTTTTCCTCGACGATATGTACGCAGTCGGCGGACATGCCCCAGCGCAGCGCCGTCTCGCCAATGATGCGGCCTCGCGTCCCAACCGTGATGAGCACATCGGCCACATCCAGCACCCGAAATCCTACCTTCTCGTGTCCCTCCCGTTCGTAATCGCCCAACTCTAACATATCGCCCAGAACGGCGATCTTGCGCCCGTCCAATTCATCCAGCAGGTTGAGCGCGGCCATGGTCGAGGCCGGACTGGCATTGTACGTATCGTCCAGAATAGTCGCGCCCTCCGGTCCCGGCGCCGCTGCCAGCCGTAGTTGCGCCGATGGGCCTCGCAGCCCCTCGATAATCTCTTGCCAGGTCAGCCCCTCGACCAAGCCCGCCGCCGCCGCTCGCAGCGCGGTGTGGACGGAATGTCGGCCCAGGAGCGGAATCTTGACGTGTAGCGTCTCGCCCTCGTGGTGCAGCCGGAAGCGTATTCCATCCAGCCCCAGCCCTTCAATGTGATCGGCCCACAGGTCCGCTTCGGGCGAGAGGCCGTAGTAAAACACGCGCGCGCGCGTCGCCTGCGCCATGCCCCGCACACGCTCGTCGTCATAGTTGAGAATCGCTGCCCCCTCCGGGGCCGGCGGCAGCGCCTCGACCAACTCCGACTTGGCCTCCACGATGCGTTCGATCGTCCCGGCCCGCTCCAGATGCACCGGCCCGATGATGGTCACGACGCCCACGTGAGGCCGCGCGATGCGGGCCAGGTCGGCGATCTCGCCTACATCGTACATCCCCATCTCCAAGACCACTCGCTCGTGCTCGCCCGTCAGGCGCATCAGTGTCAACGGCAACCCAATCTCGTTGTTGTAACTGGCCTCACTCTTGAGCGTGACGTAGCGGCGCGCCAGAACCGCCGTCGCCAACTCTTTCGTCGTCGTCTTGCCCACGCTTCCCGTGATACCAATGACACGCACACCCTCGCGCCGTTGCCGCCAGAAGGTCGCCGCCCGCTGGAGCGCACCGAGGCTGTCGGACACTTTCAGCAGCAACGGCAACGACCAATTGACGGGTAGCGTCCGAGTTTGATCCGTCAGATTCAACAGCAGCCCATCGGCCTCCACGCCCCGCTCGACGATGGCGGCCACCGCTCCGCGCGAAAAGGCGTCAGCGACGTAATCGTGACCGTCCGCGCGCCCCCCCTTGAGCGCGACGAACAACGCGCCCGGCTTGGCCTGCCGCGAGTCTATCACCGTCGTCGTGATTGGCTGACCCAACTCCTCCAGCCGAAATCCCGCCAGTCCTTCGAGCACATCCGCTAATGTCAACGCGCCCTCGCTCATCTCACTGCCTCCGCCACTGCCACGCTCTCGGGGGGAATATCCAAAACCTGGAACAACCGCGTCGCCAAGCGCTGGAACGCCGGCGCCGCCGTCTGAGAAGCCCAGGGCGAGGTCTGGGGTCGGTCCAATTTGACCAGGATGACAAATTGCGCATCCGGCGCTGGCCCAAACCCAATAAACGTAGTAATTGTCCCTTCCGGATCGTACCCGCCGGGGATGGGAATCTGCGCCGTGCCCGTCTTGCCAGCGACGCGATAACCCTCCACCCTGGCCTGTGGCACACCCTCATCCACCACCCGCACCATCATCTCTGCGAGCGCGCGCGCCGTCTGGGGGGTAATCGGCTGCGCCTCGACCACCGGCCGGGATGTAAAGACCGCGCCGTCAGGCTCAACGCGGCGGGCCACGATGTGGGGCCGCAGCCGCGTCCCGTCATTGGCGACCGTTGCCACCGCCGCGATCATCTGAAGCGGCGTCACCGCCAACCCTTGCCCGAAGGAATTCGTTCCCAGGTTGGAATCGTGCCAATGCTCGTAATCATCCGGCAGCCACAACTGACCGGGCACCTCGCCCGCCAGGTCAACCTCCGTAGGCTGCCCAATGCCAAATGCCTGCACGTAGCGATAGAACGTCCCGTGCCCCATCTGCGTGCTCAACCAAGCCGTTCCCACGTTGAGCGATTGGATCAAGATATCAGTCACGGTCTGCTCGCCATACGCCCGGCGGGTGGCGTTCTCAATCTTTTGCCCTCCCACCTCGATCCAGCCCTGGTCGTGGTAAACCGTCTCCGGCGTCACCAGCCCTGCATCAAGCGCGGCGGCCACCGTCAGCACTTTGAAGACAGATCCCGGCTCATATTGCTGACTCACAGCCGGATCCTCGAACGGCAGTGGGTTACGGTCAAAAAATTCAGTGTACTGCGCCGGCTCATAATTGGGCAAGCTGGTCAGCGCCAGTATCTCAAAGGTGCGCGGGTCCATCACGATGATCGTGCCGCCCTGGGCCTGGTACTCCCACACCGAGCGCGCCAGTTCCTTCTCGGCCAATGACTGCACGGTACGGTCGAGCGTCAGCACCAGATCAACACCCGGCTGGGGCAAGAGGACGGGCGTCACGACCCAGGGGATCTGCTCGCTGGTCGGGTCTACCGGCCCCACCCACTCTACCTTTTCTGGTTGCAGTTGCTCGTCGTAGAACCCCTCGACCCCGTAGAAACCGGTGATCTCAGCCGTGCAGAAACCGAGCGCGTGCGCCGCCAGTGCGCCTTCTGGATACTCGCGCGCCCATACCGGTCGAACCGTAATGCCGGCAAGCCCCAAATCTGCGATTTCCTCCCCCACTTCCTTAGAGACTGACGGGGCAATCTGGACCCAGTAGGCGTCGCTTTCCAGCAGCCGCTTGATGCGCGCAGGAGGCGCATGCAAGAGCACTCCCAGCGCTGTAGATGCCCCCTCCACATCCACCACGTAGGCCGTATCCGCCTCGATGGAATACAGCACCGCGTTCCCGGCCAGCAGGTAGCCGTTCCGGTCGCAAATCTTGCCCCGTGGAGCATCGGATATCACGATGGATCGCACGCGCTGATCCTCGGCCCATTTTTCGTAAAAGCCATGATCCACTATCTGCACTTGCACCAACTGAGCCAGGATCACGAGCACGATGCCAATCAACAACGTGCTCACCAATCGCAGGCGACGTCGCGGGCCTTCTGTCATAGAATCGCGCCGGATGCTGCCTGCCTCAGCAGGAAGAAAAACAGCGCTCCCCCTTTCTTTCTACTCGACTTGACAATATAGAACATTTGTGCTATAGTACCTTTACCTTAACAACCAAATCGGCGATTTATCCCACATCAATCAGAAACGGGCAAGGCGAGGAACTCTACCTGTTCGGCCAGGGCAAAGCCCATCTCAACCGCCCGATCCCAGAGATGGGAGATAGAACCTTCCTCGGCGACATCCACCTCTAATTGCTCGTTTTCTCGCCGGAGCCACAATAGCTCTGTCCGCAACTGTTCAATGTGTCGCCCACGAGCCGCCGTATGGCCGACCAACATCAAGTAGACAGTCGCCGTCAACGTCAGTGCCACGACGAGTGCGAATATGTAGAGAATCGTGCGCAAGCTCACCTCGAACCGGCCACGCTTGATTCCGTGCGTCACCCACTGCATAAAGTTGGACATATTAGAGTAGTCAGTAGTCAGCGGCTAGTCGCTCCGCTATTCTCAATCGCGCCGAACGGGAGCGCGGGTTGGCAGCAAGTTCATCAGCCGTCGGGCGGGCAGGCTTGCGTGTGATCAAGCGCAACGTGGCTCGATGGTCACAAGTACAGATGGGCAACCCCGGCGGGCAGACGCAATCGCGGCTCTCACGGCGCATAAAACGCTTCACCAAGCGATCTTCCAACGAGTGGAAGCTGATCACGACCAGGCGACCGCCGGGGGACAGAATCTCCACAGCTTGAGGCAACACAGCCTCCAGCGCCCCCAACTCGTCATTGACAGCGACGCGTAGCGCCTGGAACGTACGCGTGGCCGGGTGAATGTGTCCTCGTCGCCTCACGGCCCGCTCAATGACGGCGGCCAATTCTCCCGTCGTGCGCAGCGGTCGAGCGGCAATAATTACTTCCACGATACGGCGAGAGTGCTTCTCCTCACCGTACCGGTACAGCAATCTGGCTAACTCTTCCGCCGGGAGCTCGTTCACCAACTCGGCGGCCGTAGGCCCAGCAGACTGCGGGTCGAAGCGCATATCGAGCGGGCCATCTTTCATAAAGGCAAAGCCACGGGTAGGGTCGGCTAATTGGAGTGAGGAGAGGCCCAAATCGAGCAGGATGCCATCCACGGGAATAAAGTGGTGGGCGCGCGCAATCTCTTCCAGGCGAGTGAACGAGCTATGTACAAGCATAACTCGCTCGCTGAAGGAAGCTAACCGGGCGCGGGCTGCTTCCAGCGCCGCTGGGTCTCTATCTAGGCCCAAGAGTCGCCCATCAGGGGACGAGGCTGCCAGTATCCCGGCTGTGTGCCCCCCCCCTCCCACCGTCGCATCTATGTACCGGCCGCCAGGCCCGATCTGCAGGCCATCAAGCACTGTTTGGAAAAGAACAGGGATGTGGTTACCCTCCACCCACCCTATCCTTTCGCTGCGCACCGCATTCGCCAGTTTGGCAATCTGGCTGGGGTTGTTCCGCCGCAAGCAGAACGATGCTCACGCCCCACATTGGTTAGATGCCCAGGGCCGCCCATTCCTCAATATTTCCATCATTTCCTTCAACATGCTCACGTTCCTCGCCCCAGGCATCCGGGTTCCACACCTCGATGTAGGTATAAAGCCCGGTGACGATGACCTCACCATCGAGACCGGCGTATTCTCGCAAGTTGGGAGGAATAAGCACACGGCCTTGTTTGTCGGGGACGGCGTCGGAGGCGCCGGCAAAGACCAAACGGCGAAAAGCGCGCGCGCTCCGGTCGGTCATTGGCAGAGCGCTGACTTTCTCCGCCATCTGTTCCCACTCGTCCACGGAATAGATTGCCAGGCAGCGATCAATCCCACGGGTGACGACGAGACCTGTGGCCAAGCCATCCCGGAACTTGGCGGGGACGGTCAAGCGCCCTTTCTCGTCAATGGTGTGAACAAACTCTCCCAAAAACATGGCAGTGTATTCCTTTCAGGGTACTTGTTTTGCTTGTCAGCAAAAATGTGGTATGACAACAAAGCGGCGCCTAGTAAGAAAATCCCACCTTGCCCCACTTTCACCCACAATTACCCACTATTATACACTACTTTTTTCGTTTTGGCTAGTGCCTGGGGAAAACTTTAAGGTTGCCGTTCGGGGATCAAAAAACGCACTGAATGTACACGCGGCTGTTACAACTCGGTCTGTTCGTATCGCGCACGCTGGGCGCGCTCCTGAGACCGCTCCCACGTTGGGCGCGGCGGCCCTTCCTCAACCCACAAGCGAGTGCTGCCGCTCACAGTGGTGACCAGGGCATTGGCGCTCACCTCTACCTCATACGCGCCGGGAGGGGCGCTCTGACCAGTCTCGTCGCGGCCATCCCAAACCAGCATGTGCTCGCCCTTGTCTCGCCGTTGGCGGGAGAATAGAGTGACCACGTGGCGATTGGCCGCATCCCACACATCCGCCGTCACTATCGCCGGCCGGGAGATTTCGAACGCCACGACCGCAGGCTTCACCCAACGGTCGCCCTCTAGAGAAAGGGTGGGACGGGTCGCCCGCAGCACCAGAGAAAGGGGGCGCTGCCAGAAGCCACTGAACAACCACAGCCCAACGATCCCGGCAATACCGGCGCCGGCGACGCCGAGCACGGTGCGCACTTCGGCCGGCAGGGGCATGGTCGCGCTGTTCGTCGGCAAGCTGTACGTCACCTGTCGGGCCAACGCAGCTGTGTTGCCCGCCCGATCCACTGCATCAACCCGAATGACGTTGTCTCCTTCGAGCAGGTCAACCACTCCCTGGAATCCTCCCTGGCTGTCCACCGCCACCTCGCGTCCGTTGAGCCAGACGGCTACCATAGGCTCAGTCTTGCCCACGACCAGGAGCGAGGGTTCGCGCACCGTCATCCCATCTTGCACTGTGGTCAGAGAAAGCGCGGGCGGCCGGGTGTGCAGGTAAACGCGCCGCTCTTCCAACGTGATGTTTCCTACAGCATCGGCGGCCTCAATGGTGATGATGTTCTCGCCCTCGTCGAGCACCACGTCCACGTCAAAGTTACCGTCGGCATCCACTGCGGCCTCGGCCCGGTTGACGCGCACCCGAGTTCCGTTCGGGACCGCGCCCTGCACGCTCAACATCTGTTGGTTGATCCACAGGCCGTCCGATGGGTTCAATACCACGATATCCGGCGGCTGGGTAAGCAAAGTGATCTCGCGCGTAACGGAAGCTCTATTGCCCGCTTCATCCACCGCTGTCAATTCAATCTGATTTACTCCTTCACGCAAGGGGTAGAGGACGCTGAATCCGCCACTCGTGCTGATCTCTAGCGGTTGAGGAGAGTCGTTCAGCCACACCGTAGCGTCTGGGTCAGTCACGCCCTCGATCAGTATTTCACTCTGGTCTCCGCCCACCTCTATGTCCTCCGGTAGATTCGCCAGGCGAATAATGGGGGACTGGGTGTCAAGGTGCAAGCGAATCGTGCTGGCGGAACTGCGCACGGTCGCCTGGGCAGTCACCTGGACCAGGTATGCTCCATCCGGCAGTGCCTGTCCCATTCGACCCAGGCCATCCCAAACCACCGTATGTTGCCCGGCGACCTGGGATTCGCCATCTACCAACGTCCGCACAATAGAGCGTGTCTCGTCCAGCACGTTTACGGTGACGCCAGCGTCGGCGGAGAGAGAATACATAACTAGGGCCGTGTCTGCATTTCCGTCTTCGTTGGGAGAAAAGATGGTGCGCTCCGCGCTAACGGTCACTTCGGGCGTGCGTACCCAATCCATTGGGAACAGCAACACCAGCGTGGCCCCGATAGCGCCAATCGTCAAGAGGGCGAGCAAGGGAGCAACGTTGAGGCGTCGCACCGGTATAGATTTACGTTGGTTGGATTGCGTAAGGCGGGTTTTCATATCTGTATCTGCCTGAGTACAAGTCTCAGTAGATCCAAATTTCAGACCTCGGAGGTCTCGGAAGATGACATTGGCAGCAAAATTGCTTAGATTGCGCCCGTTTTTACCGGCAAAGGCGCTCTCGAGAGACCTCCGAGGTCTTGTTGTC
>DUEK01000030.1 GCA_011192155.1 Thermoflexia bacterium
GAAAACGAAGGGTTTGGCGTGCCCAAGGGCATCTGCACGTCGCGAAATGCGGCTTCTGTGCCTTTCAGGTGCTCAGTCCTGGGTCTGGGACACCGTTTTTCTGTATTGGATGCCGTTTGGTCGTTCCTTGGGATGAGGCCGATTTATCCGCATCCTGATGGGACACTACCTCAACTGCCGAATAGCTTGAACAATGCCTCAATCCCATAGTAGCCGGCCAGGGCAAAGATAATGTTCTTGACTATCTTGCCGGCAGTGCAACTCGCCAGGAACTTCCACAGTGGGAAGCGCAGCGCGCCGGCTGCCAGCCCTCCCACGTCAAAGACCGGGTTGGGGACGAGGGCCAGCACAAAGATGGTCAGGACTCCGTGCCGCTGCATCCACTGGGCCAGGTGATTGTAAACGGGGTTCTCGTCCACCCAGGTCTGCCCGCTGTAACCGGCCATGTAGCCGGTCAGTTCCCCCAACGCCTGGCCTACGCCCCCGACGAGGCCCACGATCCACGGATTGAACACGCCTCCCAGCACTGAACTGATCGCCAGCCCTGGCACCGGCAGGATCAACGTGGCGTTGCTGACCAGCCCCACCATAAAGACAGCGGCGTAGCCGTACTGCTCCAGTTCTTGAAGGCGGTCGCGGAAGTAGAGGGCCGCGCCGAGAGCGGCCAGTATGGCGACGATGGTCAGGATTTGAACGACCCTCAGCAGGCGGGTGGGCGGTGGAGGTGGGGCGGTGGGCTTGGGATGATGGGTGTACATATCACTTGGGCGGGGGCGCGCCCAGGCGCACAATTTTTGCCCCGCCATCAGGCAGGCTGGCGGTGACGTTGCGCGTGTCTACGATCAGTTGGGCGCACTGCCTCACCCGCTCATAGTCGAGGCAGCGGTGGTCGGTGACAATGACGACGCAGTCGGCAGCGGAGAGTTCCTCATCCGTCAGTTCCACCGATTCCAGTGCGACCGGCTCGCGGTGAAAGACGTCGCCGCCCACCTGGTAGCGCGGCACGTAGGGGTCGTGGTAGCGAACGTTGGCGCTACGGGTCAACAGCAATTCGATGATCCGTTCGGCGGGCGAGTTGCGGGCATCGTCAATATCCGGCTTGAAGGCCACGCCCAGCACCAGCACGCGCGCGTCACGCAGGGGCTTTTTATGCAGGGAGAGGGCCTGCGCTGTTAGGTCTACAACGTGATAGGTCATGGCCTGATTGACCTCGCCGGCCAGCTCGATGAACTCGGTATAATAGTCGTACTCGCGCGCTTTCCAACTGAGATAGTAGGGGTCTATGGGGATACAATGCCCCCCCACCCCAGGGCCAGGGTAGAAGGGCATAAAGCCGAAAGGCTTGGTCTTGGCGGCCTCGACCACCTCCCAAAAGTCAATGTCCATTCGTTCCGTCAGTAGGGCCAGTTCGTTGACCAGGGCGATGTTGACGGCGCGGAAGGTGTTCTCTAGCAGTTTGGTCAGCTCGGCGGCGCGGGCGGAGGAGACCGGATGCACTAACGCGCCCATTTGGCTCAAAAGATCGCAGGCCAACTGGGTGCACTCTGGCGTGATCCCGCCCACGACCTTGGGGGTGTTGTAGGCCGACCATTGCTTGTTGCCGGGGTCAATGCGTTCGGGGGAAAAGGCCAGGTAAAAGTCTATGCCGGCCTCGAGACCGCTTTTTTCCAGGATCGGCTGGACGACTTCCTCCGTCGTGCCCGGATAGGTCGTGCTTTGGAGGACGATCAGTTGGCCAGGGCTCATACGCGGCCTGATGCCATAGCTGGCGGATTCGATGTAGGAAAGATCGGGCGCGCGTTGAGCATCGTAGGGGGTGGGGACGCAGATAAAGATGGCGTCTATTCCGTTTAGCTCGTCATAGTCTGACGTGGCTGTGAGACGACCCGTTTGGATGTGGGGGGCCAGTTCGTCGTCGGGGACGTCAGGGATATAGCTCTTGCCGGCGGCGATAGAGTCTACTTTGCTTTGATTGACGTCCACGCCGGTGACGCGGAAGCCAGCCTGGGCGAACGCGGTAGCCAGGGGCAGGCCGACATAGCCCAGCCCGATGATGGCAACACGGGCAGTGCGGTTGGAGATTTTGTCTTGCAAGTTAGACATAGGAACCTCGTTGGTTAGTTGGTTTGGTTGGGCCAGAAGGGAGGGCGCTCCAAGCGCCACAGACCGTAGAGACCGGCCAGGGCGACGAGTCCTCCGACAGTGTACCCTTCGAGGATAGACGCCTCGGTGACAAAGACGGCGAGCAGACCCAGGATGAAGGAGACGATGTAGAGAGTCAGGACGGCCTCGCGTTGGGTTAGCCCGGCCGCCGTCAGACGGTGTGAAGTATGATCTTGGCCCGGTGTGGTGGCCGGATTCAGACGGCGGCGCAGGCGCGAGATGATGACCAATGTGGTATCGAAAATGGGCAGCCCCATCACCAACACCGGCACCATCCAGGTGACAAAGGTGACGTTATCCGGGAAACGCAGTTTAATGCCGATGGCAGCCAGGACAAAGCCAAGGAATAGAGCGCCTGAATCCCCCATAAAGATGCTGGCCGGGTTGAGGTTGTAGAACAGAAATCCCAGGCAAGCGGCTAACACGGCGATGGAGAGCGCGCCGACCAGGTATTGTCCGCTGAAGGAGCACATCAGAGCGAAGAAGGCAGCGGCGATAGCCGAGACGCCGCCGGCCAGTCCATCCATATTGTCGAGGAGGTTAATCGCGTTGGTGATATAGCCGATCCACAGCACTGTCGTGACCAGATTCAGCACAGTGTAGTGGAATGTGCCGACATAGATGCCGCTGGCGTAGAGGAACAGCCCTGCAAGCGCCTGGCTGACCAGTTTGACCAGCGGGCGTAAGCCCCAACGGTCGTCTATCAGTCCTATGAAGGAGATCCCCGTCGCGCCGACGAGGATGCTCCCGAACTGGTCAAAGTTGTATTGTCTTCCCAAAATGATCGCCGCGGCGACGACTGCCAGGTAGATGGCGGCGCCTCCCAGTCGCGGGACGGGGCGCTTGTGGATGCGGCGCGCTGCGGGGCGATCAATAAAGCCTGCTCGCGCGGCCAGCCGGCGGGCCGCTGGCGTAGCGCCCATCGCCAGCACCAGGGCGCCGGCAAAGACCAGTAGATAGTTGGTCATGGTCGTCATCCTCCCGATGCCGACATTAATTGCGCTACCAGGGACTCCAGGCTGGCTTGCTGGTCCTCCGGCGCCAAATCTAGCGCCATCTGGGCGTGGGAGAGCGCCACGTCGTTCCGGCCCAGTTGGCTATAGACGATAGCCAGCATACGGTGGGTGTCCCAGGCGTCGGATGCTTCGGGCTTTAGCTCCAGCGTGTGTTCGAGCGCGGCGACGGCCTCGTCGAGGCGGCCCAACTGAGCGTACAAGGAGCCTAACATACGCCAGGCCTGGGTGTGCTTGGGTTTCAGTTCGAGCGCTTGTTCATAAGCCTCGGTCGCTTCCTCCAACCGGCTCTGCCTCGCGTAGGTATCGCCCATCAGGAGCCAGACGTCGGCCAGACGCGGGTTGATCTCTAGCGCTTGTTCATAAGCCTCAAGGGTCTTGGTGATGTTGTTCTGGCTGGCATAGATGCTGGCCTGTACTTTCCACCAGGTGTCGTCAAAGTCGGGGTCCAACTCTAGTGAGTGGGAGCATTTCTCCTGGGCTTGCGCGAGGTCGCCTATGGATAGGTAAAGGACAGCCCATTCGTTCCACAGGATGGCGTTTTGGGGGCTTAGCGTGGTCGCGATGGCATAGTTCTCGGCCGATTTCTGGAACAACTCTTGGCGGCCCTCGGCGTCGGCAAAATCCATCCAGCGGCGGTACATACGGGCCAGGTTGGCGCTGTGGTCGGTGTTGAGCGGATTGATCTCGCGGGCTTCGTGTAGCGTCTGTTCCGTCTCCCGCAGCACCGTCTCCCGCACGGCGGGGTCATCAATGGATGAAGCATATTCCAGGTAGGCCCGCCCCAGGTACAGGTAGTAAAAGTCCTCGTCGAACGCGAGTTCAAGCGCGTGCTTGTAATGCTCGATAGCCACCAGCCACTGCTTGCCGCCGTCGTAGGGGCTGGCTTGTTTGTAGACGGTGTCGGCCTGGATGGGGCGCAGGTTGGTCATCGTGGAAGCGGCGAGGGCCAGGACGAGCAGCACGACAAGCGCGATTGCGCCCCACGGTTGCGTGCTTTGTTGTGTCGGGCGGCGTGTTCCCAAGAAGAGGGTCAGGCCGCCAATGCTCAGTGTGAAAAAGATAAAGACGTAATAGGCGGTCAAAAAGCTGGCGACGTGGTCGGCGAGTGCGATTACGTCCTCCATAGTTTGGGCCTGGACGTTCAATATCGCAGCCTGGCGGTCAGCCAGCGCCAGACCAAACCCAAACCCTGTAATCAGAGAGATCAGCAGATACAGGATTGTCGCCAGGGTTCCGTCCCCCTTGCGCTTGCTGAAAGCGCCGTTTTTGGCCATCTCGGATAGGAATATGACCGCGCTCATCAGCCAGGCGAGAGCAAAGATCATCAGCGCGCCATAGGAGGCGCGGCTATCCTGGGCCGGCAGTACGGTTAGCGCGCGCCAGACGATGCGCATGGGTTCGGCCAGGCGCTCGGCGTTGGTGATGAAATCAAAGCACAGTGTGCCCAGGATGAAGCCGCCGATGATTGCTATGGTCAGTACGGGCCACAGCCAGGCGGGTATAGTGGCCGCAGCAGGAGAAGGCGGGGCGGCTCTACGGCGTCTCCGGCGGCTCCTACTTTTTTGTTGTTTGTTGTTTTTCGATTCTTGTTCCTGCGGCCTGGTCTCATTTTCCCGGATCAGGTCCATCCCGGCAGCCACGAGTATCCCGATGCAAGCCCAGAAGGTGGTGCGCGTGGAGGCGATGGCGATGCCAAAGTTGATCTCGACAAAGTGGGCCACGACGGTAGCCAGGATGCTGGTCAACAGAATAAAATGGGGGTGGAAATTTGAGGTTTGATATTCGGTTTTCCACTCGGAAAAGCCGTAAATTATCAGATAGAGCAGCATCCCGCCGACAATGCCGATGGGGATGGCCAGGCAGAAAAAGTGGGGGCCGATGAGGGGTACGACAATCGCCATCGCAACTATTGCTCCTCCGGCCAACAGCGCGAGAAAGAGCCTGCGTCGCCAGTCGTCGGGGAGGAATCCCATCCATTGCAAGGCAAAGTAGAACACGCCGCCAAAGAGCCACACATAGGCGCTAAAGCCCAACAAGCCCGTGATGACCAGCGAATCCATCGTCTCGTTGTGCGAGCGGTCTGGGGAAGCGGTGCGCGATTCGTAGTGTCCCAGCAGCGGCGGGTAGAAGCCGTTGTAGGCCACGTACATAGATTCCGGCCCGTAGCCGACCAGTGGACGCAGGGCGTTGTAGGGGTCGGGGTATCCTTTAGGGTGCGCTTGTGTCGGTGGAAATTGGATTGGCTTGTGGGGTTTGATGAGGTCGAGCGCCCCTTCCCAGATAAGGTTGCGCACCATACCGGTACCGCCCTGGTATTGAAGTATCCGGGCCACGCGACTCAGGGGAGTAGTTAAGGCCCACTCGTGGATTGTCCCATCCAGGTTGATGAGCAGGAATCCGATCGTGACCAAGGCTACGATTGTCAACATACCAACCCACAACGCCCGCCATACCCGGCGTCGGAGAATGCGCTGCAGGGCCAGCATACCGAGAAGCGCCCACACTCCCAGGCTGGCCATGAGGCCCACCATCGGGCCACGGCTCTGAGAGTACCAGATGGCGATCAGTTGGACGGCGGCGATAAAGATATAGCCAGCCGCGCGGGGGATGTCGGCCCAGTTAGCGTCTTCTTCGGTCAGGATGGCCTTGAAACTTTCCGCTATGCGGCCCACGGTGAGCGGAAAGGTCATGATCAAGTAGGCGGCGACAAAGATAGCGTTGCCCATGTTGGAAGCGACCCGGCTGGTCACGTCCCCGCCCCAGGGCAGCGGGTCCAGTTTGTTGCGCTGGATGAGGCCATAGAGGGCGACGGGGAGGCTGTTGACGATCATCACCGTGATGAGGCGATCGAGTTGGGCGCGGGTGCGCAACCCCTGCAGAATGATGAGGAACACCACGATGTAGGCGAGTGTCGTGTACGTGCCCTGCAAGCGTTGGTAGGAGCCGATAAAGCTGACGTGAGGGGTGATGGATAAGAAGGTGCTGAGCAGATACACCACGACCGTAAAGAGAGTGGGGAGCACCAATGGCGTGCGCCAGGTGAACCCAATCCCTTGCCGTCCGGCGGCTCGCTCCTCTATATATTTGACCATCCAGATGGCGGACATGATGACGGCGACAGTGCGCAGGGTGGTCAGTTTGTCCGGCTCAAAAACACGACTGGAATAAACGTTAAAAAGGAGCGGCGTAATGATTACCGCCAAGAGCCAGCCGATTTCTAGAACTTTGTCGCAGAATGTGCCGAGTTTTGTTGAATTCATACGAGTTGCTTTTACCTCACAAGTTGGGAACTTGGAATTGGGAAATGGATTTCGGCTTCCCGGCCTACCAGGCTACCGATTTCTGAAACCACTCCACCGTTCGCCGCAATCCCTCTTCGAGAGATGTCTGGGCCTCAAAGCCAAGCACCTCCCGCGCGCGAGTCACGTCAGGCATGCGGCGGCGAGATTCTTCAAAGTGAGGGCCAAAGGCGGAGGTGTAAGGCACGTGGACGATCTCTGAGCGGGAGTCAGTTAGTCGGTGAATCAACTGCGCCAGTTCGTTGACGCTGGTTTCTCTATTGGAACCGATGTTGAAAACCAGCCCGGCTGCCTCTGGCGTGGTGGCTGCCTGGATAGTGCCTGCTATTGTGTCGGTCACGTAGGTGAAGCAACGGGTTTGTTTTCCATCGTCATAGATGGTCATCGGCTCACCTTGCCGCGCCTGGGTGATGAACCTGGCGATGACGCTGCCGTATCCTTGGGGGTCGAGCCGGGGGCCGTAGGCGTTAAAGTAGCGAACGATGGCGACCGGCAGTCCTTTTTTGGCATAAGCCAGGGCAAAGTATTCATCAATCGCCTTGGCGTCAGAATAAGACCAGCGGCCGACGATGGTCGAGCCGAGGATGCGGTCATCGTCCTCGCTGAGCGGCACGGCGGTAGACTTGCCATAGATCTCGGAACTGGAGGTGATAACGGTCTTGACCCAGTATTTGAAAGCCAATTCAAGCACATTCTCCGTGCCGCGCACGTTGGTAACTATGGTGCCCAGCGGATCTTGGACAACGTATTTGGGGCCGACGACAGCCGCCATATGATAGATCAGGTCGGTCTGGCGAACGAGCCGCTCTAACGTGCCTACGTTGAGGATGGAATCGTTGATAAAGTGGAAATGATCGCTTCCCAGGTGGTGCTCAATGTTACTGGCTTTGCCCACGGACAAGTTATCCAAAACAGTGATTTCGTGGTCCTGCTCCATCAGTACGTCTATGAGATTAGAGCCGATGAAGCCTGCACCACCGGTGACGAGAATTTTCATAGTTTACCTCGGAACACTGGTTTATTTGAGGCTGTGCCACTCGCTGAGGATTTACTCGAACTATATCTTACACCAAATGCCCGAAAAATCAAGCACGCATTTCCTCACGTAAAATGGCATTAAGGTAAAAATCGTATGTTAACAATCAGGGACAGCCTTAGCCCAATCAGCAATTCGTTGCTCAAGAACAGTATGGCGATTCCAGAAAAATAAACCTCCCAAAATCACGCTGGGAGAGGCTCAATACGGACAAACCACTTTTCTAAATCCGGTAACCGTTCGAAGCGTTCTTCCAACTCTTGCTGTCCTTTGCGGATGGTATCGCGACACCAATTCAGTTCTGCTTCTGCTTGGCGTTGGCTCCCTTTACCCAAAGCCAGCAATTCCCGTTATGGGTGAAAAGTCAGGTCGTAGCCGCGATTTCGCAATCGCGCAGGGTGCTTTACGCGGGAAGATACACGCGATTTGGAAATCGCGGCTACAAAACGGGAATTGCTGACCCAAAGCGTTTACGACACGAGCCATGAATACCCGGCGGGCGTACTCTTTCAAGTCATTAACTGCTTCGGTAAAGATGGTTTTTAGATCATCCGTGAGTTCCATTCGCCTCCCTTTAACAATGGTAAAAAATCCATTCTACCACAGTTTTTGGGAGGTTTTAAATTTTGCAACTCCCTTACGCTCTATCACTGGTCCGCGTATTCTTCATTGCTGCCATCGCGCATTTGACATTTAGATATAGACGTGATATAGTTAGTTCGTAGGACAAGTTCAGGTAGTGGTTGTATTCCCGCCCGGGCTTGCAAGATTTGGGCGGGTTTGTGTATCAGTTTTCCTAACGGGCCGCTCTGGCCCACAGAATATCAGAGCTAAAGGAGTATAGAAAGTGAACGAGAGAGAAACTGGGATCGTCAAGTGGTTCAGCAACCCCAAGGGGTACGGATTCATCACGCGCGATATGGGGGAGGATGTGTTTGTTCACTACTCCGCCGTCTCGGGTGATGGCTTCCGGTCACTAGAGGAGGGACAGCGCGTCGAGTTCAGCCTCGAGGAGACCGCAAAGGGTTTGCAGGCCACCGACGTCACCTTGCTATAAAGCCAAAGGTGACGATTAGGCAAAGCTTCTGCGACGAACTGTAAGGAGGAGAACAGCCACTACTAAATTTGCTCTACAATCACACAAATAAAGAGCCGCACATACTTGATAGGATCAAGTGTGTGCGGTTTTTGATTTCTGGTCCTGTGAATCAGGCTAGTTGCTCCGCCAGTTCCCCCCGCACCGTCCGTAGCAGTGCCTCGGCCTTTAACTCGGCCAGGGTGTAACAGGGAGATTCCAGGTGATCAGCCAACGCCTGTGCCAGCCCCTGGTCGAAAGCCTCGTGCTCCATATTGATCACCACCGAACGGATGTGGGCCTGTGGAAACATCCGCGCGGCGCGACGGGCTTCTTCCTGCGGCGGCAGATTTGTCGTTGAAACGTTGCCCGCGCCATCGGTCAAGAGCACCATCAGTGGCATCAGGTCAGGGTGCTGACGCAACTCGCGGGTGATGACCTCGTAGGCGGTCTGCAAGCCGGCCGAAAGAGGCGTCTTGCCGCCAACAGGGATATTGACCAGCGCCCGCCGCGCCAACTCAATGCTGTTGGTTGGCGAGAGTACGATGCGGGCGTCGTTTTTCTGAAAGACGACCAACCCCACCCGGTCGCGCCGCTGGTAAGCGTCCGTCAGCAACGAGACGACCGCCCCCTTCGTCGCCTCCATACGCTCGGCCACCGCCATAGACCAAGAGGCATCCACGACAAAGAGCACCAGATTGGCGGCGCGCCTCACGCGCACTTTGCGCTGGTAATCCTGGGGGCGCAACGCCAAAGCCGGCGCGTCCTCAGAGTGGTGAGCTTTGCGCTTGCGCTCATTCTGCAAGGGGGCGGCGGCGCGGAGTGTGGCATCAAAGGCCAGGTCGCGGGGATCGCCGGGGGAGGGACGCGCCTGGATGTAGCGACCACGCTTGTTATCGGTGCGGGTCTGACTGCGGCGACCGCCGCTGGCACGCGTCAGCCGGTCTAGGGGCGTATCCAATCGGCGGGGGACGAACGTCTCGCCGACATCTTTCTCGTCGCCATAATCCCACCAACTGCCTTGCGACGGCCACTGGGGTATGGTTTGCAGCGCCGGTTCTTGGGGGGACTCGCCGCGCTCGCCGGTGGGTTCCTTGTCACTAGCTTCCCCAGCTATGCTTTTTTTTTAGCGCTTGCTTGGGCGTCCGCGTCGCCTTCTTCCTCAAACTCGGCCTCGGTCGGGTGTTGGGCGCGGGCCTCGTCCAACCGCTCTGCAAGATCTCCCAGCGTGACCTCCGCATCTTCCAGTGGGTGGCGCTTCAGTCGATGGGGCAGCGCTAGCTCGGCCGCCAAGAGGATGTCGCGGTCATTCAGGCGGGTGCGCCCCTCAAAGGCGGCGTGGGCGCGGGCGGCCTTGAGTACCACCAGGTCGGCGCGGTGGCCGTCCACCCCCAACTCGCTCATCATCGTCGCGATGGTCGCCAGATCGGCTTGAGAGTGGTTGACCTGGGGCAGGAGGCGACGCGCGCGGGCGATCTCTTCCGAAAGCGACCACTCGCTGGGAGCGCCCTCTTCGCAGAACCCCTCGGGGTCAGCCTCATAGGCCAGGTTCCGCTCCATGATCATCACGCGGGCGGCAGGGTTGCGAATTCCATGGATGTCCACGCAAAGCGCAAAGCGGTCGAGTAGTTGTGGGCGCAAGTCACCTTCCTCCGGGTTCATTGTGCCAACGAGGATAAAGCGGGACGGGTGGCTGAAAGAGATACCTTCCCGTTCCACGACGTTGACGCCCATCGCCGCCGCGTCGAGCAGCAGGTCAACGACGTGGTCATCTAGCAGGTTGACTTCGTCCACGTAGAGAACGCCCCGGTTGGCCGCGGCGAGCACTCCTGGCTCGAAGCGACGCTCTCCTTTTTGGATAGCGCGTTCGATATCCAGCGTGCCTACAACACGATCCTCGGTCGCGCTGACGGGGAGATCCACAAAGTTGGTGCGCCGGCGGGCGTGAGGCAACTCTTTCCCTACCCCATTCCGCTCGCGACATTCGGTGCACCAGGTCGCAGGTTGGTCGGGGTCGCAGCCAAAAGGGCAATCGGCGACTACCTCGATCTCTGGCAGCAGGGCGGCCAGCGCGCGGGCGGCGGTAGATTTGGCCGTGCCGCGCTCGCCCCGGATGAGCACCCCGCCGATCTGGGGGTGGATAGCATTCAATATCAGGGCGCGCTTCATACGCTCCTGCCCGACTATAGCGGTGAAGGGGAAAATAGATACCATAGTTTTGAACCTCACGCTTGAAACCTCACGCTTGCAAGTTTTGTATGCGGCCCGCTATATCAGTCATCATCGCCCAAAATCGCCTGCAGCGCCGCTAACATCTCGGTCTCGTCAAAGACCGCGCGGGCCGGAATAGCCAAGTTTTCGATCACGCCGCTCCGTATCACGCCGCTATCGGTCTTGACCCGCAATTGATACGCCTCATCTTGCAACACGTATTGCTCGATCATCTCCGCTTGGGGGTCAACGATCCAATACTCTGCCACACCGTGAGCGGCATAGTCCAGGAACTTGATACCGCGATCGTTTTCCTCCGTCGAAGGGGACAGCGCCTCGACCACGAGATCCGGCGCGGGGAATTTCATCTGATCCGGCGTGAGCGCTTGCGCCTTTTCCGGCCCAAAGTAGACAATGTCTGGCTCGTAATCGTTGCGCGTCAGAGTGATGAGCACCTTTTCCTGGCCGACGCAACCCAGCGAGTGCTTGGAAACGTAAGCGCCTAGCAAGATAAGCAGGTTTCTAACTGCTGTCGTGTGATGCCATTTCGCCGGTGACTGCACGATGACCTCCCCGTTGATAAATTCCACTTTTTGTCCCTCGGACATTTCTTTATAAAATCGCTCGCGCCTGGCGCGTTCTTCTCGCAACAGGGATTGGAGTTCCTGCACGTGCATGGGCAGCCAGGGAGAATGGATAAGGCGTTGCATAACCACGCCCATCGGCGGGCGATGCGCTAGCTCGTCCCACGGCGCGCTCAAAGCTCTCATTGCACCCATAGTTCACCTCGCTTTCAATCAGAAAAGATCTTTGCCGTTTGGCCTAGCGCGCCGACCCGCTGGCGCAGGTAGCGCACGACGCTGATGGCGTGCAGGAACCGCACGACGATCCCGCTCCGGCTACCAATCCCTCGCTTCCGATGGCCGAGAACAGTGATATGGCACGGCGCACGTTCTCGTCGCCGCACTTGGGACAGGCGATGGGCGCGTCTGCATCCGCTATTGCCCGCAGGGCATCAAAGCGCGTCTCACAATCTGAACATTTATACTCGTATAACGGCATATCTTGTACCTCAATCTTGCGGGTCAGCAACTCTCGTTTTGTAGCCGCGATTTCCATATCGCGTACATTATGTTGCGTAAAACGGGCTGCGCGATATGGAAATCGCGGCTACATCTGAACATTTTCCCCATAACGGGAATTGCTGCTTGCGGGTCTATTGTACCGCCGTTCAGCTTCACCGTCAAGGTTGCTCTTTTGCCTGACCGGTGAATTGTGTTATACTCCAATTGAAAGAACAGAGGAGAATGGACAATGATCACGATTCAAGTCAAATTATTCGCCACTCTCCGCCGCTATTACGCCGATATAGGGATCGGCGAAGCGATGGCGGTGGAATTGCCGGAGGGCGCGACGGTGGGCCAATTGATCGAGCACCTGCACCTCCCGACCGATGAGGTCAAAGTCATCTTTGTCAACAGCATTGTGCGGCAGAAGGATCACCCGCTGGCGGATGGAGACGAACTAGGCATCTTTCCGGCAGTGGGCGGAGGGTAGCGGCATGATCGCCAGATCCCAACACGTGATCTTCCCTGCCACTGATGACGGCCCGCTGCTAGAGGGCGTCCTGCGCGCGCCGGACGGTTCCGGCCCTTTCCCGACCGCCATCGTCTGCCACCCCCACCCTCTGATGGGCGGCGATATGAACAACACGGTCGTCGTGACCGTGTGCCGCGCGCTGGCGGAGCGCGGCTGGATCACGTTGTGCTTTAACTTTCGGGGCGCGGGTGACAGCTCAGGCTCCTTCGACGAAGGACGCGGCGAGATGAAAGACGTAGCCGGCGCGGTGGATTTCCTGTGCGCTCGGCCAGACGTGGACGCGGACCGGCTGGCGGTCGTGGGTTACTCCTTCGGCGCGGAGGTAGGTCTACACCACGCCGCCCGCGACTCCCGCGTGAGCTTGCTCGTGGGCATCGCATTGATACAAAAGTGCTACGCCGACTCATTTCTCGACGCCGACCCCCGGCCCAAGCTATTTGTCGCCGGCGACCGCGATTCCTGGGCGCCCGCTGGCGCGCTGCGCGAGTATGTGGCGCGTCTGCGCCAACCCAAGAGGCTGCGCCTCATTCCCAGCGCGAACCACGTCTTTGCCGGGCGCGAGGATGAGGTGGCTGCGTTGGTGGCTGATTTTCTAGGCGGATCAGACTTGCCAAGCCTTGGCAAGGAGATAAAGAAATGATCAGAAGAAACAGACCCTTGCTCCTGACTCTTTGCTCTTTGCTCGTCATCGCCTGTCTCCCCACCACCATCCCCAGCACTCCCACGGCCACGTTATCCCCTGCATCCTCCCCCGCCCCCGCACCCGCCCTCTCCTCGCCGCCTCCCACTGCCACTCTTCCCCCTGATCACGCGCAGGCCCTACGCCCCGAGTTCTCCGCCGATCTGGCCCTGTTCCCCGACGCCACGCGCTATGAGATTGAACTAATCGTTGACCTCGACGCGACTACCGTCACCGGCCACGAGCGCGTCAGCTACACCAACACCGCAGCCGTCGTCCTCGACGCGCTCTACCTGCGTCTCTTTCCCAACACGCCCGGCTACGGGGGCGAGATGGCGGTAACGGATGTTTTACTTGATGGCGCGCCTGCCGAGCCGGTCGCCGAGTTGGACGGTTCCGCGCTGCGCCTGCCGCTCGACCCGCCACTGGAGCCTGGAGCACAACTCGACCTGACGCTCGACTTTACCGCCTCCATCCCCACCCATGTCGGCACGGGCTACCGACAATTTGGTTACTATGACGGCATCCTGGCCCTGACCAACGTCTATCCCCTGATCCCGGTCTATGACGATGAGGGCTGGAACGTCGAAATGGCCCCTACCTACGGCGACGCCGTCTACTCCGAGACCTCGTTCTACAACGTGCGCATCAGCGCCCCGGCAGAGATGGCGCTCTTTGTCTCCGGCGTCTGCTCCCCGCCGACCTTTGATTCCGACGACATTGCTACCTGGACCTGCGTCGCTGGCCCGATGCGGGATTTCAACGCCATCCTAGGACCAGATTACCGGGTGAAAAGCGACGTCGTAGAGGGAGTCACAGTCAACAGCATCTTTTACTCCGGCCACCAGGAGGGAGGGGAATTGGCGCTGGATCAAGCGACCGAGGCAGTGCGCATTTTCAGCAATCGCTTTGGCCCCTATCCCTTCACCGAGTTGGACATAGTGGAAACCCCCACCTCCGCCGGCGGGATCGAATACCCCGGACTGGTGGTCATCAACAGCGCGTACTATGAGACCTTGAGCGAGGATATGGAATGGGTCGTGGTGCACGAGACGGGGCACCAGTGGTGGTACAGTTTGGTGGGCAACGATCAGGTGGACGATCCCTGGCTGGACGAGGCGCTGGTGCAATACAGCACACTGCTCTACTACGAGGAACGTTACGGAGCGGGGTTGGCCGCCGATCTGGTGGACGAGGTTTTTCGGCAACCATACGAAGGGTTGGTGGAATCCGGGCGCGACGCGCCGGCGGGGATGCCGGTCGCCGCCTACGACGCTGATGATTATGGAACAGTGGTCTACCGGAAAGGCCCGCTCTACTTTCACGAACTGCGCCGAGAAGTGGGAGACGAGGACTTTGGGGCGATTGTACAAACTTACTTTAACCACAACCGGTACGCCGTCGCCAGACCGGAGGATTGGCTGACCGCCGTCGAGTCAGTCACCGGCGACGAGCACCACGCTCTCTACGAGCAATGGATCATGGGCGCGACTGAGCCATAAACAGCAGAGCAGCGGCCTTTTTGACGGTGGGCCGCTGCTCTCAATCGCCCTTTGCCTTTCCCCAGCACAATCACCTTTTTGACGGTTTCTCCGTCTGACTTTCGCTCTCGGTCAAAATGCCGAGATGCGCTCTAGTGAGGCGATGCCGGAAGGCTCCGGGACGGTTGCTCCAACTTTGTCTTCATTTTACGCTAAAACCTGTCCGTTGTCAATAGGTTTAACCTTAAACATTGCCTTGAGCAAAAACCGCCAGGGCGGGCAAAAATAACTGCCCGCATCTGTCAAGCGTCGCCAACTTGTAAGGGCTGGTGGGTTAGAGTAGCATTGTTCATTCCGAGGGAGGTTTGTCTATTGCATAATACACCATCTGAGGTACACATCGGCGATAGAGTGCGCATGCGCAAGCCTCACCCCTGCGGAGGGTACGAGTGGGAGGTGACACGCATTGGCGCTGACATTGGCTTACGCTGCCTGACCTGTGGCCGGCGCGTGATGCTCCCGCGCACCAAGTTCGAGAAGCGGGTGAAAGCTATGCTGGGCGCGGAAGACGTTGAATCGAAACAGTAAACGACTGCTCTTCCTGTTCTCCGACACGGGCGGGGGCCACCGCAGCGCGGCGAGCGCGGTAGCCCAGGCGTTGCGAGACTTGCACGGAGAGCGCGCCCAGGTCGAACTGGTGGACGCGCTGGCCGACTATGCGCTCTGGCCTTTCAATCGGCTGGGCAAAATCTACCCCTACCTGGTTCGGCTGGGAGGATGGGGATGGGCGGCTGGCTACCGCCTATCCGATGGGCCGCGTCGCATCGGGCTGCTCACGAGCGGCTGCTGGCCGTTGGCGCGCGCGGGTCTGCGCCGGCTTCTCCGCGATCATCCGGCCGACCTCATCGTTTGCTGTCACCCCATCCTCAATCATTTGCTCCTGCGCGCCCTTGCCGGGACTCGAACCCCGTTGATCACACTGATAACCGATCTGAACACCGCCCACGCCTTTTGGGTCGCGCCCGGAGTCGCCTGCTGTCTCGCGCCGACCGCAAGAGTCCAACGCTGCGCGCTGACCTACAAACTCCCGGCGGAGCGCGTCATAGTGACCGGGTTACCCGTAAGCCCCGCCTTCGTCGCGGCTGCGCAACAAGATCGGCTCGCCGCGCGCCGGGGTCTGGGACTGCGACCAGACTTGCCGGTGGCGCTCCTGGTGAATGGGGCGGAGGGTATGGGAGCATTATACCGCATAAGCAGAGCAATAGTGGGCAGCGGCGTGCAGGCTCAGTTGGTGATGATCGCCGGGCGCAACGGGCGGCTGCAGAATAGACTGCGCTCCGAGGCGTGGCCCTTGCCGGTGCGAGTGGAGGGCTTTGTGCGCAACATGCACGAGTGGATGCGGGCGGCCGATTTGCTGGTGGCCAAGGCCGGCCCCAGCACTATCAGCGAGGCGCTGGTGATGGGATTGCCGATCGTGCTGAACGGCGCGCTGCCGGGCCAGGAGCGTCCCAGCGTGGATTACGTCGTGCGGGCCGGCGCCGGGGTCTGGGCGCCGACGCCCCGGCGAACAGCGGCAGCAGTGCGAGAATTGCTATCCCCCGGCAATCCCAAGCTAACCCAGATGGCCGCCTGCGCCCAATCACTGGCACAACCCGGCGCCGCCCGCCACGCAGCCCAAATCATCTGGGCCGCCGCCAACAACATTGATCATTAATCATTGGTCATTGGTCATTCTGATTGCCTGCTCCCGCTCTGGCCCCACGCCGATAAAAGTCACCGGCGCGTCTACCAATTCCTCGATCCGCGCCACGTATTCCTGCGCGGCGGCGGGCAGGTCTGCGCGGGCGCGCACACCGGTGATGTCCTCCGCCCAACCGGGCAGTTCCTCATAGACCGGCTTCCACTCGGCCAGTGCCTCTACGCCGAACTCAGCCGGGAAATACTTGGCAACCGAAGGTTGCACGCGCTCCCCGTCCCGCTCGTAGGCCACTGCTACCTTGAGCCGTTCCAGGCCGCTCAATACGTCCAGCTTGGTCAGCGCCAACTCGTCCAGGCCGTTGATGCGGGCGGCGTAGCGCAGGATGACCAGGTCGAGCCAGCCGCACCTGCGCGGGCGTCCCGTCGTCGTGCCGTATTCGTTGCCGGCCTCCCGTATCTGCTCGCCGGTTTCATCCAGCAGCTCGGTCAGGAATGGACCTGTGCCCACGCGGGTGGTGTAGGCCTTGACAACGCCGACGACGCGCGAGACGTGCTGCGGCCCAAATCCCAGCCCGGTCAGAGCGCCGCCGGATGTCACCGAGGAACTGGTGACGTAGGGATAGGTGCCGTGATCTAGATCTAACAGCATCCCCTGGGCGCCCTCGCAGAGCACCGTCCTTCCGGCCGCCAGCGTCTCTCCCACCAGCGCCGATCCGTCAACGAGGTGAGGGGCTAATCGCCGGGCGTACTCGCAATACCTGGCTGCGGCCTGCTGCGGTGAAAGCGTCTCTAGGCCGTATTGCTCCTTCAAGCGGCGGTTGTGCGCCCGCACCCTATCGGCCACCTGCTCGGCGAACTGTTCGGGGTTGATCATATCACCGGCGCGCGGGTTGACGCGGGCGGCTTTATCGGCATAGACGGGGCCGATGCCGCGCTTGGTCGTGCCGAGGGCGGTCTGGCCGCGCGCCTCTTCCCGCGCCCCGTCGAGTGCGCGGTGAGTGGGCAGGATGATGTGGGCGGCCGCGCTCAACTTTAAATGCGCCGGCCCCACGTCCACGCCAATCGCGGCCAACTCGTCCATCTCGGCCGTCAATTGCTCTGGGTTGACCACCACCCCCGCGCCGATGAGACAGGTAGCGGTTTGATAGAGAATGCCCGAAGGCACCAGGTGCAGCTTGAGCGTGTGCCCCTCGGCGACCACCGTGTGACCGGCGTTATCGCCGCCGTTGAAGCGGGCGACGAGTTGAGCCTCACGCGCCAACCCGTCCACCACGCGCCCTTTTCCTTCGTCGCCCCATTGGGCGCCCACCACAATTATCGCAGACATAGCGCCTCCTCCTTAAACATCAGACGTTCAGCGTCACATAACGGTAAGAATAAAATGGATTCGTTACTACTCAGCCGGTTGTTACACAGAGCCTCACAGAGCATTTCACAGAGACGCACTGAGTAAAACAGGGCTTTTTCGTATCCTCTCAACAAACCGGGGATTGGCTGGTGAGAAACCAGGTTTTTCGGAAGAAACCTGGTTTCTTTCCCCGAATTATTGAAAAGATACGCTTTTTCTATGTGAATCTCTGGCTTCTCGGTGTGCTCTGTGTCCCAACGCGATAGCCTGAGTAGCAACACGGATTCTTGCCTCTTGCTTCACCTGTCCTGTTCACTATAGGCATGGTGTATGCCACGGTCTCCCCGTTGGCGGAATGTTTCCTCGAGTTGAGGGGTCAATTGAGCGCCAAAGCGGTACTGCATCGGCCACATACTCTTGCGGTGAGAGATGCCCACCCTGTCGCCGTCGTACAACGCCAGATCGAGGTCGGCTTCCACGCCGGGCAGCGCGGCCAGGCTGCCGTTCACAAAGGTGATTCCCCGCTCCTCGGCGGGGATTCCCAATTGGCGCATCAGATCGCCCACTGTACCGCCCTCGGATAGCTCCAGGTCTAATTGAGCGTAACTGCCCTGGCTGGCCTCGCCCGCGTACCGGGCCACTGGGCCGTAGAGCCAGGCTTCGACTCTAATGGTTGCCATAATCGTGTCATCCTTTGATTTTTTGGGGGGTAACTGGTTACATCTAACCCGGCGCCAGTTTGGCGACGGTGACGCCGCTGCCACCTTCTTTAGGTTTGGCGGATTCATAGTCGCCGACGAGGGGATAATCGGCCAGGAATTCACGCACGGCCCGGCGCAGCGCGCCGCTGCCTTTGCCGTGGATAATGCTCACCCAGGGCAAGCCGGCTCTGAACGCCGCGTCCAGGCGGCGATCCAGTTGAGACAGCGCCTCTTCGACGGTACAGCCTCGCAAGTCCAGCCGCTCGCCGGGGGAGGTGACGGCGCTGACGCTAATACCACGCCCTGTTGGTTCTGAGAACGTCGTCGCCGCGAGCAGTTCCAGGTCAGTCAAACCCACGCGGGTGCGGGCCGGACCTACTTGCACCTCCGCTTCTGGGCCGTCTATTGCGATCACGCGGCCTTTTGTATTCAGTGGGCGCACCATCACAGTATCGCCTGGGCGGATTGGGTGCTGGCTCACATCGGGCGCAGGGAGAGGCGCCAATTCTTCCAGCTCTGAGAATTGGCCCTCTAGCGTCTCGACGGCCTCCTCGATCTCGGCCACCGGCCCCAGCGGCGCGGCGGCGGCTTGCAACCGGTGTCTTAGCCCGCGCAGCTCGGCCCGCAGCGTCTCTAGCTCCTCGTCCGCTTCCTCTTGCGCTTGCTCCAGAATGTCCTGGCGTTCCTGCTCGATCGCTCCCAACCGCTCGCGTAGCTCGCGCGTCAGTTTTTCGGATTCGGCGCGAGCAGCGTTGGCCTCGTCTCGCGCCTGGGCCTCCTGGATACGCAGACTGTGGATGTCGGTCAGCATGTCCTCGGTGCGCAGGTTGTCCGGTGAGATTCTTTTGCGCGCTTCGTCGACGATCTCGGCCGGCAGCCCCAATCGTTGGGCGATGGCGAAAGCGTTGGAGCGGCCCGGCAGTCCGATGGTCAGTTTGTAGGTCGGGCTGAGAGTCTCCGAGTCGAACTCGACGGAAGCGTTGCGCGCGCCGGGGGTGAGTTGAGCGTAGGATTTGAGTTCGGGGTAGTGGGTGGCGACAAAGGTGGTCGTTCCACGGAGGCGGAAGTGCTCCAACAAAGAATGGGCCAGCGCGGCGCCCTCGGCCGGGTCGGTGCCGGCGCCCAGTTCATCCAGCAACGTCAGGCTGCGAGCGTCGGCCCGGTCGAGGAAAGAGATGATGTTGGTCAGGTGGGAGGAAAAGGTGGAGAGGTTCTGCTCAATGGATTGCTCGTCGCCGATGTCGGCGTACACGGCCTCGAAAGGAGAAAAGGCCGACTCTGGCTCCACCGGAATGTGCAGCCCCGCCTGGGCCATCAGCGTCAGCAACCCCACAGTCTTTAGGCTGACGGTCTTGCCGCCGGTGTTGGGGCCGGTGATGACCAGCACGCGAGTCCCTTCATCCAAAACGACGTCAATGGGCACGACCGTTTGCGGGTCGAGCAGAGGGTGGCGAGCGCCGATAAAGTGAATGGCTGGCTGGTTGGAGAGGAGCTTGGGAACGGCGGCGTCAATGGCATCGGCGTATTTTGCTTTGGCAAAGGCCAGGTCTAGTTCGGCCAGCGCCTCCACAGTCTGCTCAATCTTGGCTGTGTGCTCGGCGACGAGGTCGGAAAGGTGGAACAAGATACGGTTCACTTCCTGCTGCTCTTCGAGTTGGAGCGCGCGCCAGGTATTGTTCAGCTCGACGACAGGCAGGGGTTCGATGAAAGTGGTAGCGCCAGAGGCGGATACGTCGTGGACAACGCCCTTGATACGGCCTTTGAAATCGGACTTGAGGGGAATGACGTAGCGGCCCTCTCGTTGGGTGATGAGTTGCTCCTGTAGAAAAGCGGCGTTGCGAGATGAACTGATGATGCGTTGGAGTTTGTCCTGTATCCGGCTGTGGGCGATGCGTGTCTCGCGGCGGATGCGGGCCAGTTCGGAGGAAGCGTTGTCGCGCACGGCCCCACGTTCGTTCAGGCAGCGATTGATCTCTGTGATGAGGCCGGGGCAGAGTTGGATGCCGCCAGCCAGGTACGCCAAACGAGGGAATTGCTCCTCCATACGGGTCAGAGCGCGGTGGAGGTCACGAGCAGCGACGAGGGTATCGCGCACATCGAGCAGCTCGGACGGCGGCAGGGCTATTCCTCGCTGAGCAGCTTCCGCCTGGGGGCGGATGTCGTGCACGCCGCCCAGAGTGGTCTCTGGCCTGGTATCTAGCAGGGCGCGGGCCTCGCTCGTCGTCCTCAGCCGCCAGCGAATTTCTCGCAGGCTGGTCTCTGGCGAGAGGGCGCGGGCCAATTCTTCCCCGGCGGAGAAGCTGGTGTAGGTCGCCAGACGGGCCAGGGCTTTGGGAAACTCGAGCGTCGTCAGGTGTTTAATATCCATACGGCAGGTTCAGATCGTAGATATAGATGGCGGGGGGGCTTTTAGGGAACCAGAATGATTGGGTGAGGTAATGCAAGTGGATCACCTGTTTGAATACCGGGCGAAGTCGCGCTCTATCGTGCATCGGCCGTAGCCGGCCGTAACCTAGCGCGTTGAACAGCAGGCTGGCGGCCAAGAGGCCAACGATCAAATGGACGATTATACCGCCCAGATTGTCCAGCACGCCCAATCCGGGCAAGCTCGTATCTTGGAAGGAGGCCCGGATAGCGATCTCTAGCATGCCCCAGACAAGCAACGTCAACAGGACGAAGGAAAAGGCCAGGGTGCCGTTATTTATGTTCACTTTAAGAGAAAAATTGCCGGTGAGTGGGATGGTCAAGAGCAATTTGACGATGCCGGTGTAAGGGGCGGCCGCTCGATAGAAAATTGCCCCTACGCCAGTGGCGATGTACAAGGCGACAATGGTCATGATACCGCGCACGATGCCCTGGGTGTAGCCCGCAGCGACAAAGCCTACTGTGATGAGCAGCACCAGTTCGATGGGCTGGAAACCGGGCGACAGTAAGTAGAGTGCTACAACTCCAACGGTGCCCAGGGCGCCGAGTATTATGGGTGGAACTACTTCTTTAGCCGAGCGTCTTTTTGATTTGGATATGGTCACGATCTTCTCCTTTCCTTTCGTAGAGCAATACGAGCCACACGCCTTATTATACCACACACCGCCAGAACCGCGTCGAGACAACTATACCACACGGGAAGGCGGGCCGCAAGTTATTGAGGCTCGGCAGCCAGTAACACCGGCAGGGAAAACGTTGTGTCAAGTCCCTATTGTGTGTATAATTGGGAGTGATGAAATTACTGCGCATTTTACTGGTAGACGATCACTTGTTATTCCGCAAAGGCCTGGCGCGGCTGCTCGATGCCCAACCTGATTTTGAGGTGGTAGGAGAAGCAGCGGATGGGGTGGAGGCAGCCGAACAGACACGGCTGCTGCACCCAGACTTGGTGCTGATGGACATCCGCATGCCCAGGTGCGATGGGTTGGAGGCTACCCACCGTATCAAAGTTCAGATGCCGGATGTGCGAGTGGTGATGCTGACCGTCTCCGAAGACGAGCAGGACCTAGCGACCGCCGTGCGCTCTGGGGCGGATGGGTATTTGCTGAAGGACATCTTGCCAGAGACACTCTTTCAACAACTGCGCGGGCTTGCAGTGGGGGAGACCCCGATCTCGCGGGCGATGACGGGCAAACTTTTCCACCAACTGGCGCATCAGAGCCGGCCGGCCGTGCAGCCAGCAGCCTCCGACGTGCTTTCGGTGCGCGAATGTGAGATTCTGGGGTTAGTCGTGCATGGCCTTTCCAATCGGGAGATCGGAGAGGAATTGGGTATCGCCCACAATACCGTAAAGAACCACGTGCGCAGCATTCTCGCCAAACTAGGGGTCAAAAATCGCGCCCAAGCGGCGGTCTGCGCCGTGAGCAACGAGTTGGTACGTATGCCGGTCGAAGATTAAAATTCACGAGCGGCGCTGACAGGCTACGCTGGCCCTGAGGGTATTTAGCACGCGAGTTTGAGCTTTCTCTAGCGGGCCGGGGAGCTTGCAGCCAGCAGCGAGAGCGTGGCCGCCGCCGCTAAATTGAAGCGCCACCTGCGCAACGTCAAAGCCTGGCATAGCGCGCAACCCAACCTCGACGTGCCCATCCTCACGTTCGACAAAGACGGCCGCAACATCGGCGGCGGCGGCGCTGACGAGAAAATTAGCTAATCCGGCGTCGCCGTTGCCCGCATACCCCGCAGTGCGACGCATAGCCAGCGGGATGTTGGTCCAAGCCACTCCATCCTCGATTTGCGCCAGAGCCAATGCCGCCCCCCACAGAAAAATCGCAGTGGTAGAGCGGCGGTTGAGGCTGTGCTGGGTGATGTGGGGCAATGAGGCCCCAGCCTTCATCAACCGTAATGCATCCTCCATTACCTGAACAGTGACGTTGCTCGTGCTGAACCCGCGCGTGTCGGAGACGATGCCGACCAGCAGGCAAGTGGCCAGTTCGGCGTCGAGCGGAACCGCCATGTGCTCCAGCAGCCGCAACACGACCTGTGCAGTGGAGGAGGCTTGCGGGTCTACCAGATTGACGTCGCCGAAATTCAGGTTGGTCACGTGATGATCAATGTTGAGCAGCGGCACGCTGCCAAAAGTTGGCATCTGTGAAAGGTGACCAAGTCTATCCAGGTCAGAGCAGTCGAGAGAAATGACGAGATCGAAGGGAGCATTGACTTTTTGCACCACGGTCTCGACGTCAGGGATGTAGTCGAAGCGGGAGGGGACAGAATCCGAGCAGGCCAGTGTTGGCTCGAGGCCCATCTGATGCAGGGCGCGTCCCATGCCGGTCAGGCTGCCGATGGCATCCCCGTCGGGGGCAATGTGACATATCAATAAAGGGCAGCGGGCAGGCTGGATGAGTTGGCTGCTAAGAAATAGTTTTTTGGAAAAACCCAAAACCACGTCCTCGCTGTTTCTCGTAAAATGAAGAACACCGTAGGGGTTTTGGGCGCTAGCCTGTTTCAGCGCCGTGGTTTTCTTCACCGAACTCCAGTTCTTTGAGGATGCTATCAATGCGGTCGCCGTGTTCTAGCGAGGGGTCGTAATGAAAGACGAGTTCCGGAGTGTTGCGCAACCGCAACCGGCGTCCCAACTCACGCCGTAGCCAGCCGGCAGCGCTATCCAGGCCGGCCTGGGCCTCCGCTTGCCCTTCAGCGCCGCCCAACACGCTAAAATGCACGTCGGCGCGAACGGTGTCGGGTGTGACCGCCACGCCAGTAATGGTGACCATTCGCAGGCGCGGATCGCTGACCTTTCGCGCCAGCAGATTCGTCAGGTGGGTGCGAATCAAATCCGAGACCCGGCGTTGGTATTTCTTACTCATTTAGATTCAAAACTCGTCACGCGGCAGCGTGTCGCTCTTGTACATAGAATTGGATCACGTCACCCTCGGCAAAGTCGTCAAAGTTCTCAAGCCCCACGCCGCACTCAAATCCAACTCGTACCTCACGCGCATCCTTCTCGAATCGCTTGAGCGACCTGATGTGTCCGTCGTGCAATTGTTCCTTATCACGAAAAACCCGCGCGCGGGCATTTCTTCGCGCCTCTCCCTGGCGTACGTAGCACCCGGCCACGGTCCCGACTTTGGGAATATGAAAGATAGCGCGAACTTCAGCCTCGCCGATCACCACATCCACATAGACCGGCTCCAATAACCCCTTGAGAGCCTTGTCCACTTCATCTATCAACTTGTAGATTATGTCATAGGTGCGGATGTCCACACCCTCGTTCTCCGCCAGACGGCGGGCAGCCGGGTCGGGGTGTACCTGAAAGCCAAAGACGATGGCGCGCGAGGCAATAGCCAGGTTGATGTCCGATTCGCCAATGTTACCCGCGGCGGCGTGTATGACGTTGACCGTCAAGTCCTCGCCCAAGTCTTGGTCACTCAGCTTTTCCAGTGAGTTGACGATAGGCTCGATAGACCCCTGCACATCGGTCTTGACGATTAGGACGAGTTCCTTGGCTTGCCCAGCTTGGATGCGGCTGGAGAAATCGTCGAGAGTAAAAGCTTTGACCGGAGTGATGGCTTGGGCTGCTAGCTCTTCTTTGCGCTTTTCGACTATGGCCCGCGCAGCGCGCTCGTCCTGTACAACCTTGAAAAACTCTCCCGCCTCGGGTACACTAGAAAGGCCCAGAATTATGGCCGGCGTCGAGGGGGAAGCTTCTTGGATAGGCTGCCCGCTCTGATCGAGCATCTGGCGCACGCGGCCATGGGCCAGTTTGGCTACGATGGTATCTCCCACATGTAATGTGCCGTTCTGCACCAGCACGGTGGCAGTCGCCCCGCGCCTGCGATCTAGCTGTCCCTCCAATACTGTGCCCAACGCACTCCGGTCGGGGTTGGCCTTGATCTCGGTAGAATCAGCGACGAGCAGGATAGCCTCCAGCAGGTCTTCCAAGCCGGTTCGTTGCTTAGCCGAGACAGGCACGCACAACGTGGTCCCGCCCCAATCGTCGGGCGCCAGCCCCATCTCGGAGAGTTGTTGCTTTACCTTCTCGGGTTGAGCGGTGCGCTTGTCCATTTTGTTGAGAGCCACGATGATGGGAACGCGGGCGGCCTGGATGTGGTTGATGGCTTCGATAGTCTGCGGCATCACACCGTCGTCGGCGGCCACGACCAGCACGGCGATGTCGGTGGTGTGCGCCCCGCGGGCGCGCATTGCAGTAAAGGCCTCGTGTCCTGGGGTATCAAGAAAGGTGATGATCTGTTCACCATGCTTGATCTGGTAAGCGCCGATGTGCTGCGTGATTCCACCGGCTTCGCCGGACACCACATCGGCGTGGCGGACAGCATCCAGTAGTGAGGTCTTGCCGTGGTCCACGTGGCCTAGAATAGTGACGACCGGAGGGCGAGGCTTGAGTTTGGCCGGATCTTCGTGGGCGTAAAGACGTTCCCAGAGCCGCGTTGGCCCCTCTTCAACCTCCTCCTCGACATCAGGCGTCTCTTCCCTGGGTTCAAACCCCATCTCCTGAGCCACGATGGCGGCTGTCTCGTAATCTATGTGCTGATTGATGTTCGCCATGACGCCAGCGCTCATCAGTTCCTTGATCACGACGATGGGGCTGACTGCCGTCAACTCGGCTAACTGACGCACCGTCAAGGAGTCTGGTATCTCGATTATTTGCTTTTCTTGCGTCTTTGTTTGATCGCTCATCTACCTTTCTCCCCTCACTGTTTCTCATCACCTTCAGACACTGTTGCTGGGCGTTGGGGCAATCCGGCCGCGTATTCTCGCAATTGGGCCTTGGTTTCAGCCGTCAACGTCACACTCAATGCCCGCTCCAGTTGCCGCCTCGCCAGCGCCGTCTCCCAACAGTCTCGTTGGCGGCAAAGATACGCGCCGCGCCCGCTGAGTTTGCTCGTTTCATCTACCACTACCGCGCCCTCGTCTCCGGGCGAAGAGAGTCGTACAATGCGCACTAATTCCCGTTTGGGGCGTAGCGTACGGCAGGCGACACAAGTGCGTCGCGGCGTGTGCTTGCGGCGCGTGGAGCGTTTGCTCATCTGATGTTACCTCAAGGCAAGTGTTTTTCCCAATCCTCTTCGCCTCTCTTGTGCCGCCGGCTAGCAACGATCTCATCCAACTCTTCGTTATAGACTAATCGCCGTCGCCGCCGCCGTTCCTTCTCGAGTTTAACCTCTATATCATCTTCATCTTCCTTGGCGAGATCCTCGATCGGTATTTCGGGAGTTGGCTCGGCAGGCGCTACTGCCTCTGCTTCCTCTACGGCGGCAGGTTCTTCCTCTTCAGGTGCGTCGTCCTCTGTCACCAGCGCTACCAATTTTTCAAGGCAATCTTTGATCTCGGCCAGGCTCTTGATATCAATACCATCTATCTCCAAGAGGCTCTCATCCCCTTGAGCTAGGTGTTTCACCACATCCCCAACCGTCACCACCGTAGCCCGCTCCAGGTGACTCAGTATACGCTTGTTGATGCCTATGTAGGGTAGCAGAATTTCGTAGGCTTGAGGTGGGACAGGAATAATCTCTTTAACCTCTTCCTCGGCCTCTTTCTCGATTTCTTCCTTGATCTCCTCCCCGATTTCTTCCTCAATTTCCTCTTCGATTTCTTCCTTGATCTCTTCCTTGATCTCTTCCTCAACCTTTGGCAAGTCTAACGCTGCGATGCACTGTTTGACCTCGGCCATACTCTTGGGGCCAATGCCATTGAATTTTAGCAGTCCCTCGTCACCCTCAGCCAGTTGCTCCATCACGTCGCCGACAGTCGCCAACTCGGCTTGCTGCAGGTGGCCTAGCACGCGCGCGCCCAAGCCAAACTCATCTAGAGGAATTTCATAGGCCTGAGCCGGGACGCGGGAACGAGCGGTCTCGATGATTGCGCGGCGCTCGGCCTCGGCGGCCTCAATAGCTGCGCGGCGGGCTTGCTCCTCTGCCCTAAGGCGCGTTCGCTCGGCGTCGCGGATCGAGGCATAGTATCTCTGAACTCCCTCGATCACCCGCCGCATAGCGCGTAGTTCCTCGCTATGATAGGGCATTCTCTCTTGCTCGTGCTGTCGCAAGATATTGGCGACGTTGGGAAGCAATTCTGCTGCCGGGCCTAGTGCAGGCAGCACGTCTGGGTCTTTGTTCACCCGCTGCAACGCCAGAGTAGCCGCCTCGGTGACGCCCTGAATATCAATGCGCCAACCGGTAAGCTTGGCCGACAGTCGAGCGTTCTGTCCCGCCCGCCCAATGGCTAACGAGAGTTGGTCATCGGGCACAATGACGTTAGCGGTTCTTCCATCAACTGGGTCTTGCTCCAATTGTACACTTAACACTTTGGCCGGGCTGAGAGCTTTGGCGATAAATTCACCCGCATCAACGCTCCACTCAATGATATCAATCTTTTCCCCGCCCAATTCGTTGACGATGGATTGAACGCGCACGCCGCGCATACCGACGCAGGCGCCCACCGGGTCTACCCCCGACTGACGAGCAAATACGGCCACTTTGGAGCGAGAACCGGCTTCCCGCGCGATGGATTTGATCTCGACTGCGCCGCTGAAAATCTCGGGCACTTCCAATTCCAACAGGCGGCGCAACATATTCTTGTGGCTGCGTGAGATGACAATCTGTGGCCCGCGGCCGGTTTTGCGAACTTCCAGCACATAGGCCCGTAATCGCTGGTGTAGGCTGTACCGCTCGCCGGGCACTTGCTGGCTGCGTGGCAAAATCGCCTCGGTGCCTTCAAGATTCACCGTCACTACCTGATGCTTGACGTTCTGCACCGTGCCGTGGACAATCTCCCCTTCTTGCTTGACGTAATGCGCGTATCGCGCATCCCGTTCCGCTTCACGGATGCGTTGCAGAATGATCTGTTTGGCGCTCTGTGCTGCGATGCGGCCAAAGTTCCTGGGCGTGTTCTCTACCATCACCGCGTCTTGCAATTCGACGTCGGGCTGGATAGCGCGCGCATCTCGCAGAGAAATCTCCAGAACAGGGTCAGTAACCACTTCTACTACCTGTTTCTCGATAAAGATTTGCGCCTTGCCGGTCTCCAAGCTGACCTTGGCCATAACATCTTGATTCACGTCGTCACCAGCATCGCGGCGATAGGCAGACACCATCGCCATCTGCAGGGCGTCAAGCACGACCTCGCTGGACAATCCGCGTTCGCTGCATATTTGATTGAATGCCAACAAGAAATCCGACTTCATCGTCTTTCTCCTACCAACGATGACCTATGCCTCATCCTGATCATAGGCCAGAGTGATAATGCAACAGATATTCGTCTACTCTCGATATTTCAGTGACCACATTTATCCTAATGCAGCAATTCCCGTTTTGTAGCCGCGATTTGGAAATCGCATGTATCTTCCCGCGTAAAGCACCCTGCGCGATTGCTACGACCTGGCTTTTCACCCATAACGGGAATTGCTGATCCTAATGACTCTACCGATAGCACAGGTCTCATCAAGCATCATAGCAAAGCCCGGTTTATTCTACCGGGCTTTGCGTGTACCTCGATGGTCCTTTATACAAAGAAAAGTGGGGCTTGCCCACTTCTCCCACGACGACCGTATGCTAAGTAAATTATAACATAGACAGCCTGAACACGCAAGTAAATCGGCCGCAAGTCGTTGCTTTTGAGTTTTGTATCCCCCGCAGGGTTGTGCTATAATCATAACACTTCTCACAAATTGCCAAGACGGACGAAAAGACTAGGAGGAGTCTAGTGGCTGAAGAGAAATTAACCTTGAGGAATCGCATCATTGGCCTGTTGCTGCGCGATGCACGAGAACAGGCCGAAAAGAGCAAACGCGAGTGCGCAGAGGCGCTGGGCGTCTCTACCGGCGTCATCACGGCGTATGAAGATGGGCGCAAGTCCATCTCCCTACCAGAGTTAGAGGTGCTGACCTATGTGCTCGATACATCGGTGGAGCATTTTTGGGAACACGACCCACAGATCGCGACGGAAGAAGAACCGCTGCCCCTACAAGAGGTATTAGCCTTGCGTCACCGCATCGTGGGCGTGCTCTTGCGTCAGGCCAGGCTGGAGACTGATCTCTCTCAAAAAGAATTGGCAGAGGTATTGGGCTGCTCAACTAGCCGTATCTCCTCCTACGAATACGGAAAGCGACCCGTCCCGCTGGCAGAATTGGAGTTATTGGCGCAATACTTGGATCGGCCAATGGAATACTTCCTCGATAATCAAGATGGGCCGGTGGGAGAGTGGCACCGGCGCGAAGAGTCCATACGATATTTCTGCGAACTGCCAGAAGAGGTACAAGAGTTCATAAGTCGCCCCGTAAACATCAAGTACTTGGAGGTAGCAATGAGATTGGCCGAGATGCCCGCCGGGGGGCTGCGCGACATCGCTGAGGGGTTACTGGACATCACTTACTGATCGTAGACTGGAGGGGCAATGATGAATCAGACAGATTCTGCACAGGAACTCAAAGAAGAAGGATTACGGCTGTTCCAAGAAGGATTGTACAAAGAGGCCGCCGAAACTTTTGGGCAGGCTCGGGAAAAGTTCGCCGCCGCCGGGGACGAGGTCGAAGCGGCCGAGATGGTGAACAACTTGGGCGTGCTCTACCGGGTGCAAGGCCAATGGGATGAAGCTATCGCGGCCCTGGAAGAGGCCAAAGCGATCTTTGTGCGCTTGGGAGAGCGCAATCGTGAAGCACAGACGCTAGGCAACCTGGGCGGGCTGTACGCCAGCCAGGGCGAGCGCGACAGAGCAAAGGAATGTCTGCGCCAGTCAGCCGATATCTTTGCCGAACTAGGCGACTCCCAACACCAGGGAGAAACGCTGCTGGCGCTGGGAGTGCAGATGTGGAAGATGAATGATCGCAGCGGAGGCATGGCGGTTTACGAGACCGGCCTACACGCTCTGCAAAAACCGACGGTCAGCCAGAAAACACTGCGTGGTTTGCTCAGTATGCGGGCCAGGTTGCTAGGAAGGCAAGGGCAGTAGCCAGTAGCCAGACATCTGACTACTGGCTTCGCAGCGTCGCGCCCAGTTCACGCTCCAAGCGGCGCACGATTTTACTCCGCAATTTGCCGACCTCCCGATCTGTCAGTGTGCGGTCGTCCGCCTGGTAGGTGAGGCGGTAGGCCAGGCTCTTTTTGCCGGCCCCCACTTGATCCCCTCGATAGACGTCGAATAGCGCGACGGAGCGCACCAGCGCCCGCCCGGTCTGGGTGATGAGTTCGCGCACACGCTCCGCCGGCGTGTCCTCGTCCACCACCAGCGCCAAATCCTCGTAAACCGGCGGATGGATGGAGAGGGGGACCATCATGCGCGGCGCGCCCCAGGCAGCCAGCAGCTTGTCCAGGTCGAACTCTAACGCGCAGACGGGTTGTTCCGGTAGATCGAACGACTCCCGCACCACAGGGTGCAATTCCCCCATCACGCCCACCACATCTCCTCCGACATTCAACTGCGCGCACCGGCCTGGATGCAAGGCCGGATGCTCGCCCGGCTCGAACGTCCCCTCCAACCCCAGCCCGGCCAGCAGCGTCTCCGCCACCCCCTTGAGGTCATAGAAATCCACCGCTATGCGATCCTGGCCCGCCAGCCACGATTGGGTCTCGCGCGGGCCGGTCATCACGATGACCAGCCGCCGAGGCTCGTCGGGCAGAGTTTGGCCCTCGACCGGCAGGTAGACGGCGCCGATCTCGAAAGTGGCCACGCGGTCGAGGAAGCGCAGGTTCTCGCGGACGGTGTGGAGCGAGGACGGGAGCAACGTCTGCCGCAGGTAGGCCCGTTCGGCGGAGAGGGGGTTGCGCACGCGCAAATAGTCGTCAGGGCCGGATGGCGCTCCCTGAGGCCACAGGCTCCCCTCATCCTCAATATCTACCATAGAGTAGGTGATGATCTCGTCCAGCCCGCAGCCAATCAGGATGTCGCGCACGCGCTCCGCCCCTTCTAGTCGAGGGTTGGCCCGCTGAGGGGGCAGCTCGTCCTGCATGAGCGTTGTCGGAAAGCGATCGTAGCCCCAGATGCGGCCTATCTCTTCGACCAGGTCTATGGGCCGCGTGACGTCAAGGCGGTGGGAGGGAACGGTCACGTTAAAAATTCCGTCCTTGTTCTCAGAGACCTGGAACTCTAGCGAGGACAATATGCGCGCCATTTCTGCGGGCGGCGGTTCAATGCCCAGGATGCGGGCGGCATAGGCCGGATCGAGTTCTAGCGCTCGCTGCGGCTGTTGGCCGGGGTACATGTCGCCGGCGACCGGCGCGACGGTTCCGCCGCCCAGTTCCGCCATCAGGTGAGCCGCGCGGGCGGCTGCCTTCACCGTCAGTTCCGGGTCCACGCGCCGTCCGAACCGCTGGCTGGCCTCGCTCGTCAGCCCCAGCAGGCGGGACGTGCGCCGGATGTTGAGGAAATTGAAGTTGGCCGATTCCAGTAGAATGTCGGTCGTCGCCTCGGTGACTTCGCTATCGAGTCCGCCCATAACACCGGCCACGGCCACCGGGCCGCCACCATCGGTGATGAGCAACATCTCCCCATCGAAGGTGCGCAGTTCTCCATCGAGCGTCCTCATCTGCTCGCCGGGTTTGGCGCGACGGACGATGATGGCGGGTTGGTCCTCACCTGGCCCTTCGGCATCGCTCAGAACAGGCTTGGCGCGCAGGACGTGGTAATCGAAGGCGTGCAGCGGCTGCCCTAGTTCCAGCATCACATAGTTGGTGGTGTCCACGATATTGTTGATGGGCCGCATCCCAACGCGCAGCAATCGCTGCTGCATCCAGAAAGGCGAAGGCCCTACTCGCACGCCTCGGATCAAGAAAGCCGTGTAGCGCGGGCACAGGTCGGGGTCGGGAATCTCGAGCGTCAGGAAATCCGGCGTGGGGGTCAGTTCGGCCGGGCGTTGCTTCAACACCTCGATTGCATCCCGCTTGAGCTCAACGTCGAACAATGCAGCCGCCTCGCGGGCGACGCCAAAGACCGATTCCAGGTGCCCGAACGGCCCCTTGATATCGAACTCTAGCACGGCGTCCCCCACGTAATCGGCCAGCGGCATACCGACCGGCGCGTCGTCGGGCAGGTAGATGATGTCCACTTGCTCGTCGGAGAGACCCAGTTCCTTCTCCGAGCAGACCATAGCGCGCGACGGGACGCCGCGAATTTTGGTCTTTTTTAGCTTGATGACGCGCTGCCCCTCGGCGTGACCGTCGTAGAGGCGGGCGCCCTCCATCGCAAATGCCACCTTGAGATGCAGGTCGTCTTGACCGCGCATATCCAGCAGGCTGGGCGCGCCGGTGACGACGACCTCCGTCTCCGGGCCGCCGTATTCCACCTCTGCCAGGACCAGCCGGTCGGCGTTGGGGTGAGGCTGCACAGTGATGAGCTTGCCCACGACGATCTTGGCCGGGTCCCAGGGCAGCTCGGCCCCGGGCAGGCCGATGTATTCGATGGTCTCCACCTCCAAGCCGGCCAGCGTCAGCCGCTCGGCCAGTTGGGGAATGGGGATGGTGATGTTGACGTGATCTTTGAGCCAGGATAGTGGTATCTTCATTTTTCATCTCCACTCTGAGGTGCAGCGCACCTATCTGTTTAGAACTGCCTCAAGAAGCGCAGGTCGTTTCCATAGAACAACCGGATGTCATCAATGTTGTACTTGAGCATGGCGGGCCGCTCGACTCCCAAACCAAAGGCAAAGCCGCTCCACTCGGCGGGGTCATAGCCGCCGTTTCGGAGCACGACCGGGTGTACCATCCCCGCGCCGCCTATTTCCAGCCAGCCCGAGTATTTGCAGACCCGGCAGCCCTCTCCTCCACAGAGGATGCAATCCATATCCGCCTCAATGGAAGGCTCAGTGAATGGGAAGTAGGAACCCCGGATGCGAATTTTCCGCTCCGGCCCATAAAGCCGCCGCGCGAACTCGGTCAGCGCGCCGATCAGATCGGTCAGTGTGATGCCGTGTCCCACGGCCAGTCCCTCCACTTGGTAGAACTGGTGCTCGGAGCGGGCCGTGATCTGCTCATAGCGATAGCACTTGCCGGGCAGGATGACGCGGATCGGCTCCGGGTCCGAACACGTAGTGTTCGCGCGTTCACGCATCACGCGAATTTGCCCCGGCGAGGTGTGCGTGCGCAGCAGCGCCTCCTCGCCGATCCAAAAAGTGTCCCACATATCGCGGGCCGGGTGGTGAGGCGGCATGTTGAGCAGCCCAAAGTTCAGTTCGTCAGTCTCGATCTCGGGCGACTCGTAGACCTGGAAGCCCATCTCGGCAAAGATGGCATAAATCTGGCGCAGCGTCTGGGTGGTAATGTGCAGATGTCCCGGCCCAACAGGACGGCCCGGCAGGGTGACATCCAGCGCGCCCTGTTCCAGTTCGCGCGCCAGTTCAGCCCGGCGCAGGGCTTGTTCCTGGGCTTCGTAGGCCGCCTCTAGTTTGACCTTGACCCCGTTGGCGGCTCGGCCAAAAGCCGGGCGCTCATCTCGAGGCAGTTCTCCGACGGAGCGCAGCATCAAGGTCAGCACGCCTTTTTTACCCAGGTAGCGCCGATTCCATTCCGCCAGCGCGTCGCTATCTTTGGTCGCTTCCAACGCAGCCAGAGCTTTTTCTTCCAGTTGGTTCAGTTGATCTAGCATTAGCGTTCTCCCTTTATCACCAGTATTATAACGGCAAACGCTCTCGTCCCCACAGGGACGAGAGCGTATCTTGCTCCCGCGGTACCACCCCGCTTGGCTTCTAAAAGCCCTCTCATAGTCGCCAACGGCGCTTGCGAGCGCGATCGGCTGCCCCGTTAACGCTGGGCTTGCGGAGCCTCTTACTTGGCCGATTGCCTGTTCAGAGGTCGGCTCGGGAGCGAACTTGGGCGAATTTCTTCCGGGCAAAGCTCCCAGTCTGCGGCTTTGCCTCCCTGGCGGATTCTTTCCGCTTACTCTTCTCCGTCACAGCCTTTACGCGCCACATTATGCCGCGGAAACAGGTTTTTGTCAAGCCGCGCCGCGTTCTGGCGCCATTCTCTGTTGCAGCGTCTCAAAAAGGATCACCGCCGCCGCTACCGCCGTGTTCAGCGATTCAACCCCCTCGGCCATTGGGATGGAGACCTGTCCCTGCGCCAGTGCGTAGGCCTGTTTCCCCGCTCCGCCGGCCTCGCCGCCCACGATGAGGGCCACCGGGCGGGTCCAGCCTACTGCCGTGTAGACTGTCTCGCCGCTGGTCGCCGCCAGCCACACATCGCAGCCGGTCACTGCCTCGGTGATAGCATCCCACCCCAGCACAGTCACCGGGAGGCGTAGGTGCGCCCCCATCGCCGCCCGTATTACTTTGGGATTGCTGGCGTCCACCGTGCCGGGCGTCAGCAGCACTTGCTCGACCCCCGCCGCGAGCGCCGTGCGCATGATGGCGCCCAGGTTGCCGGGGTCGCGCACCCGGTCGAGGATCAGCGTAAGCGTGGGATGATTGGGGCGCGAGAGGTCGGGAATTGGAAGGACGGCCAAGATACCCTGGGGGGTTTCGGTGTCGGAGCAGGCGACCATCACCGCATCGCTCACCCCGTAGCAGGGGACGCTCGCTGTGCGGAATGTTTCCAGCAGCCGGGCACCCCGCTCGTCGCTCTCTGCCGGCTCGGTGTAAAACACGTAAGCGGGAGCGACGCCAGCACGAGCGGCCTCTTCAACGAGCCGCACTCCCTCAAAAACGAAACGACGTTCTCGCTGGCGAACGCGCCGCCGGCTCTGCAACGCCCGTACGTATTTGACCTTGTCGTTCTTCAGGCTGGTGACCATTTACCTGGTATGCAAAGGGCCGTGAGTTGCCCCACGGCCCTCAGCTTGTACGAATTTTCCACCGACGCAGTTTAGTGCGACGGGATGCTCAATACCTGACCAACATAGATGCTGGAAGGATTAGCGATGCCATTGTATTGCGCCAAGTACAGATAGCTCAGGTTATAGCGCAGCGCGATGCGGAACAGATTGTCGCCGGGCTGTACTGTGTACTTGGTCGCGCCGGCCGAGGGCGCGGGCGGTTGAACGCCCTGGGAGGAGATGGTCAACTTTTGCCCAACATAGATCAGGGCCGGGTTGGCGATACCGTTGGCGTTGGCGACTGCATCCACCGAGACGCCGTAGCGCAGTGCAATGCGAAACAAGTTCTCGCCTCGCTGAACCACGTGCGTCACCTGGCCGGAAGGGGGAGGCGGTGAGGTCGGCGCGGGGGAGGCGGCTGCCGACGCGGTGGGCGCCGGCGCCGGGGTCTCTGCGATGCCGGGGGTCGGCGTGGGTGGCGGGGCAGGAGTGTCGGTCGCCGGAGCTTCTTCCGGTTCCTCATTTTCTCCCCCTTGAGCCGCCTGTGTCGCCGCAGCAGAATTCGCCGCGGCCGTGGCTGCCATATCTATTGGATTAGGCGTCTGCTCCTCTGATGGAGCGACCTGCGCGCCGCCGGCAGGAGTCGGCGTCACGTCAGGAGCTGCCTCTCTGTAACAGCCGGTCACCAAACTCAACACGGCCAACATACCCAGAAACAATAGAAAGCGGGGTTTATTCATTAGGCTTGCCTCCTTTTTGTGTGCCTCACCGGACAAACTGCCAGACAAACTGCCAGATACTTTGCATAGTACCACAATAGCACGGTGGCGTCAAGCGGTAAAAATTGGTGATTACCCACATGTTCAAATGTGACTGCATTGATCCTGTTTTCTTTCACCGCAGAGGCCGCAAAGCACGCAGAGAAAGCCTTTTTGACTATCTCTGCGACCTCTGCGCGCTCAGCGGTGAGATGTGGGTAATCACCAGGTAAAAAGTCCCGCTACGTCGTCAGTCGCGAACCTCGGTCTTTTCTACACACGTGATGGACTGCTGCTCCAACTCTGCCAGCACCGGCTCGTAAATCTCCGGCAGCACCGGAATGTGGACGCCGGTCAGGGTGATCTCCCCCTCCAGGATCATTCGAGTGCCGATGGCGGCCGGCAACCCCACCGTGCGCGCCATCGCAGTTTTCCCGCCGGGGTCGCCGGTGGCGATCAGCGTCGAACTGATGCGCTCCTCACGATCCGGGTATACGGCGACGAACTCGTGTACCAAGACCACCAGGTCGCGCTCGCCCTCGCGGTAGTTCATTTTGACCAACATCTGATCGGCCAGCACGTCCAGCAGTGTGTTTTTATCTGAGACGGGCGCGTCCTCCAGCAGCCCCAGCCACTCCAGCGTCATCATCACCCCAGAGGTGGGAGAGAGATTGAGGAAAGCGGCCAGGCCGGCTTTGAGATCGTCGGTGCCCGCTTTGCCGATCAGTTCCGCCATCACTTGGCGAAAGGTCTTGCCGGGCAGATCGGGGCGCTCCTCCAGCCCAAAGTAACCCAGTTGGTTCAACTTTTGCAACACGTCGCACCAGCCCAGGTTGCGCAGCGTGCCCCGGTACATTGTGTCGGTCTCTGGAATACCATAGATCTCAATGTAGGGGAGCGAGTTGCGGTTGGGGTATGCCTCAAAATCGCCTAGCCCCTCGACCCACATCAGATAGTGGGTGGCAAAGAGACGGGCATTGGGAACTTGGACGACGTGGCCGTTCTCCAGATAACGGGCGTCGTTGCGCCCGGCCAGCACCACGCCGCGCGGGCTCCATGAGAATTTGTAACCCAGGGGGTTGTCGTTATCCTCGGGAGCAGGCAGCCCGCCGCAGTAGGAGCGGAACGACTTGATCTCCCCACCGCCAGCATGGACGTGGTCAATGATGCGCTGGGCCGACATGTGATCAATGCCGGGGTCGAGTCCGATCTCGTTGAGCAGGATGACACCGGCTTCCTTAGCATCACCGTCCAGCGCCCGCATCCCGTCGCTGACGTAGCTGGTCGTGACCAGATGTCTCTTGTGTTTGATGCATTGCTCGGCGATCTGGACGTGGTGGATGTAGGGCAGCAGGCTGACAGCCAGATCCGCTCCGGCGACCAGTTCGCCCAACGATGCGGCGTCTTTGGCGACGTCGAACTGGACCGCCTTCCCGCGCGGGTGATCCCCGACCAGCGCCTCGGCCTTGCTGAGCGTGCGACTGGCGACCGTCACCTGAAAGCCTGCTTCGTCGAGCAGGTATTGGACCAGGGGTCCGGCCACCAGGCCGGCCCCGAAAACAAGTACGTGTTTCATTTGTTCCTCCATTGTAATGGGATTCGTGTTTCTCCGTTTATTGCGCAGGGTGGGCCAGCACTCCTGGCTACTGAATCGAGTTCTCAATCGCGGCGTTTGCCAGGTCGAGCACGGCCGATTGTTCTCCTCCCTTCAAGCCCACCATGTACTGAAAGCCGTCGTATATCCAGAACACTTTGGCGTCGTCGCAGTTAGCCCCACATTGCGACTCGATAAAGTAGCCTGCGATGCCCCTGGTCAACGTGACCATTTTCGCCCGCTCCGCGTCAAATTCAAAATGCTGCGTGCTTACCGGTTCATCTGAATCAACCTGCTTACCCGCCAGGCTCCCGTGGTGGCAGGCACCCGCCCCCTGGCAATCTGCGCCGAAATCCAGGCTGATGTCGTATTCACCGTCATCGGCCAGATATACGTAGGGGTGGACGGGAGGAAGCCCCTCACCGGTGGGAAATTCAGGCGGCAGCATGGGGGGCACGCCGCTGAGCACCAGCGCTTGCATGATGGGCTGGAATTCAGGCGGCACTTGACGCGGCATTACTGCTGCCCCTTCTGAAATATCCGGCGCTGGAGGGACGATCACCTCCATAGAATAGGCGATTTGACCCGGCGCCGCCGACACCACGTCTATGTAATAATCTTGCGCCGAGGGGAATCCGGTCGTCCAACCAGCAGCGTCAATATAACCCGAGCTGAGCAGGGAGCCGTCCGCCCCCCAGATGGTCACGATCGTGCTCATCTCCGCCGGCTGGCCCGCCAACGTGGGCGAGAGGTTCAGTGTCATCTCCTGCCCGGCAGCGACGGACAACACATAACGGTCTGCCCCGCCGACGTCCAGGCTGCCCTCCGCATGGGCCGATATGGCGCCCGGCGCGAACTGGATGCGCATCGGCTCAAGATCCGACTGAGCGGCTGCAACGCCGGTATCCTGAACGCAGTTGAGGACGACCGAATAGATCTGTTTTTCCGGCGGGACGTCGCACATAAAAATCGGCTGGTCAGCGGGGCACTCGACGTCTTCCGATGGTTCCCATCCCACCAGCAGCCGGCAGATCTTTTTGGCCTGGCGAAAGCCGGTGAGCTCGCCTGTGGGGCCACCACCGCCGTAACGGAAATCCTCGTACCACCCCTGGGTTTGAATTGTTCTCCTCAAACCGTTCAGGACAACCTGCACGCTCTCGAAATCCAGGCCGGTGCCGGTGATCGTGATCTGGCAGCCGGTGCCCGTTTTCTGATTGACGTGATCGTCGAAGGGGGCTTGCGCTATCTCGTAGGGCATACCCAGTGTCTGCGCCATGCTGTCTGCCAGGCCGCTGCACTCGGCGGCGCTCAACGGCTGAAGCTCGCCCTCCGCCGCCGCCGTTGGCGCGGGCATAGCGGTGGCCGTCGGGCTAAGGGGGGCATCCGTCGGAGGGATAAGCGTTGGCGCGGTCGTCGGCGCGGATGGCGCTCCGCCGCATCCGGCCAACAATAGAATTAGCAGTGCCACACCCACCGCGTACCGCAACATCTTTGGAGTAATCATTGACTTGCTCCCTTGATCTCTGCGCGCCACTACTCCAGCCCGCGCACGTACTGCTCCAGGTAGCCATAGTCGGGCGTCAGTTTGCCCTGATAGACGATCACCGCCCGCTTGATCTCCGGCGGAAGGGCCAGTTCCTCGAAGGGGACCGCATAGTCGGCCTGGGCGATGGCGGTGACGTAATCCATCAGCACCCCGCTAAAGTATTCCGAGGCGTCGCGGGGCAACTCGCTGGGCAGGATGTCCACGGCCATGATCACTGGCCCGCGCCCCTCGACTCCGTCAATGGCGCGATCCTCAAAGGGGTCGTAAACAAAGACCGGCTCGCCTGGCTCGGTGCACTTGACCGTGCCCTCGATGGCCCCCTCGACGTCACAACTGATGTCGCCGATGACGTGCAGGCGCGGCTCGCCTTTTGCGTACAGTTGCCTCAAGTCTGCTTTTGTCACCAACCGGGGGTACTTTGTCTCCCAGTAGGTGCAGTTGACCAGCACGCTCAGGTGGGGCAGGTAGGTGTTGAACTTGCCGCGATATTTCTCCGGATGGTCGTAATAATCTTGCAATTCGAACTCATCCTCTGGAGAAATAGGCTCCACCGTGTGTTCTTCCTTGAAGACCACTTTGTATACCGCGTTCCTGGCATAGTCGGTGGACTGGGCCACAGCGGCGACCTCGTGCGGTTCGATCTCTTGCACCGGCAAGAGTTCGATGATCTCGTTGGCTCCTCGAAAGACGTTTCCGTACCCGGCAAAGCCGCAGATGAGGGGCGCGATCTGCTCCGGCAATCCCTCCCGCGCGATCCGTTCCCCGACCGCTGACACCGCCACCTCTGCCTCCGCCAGACTGTCATAGTGGCGGGTCTGGCGCAGGTCAGTGAGCGGGTTGGGGATGCCTTGCCACTCCAATCGCTGCCCCAACGCCCACAACGTGTTTATCATCCCCGCCAGCCCGGCGTGACGCCCGAAAAATATCAGCCGCCGGCCATGCTCATCGGTCACCTTTTCATAGTCAATCAAGCAACATCTCTGATTCATCAGTTCGGCCAGCATGGGCATATTGTATGATTGGCCTTTGATGACGTGGGCGAAAAAGACGTAGGTATGACCTGGGTGAAACAGCCGGGCGGGGATCTCTTTGACGGCAAAAACGACCGGACAGGATGAGAGATCCTCCTCGATCCGGGCGCCAGCCTGCGTGAACTCTTCCTCGCTGAAGGCGCGGATTTCTGACGGTTGCACGCATACCTCAATTTCGTGCTCTTCCTGTAGTTGGCGCGCGTGCTGCGGGACGATGGGCGCGCGTCGCTCCCAGATACTCTTATCCTCGCGGCGAATCCCGATACGTGTGCTCATTTTCCCTCCTAAATTTTCTCAGCTTTAGGCGTAAGTATACGCTCAACCGCATTATTCGGCAAGTTTATCCAGGCCAACTTGACCTCTACCCCTTCCTGCGTTACACTTGCCCCTTACTTGATATCGAAACATTGGAGATTGGGATGCAACGTCAATTTAATGTAAAGTCCTCTCTATTCGTATTCTCTACCCTGACGCTGGGTGTCCTGCTCACGTGTGCGGGCTGCGCCCCTCTCCCAACTCCCACACCGACCGCCACGCCCACTCCAATCGCCACACCTACCCTCTCGCCAACCGCTTCCCCTACCTCCACGCCTACTCCCACACTCATTCCCACCGAAACTTTTACTCCCATCCCATCTCCCTCCGACATTTCCACGCCCCCTCCCACACCCGCCCCTCCCACACCTATTCCCACAGATATGCCCACCACTCCTCCATCCCCCACCCCTGCTCCCTCCTTCGTCTTTGCTCCTCCGCCCGGGCGCGAGTTCGCCACACTGGACGAGTTCTGGGCCGGAGCCGCCGAGTGGGTGCTGGAGGCGCACGATGTGGGCTTGCCCGTGGGCGAATCGGACACTGTCTACCGGGGCGGGGGCGAGTTTTGGGCTTACCTCCACGCCAGCCATCAATCGGCCGGCGTCGTTGATGCGTGCGGCGACCCGGTGCCCTTCCCTGGCTGCGCCACATTATGGAAGAGCCACGATGGCGGGCTGCGCTTTGCGCCGGAGAACCCTGTCTGCCTCTTCCCGTGCCAGACCTGCCCCTGCGGCCCCAGCGACCACACCCAGCAGCAGCAATACCCGCGCGTCTTTTTCGATACCGACCGTGCCTATGTTGTCTACGAATGGGGGGCGGGCGCCTATATGCGCACCTCAAGCGATGGCGTCAACTGGTCGGCCGAGACCCACGTGCCCGGCAGTGGTCAGTGGCACGCCGAGCCAGGGACGTGCCCTACGGCGGCGTCCATCGGCGAGCACCCTAACATTTATGCCGAGACAGAGTACGGAGACTGCCTGGTAGGCGCGCCGCCCGGGATCTATGTCGAAGGGGATTTGCTCTACGTCTTTGTCGGCCTGGGGCGAGACCCGGGCCACATGGGCTGTTACGTGGGGAACAAATACGCCGGAGCGCGAGGGTTGCGCAGGTGCTCGTCAAATCCACTTTTTGGGGCGGAACTGGGCTACGGGCCACCGGATGTGCTGGGGGCGGAGGCCAATCCTTACTTTGAGTTCCGCACCATCTCCTCGGCCGACGTGGTGCGCGTGGGCGACCATTACTATATGGCCTACGAGGGCGTGCGCGGTCCCAGCAACCCCACCGTCGTAGATGACCAGTTCGCGCTGGGGTTCGCCCGCAGCGCAGGCTCCGCGATTGATGGCCCGTGGGAAAAGTACCCCGGCAACCCGGTGATAATGGATCTGGCGAACAACTGGGGCATCGGCCACGGGGATATCGTCATCGTCGGCCCGGCCACCTATCTCTACACGGCCACCTCGACCGCCACGCGCGGGCGGTACGTGCTGGTACGGCGGTAGCCGGTTTGTCACTGATCAAGTCGTCGTCCGAATAAAATCCCCGGCAACAACGTTAAAGGAGTAAGCGCGCAACCCCGGGGACAACCTGTGCGTATTGAGAGCAGACTCAGTAGATCCAAATTTCAGACCTCGGAGGTCTCGGAAGGTGACATTGGCAGCAAAATTGCTTAGATTGCGCCCGTTTTTACCGGCAAAGGCGCTCTCGAGAGACCTCCGAGGTCTTGTTGTCGTAACATTTTGGATCTACTGAGTCTGGTAGGCCCATCCGCTCACTTGGGCGGGCTGAGCGCCGGGCTGGCGTGCCTCTATTTCTTCCTACCCTCCGAAATGCCCTACTATCGCTACCGGTCTGACGAGGCGTCTTGACTATGACCATTGGCGTGTTACAATTCCTCCTGCTCTACACCTACAATACAAGAATTGGAGACTAACACTATATGCCATCAGCAGACTTGATATTCCTTCACGCTCCCACCGTCTATGACTTTCGCCAGCGGGCGACGCTGTGGGGGCCTACCAGCGACCTCGTTCCCTCTGAGCCTATCTTTGACATGTACCCGGTCGGCTTTTCCACCATGGCCGCTTATTTGGAGCAGGCCGGCTTCCGCACGCGCATCGTCAACTTGGCCGCCCGCATGGTGCGCTCTCAGCGCTTCGACCCCGAACGCCTCATCACTCGGCTGAAGGGGCGCGCCTTTGGCATAGACCTGCACTGGCTGCCCCACGCCCACGGCGCGCTAGAGATCGCCGCGCTGGTCAAGCGACATCACCCTCAGACTCCTGTCATTTTCGGCGGTTTCTCGTCGTCCTATTTTCACCAGGAACTGGTGCGCTATCCCCAGGTGGACTATGTTCTGCGCGGCGATTCGACCGAGGAGCCGCTGCGCCGGTTGATAAAGTGTATCGCCGAGGCAAACCCGGACGACCTGGGCCAAATCCCCAACCTGACCTGGAAGGACGGTTCCGGCGAGGTGCATGTCAACCCGCAGACCTACATCCCAGCCGACCTGGATCACTTGGAGATGAACTACCGCCAGATGGTGCGCTCTGTGGTGCGCGACCTGGACTTTATGAGCTATGTGCCCTTTAGCCACTGGATCGACTACCCGACGATGGCCGTGCTCACCGTGCGCGGCTGCAAGCACAATTGCTCCTACTGCGGCGGTTCCGCCTACGCCTCGCGCCTCATCAGCGGGCGCGCGGCCCCCGCTTTCCGCTCCCCCGAAAAGCTGGCCGACGATATGCGCGCCATGTACGATATCAGCCGCGGCCCCGCCTTCCTCCTGGGCGACATTCGCCAGGCCGGGATGGAGTATGCGCGTCGCTTCCTGCGCGCCATTGAGGGCTACCCCGGCCAGGGGATGCTAGAGATATTCGAGCCGCTGGGACGAGCGTTTGCAGAGGAATTGGCCGGCGCGCTCCCCAATTTTGTCATCGAGTTTTCCCCCGAATCCCACGACCCGGCCGTGCGACGCGCACTCAATATGAACTTTACCAACGCCGAGATCGAAGAGACCATCGCGGCCTGCCTGGATGTCGGCTGCCGTCGCTTTGACCTGTTCTTTATGGTTGGCCTGCCCCAGCAGACGCCCCAATCGGTGCTAGATGGCGTGGAATACTTTGAGCGACTGCTGACACGCTTCGACGATGGCCGCTTGATGCCCTTTGTCGGCCCGCTGGCCCCGTTCGTAGACCCCGGCAGCCTGTTCTACGAGCAATCCGAAAAGTACGGTTATCGTATCCTCTGCCGCACGCTGGAGGAGCATCGCCAGGCGCTATTGGCTCCCACCTGGAAGCACATTCTGAATTACGAGACGCGCTGGATGAGCCGCGACGAGATCGCGGACGTGACCTACGAGGCTGGCCGGCGGCTCAACGCGCTCAAGGCCCGCTTTGGCCTGATCAGCCCGGAGGTGGCCGCCGAGACCGAGTCCCGCATCGAGCGCGCCGTCTCTCTGATGGCTCAGATTGACCAACTGGTCGAGCGCTGCGCGCCGGACGAGCTGGAGCGCGAGTTACTGGTCCTAAAGCCGCAGATTAACCGCGCCAACACCTCGACCGTGTGCGAAAAGACCGAGCTAGACCTGCCCTTTGGCGCCACCGCCTTCAACCTGCCGCAACTGGTCAAGATGGGCATGGCCGATCTCTTTGGCAGATTGATGGGCCGGTAGGTTGGGTTTGTGCTCGCGCGTGAAACCTGATACAATGTGAGCGGGGAGAGAATATGACACTGCCTAACATCGTCAATCAACTGGCTATCGCCACCGTCTCCGGCGATCAGGTCGGTGCGCTCATAGACAGGCTGGCCCGCGACGGATTCTACCTTACACAGATAGATTCCAGCGGCGGCATTCTGTACCAGGCTACATTCTCGCTGATCATCGGCTTTGAACGGGGTCGCCTGCCGCGCCTGCTGAAACACATCCGCGAGTGTTGCCCCACCCGCCGACGCTTTATCCCCGCGCACGCCGAGGCTCCCATGCTTGAAATCCAACCGGCGATGATCGAAGCAGAGACGGGAGGCGCAACTGTCTGCGTGCTCAACGTCGAGCGCTTTGAACAATTGTGAAGCGAGGCTCAGAATGAAAACAGCAAAGTTAGTCATTGCCATCGTCCGTGACGTGGACGCCGGGCCAGTGATCGAACAATTGGTAGCCCGCGACCACCGCGTGACCCGTGTCGCCAGCACCGGCGGCTTTCTGCGACGGGGCAACGTCACGCTCCTCGTTGGCGTGGAAGATCAACACGTTCAGCTCGTCATTGATATCCTCCGTGAGACGTGCTCTCCCCCCGAACCTGATCAGCATCGGGCCACCATCTTTGTCGTAGACGCCCCCCATTTTGAACAGATATAGACCCAGTAGATCCAAATTTCAGACCTCGGAGGTCTCGGAAGGTGACATTGGCAGCAAAATTGCTTAGATTGCGCCCGTTTTTACCGGCAAAGGCGCTCTCGAGAGACCTCCGAGGTCTTGTTGTCGTAATATTTTGGGTCACTGAGACTTGCAGGGTTTTTTCTTGCTTTTATCCTGTTCATCCTGTAAATCCTATCTATTTATCTGCTCTGTGCAAAGAATTGAACAGTCCTGAGGCGAAGAGGATATTAGAGATATGTACTCGCGTATTTGGGCTATTTTTGTTGTTTCAACAGCGACGATGTTGATCCTATTCTTGCTTGGAGGTTGCGCCCGGCTCTCCCTCGCTCCCGCTGCGACTATTATTCCCACACGCCCCCTCCTGGCAGCTACCAAGAAGGCGACGGGCGTTCCTACTGCACTGCCTGTCGCTTCTCCCACCTCGGCTGGCCCGTTGCTGTACACTGTCCGGTTAGGGGACACGTTGGGCGCTATCGCCCAAGCCCACGGCGTCTCCGTTGATGACTTGATCGCCGCCAATGATCTCGCTAACCCCGATGTGCTCTCCGTCGGCCAGACGCTCACCATCCCGGTTGGCGGTTTTAACGCGCCAACGACCATCCCTCCCACTGATGCACCATCAGAACCGTCCCCTACGCTGATGCTGCCCACCTCACTGCCCACCCTCACTCCCTCCGGCCCGCCGCTGGTCGAGATTGATCAGGCGCTAGCCTCCGGCGACGCAGCGGCCGAGGTGGTGGTCGTGCGCAACCGAGGGGGAATGGTCAGTCTTGAGGGATGGACGCTCGCCGACGCGGAGGGGAACACCTTCACTTTTCCGGCGCTCACGCTCTTTAGCGATGCAAAAGTGCGCGTACACTCGACCGAAGGCAACTCAATGCCCGGCGACCTGTACTGGGGCCGTGTGAATCCGGCCTGGAGCGAGGGCGAGCTAATCACACTATCCGACGCGACAGGGAACGCGATAGATACCTACATTGTGCCATAGTCAGATACAGGTTCGCTCGATCTTGGCCCCTAACCGACGCAGTTTCTCCTCTATCCGTTCATATCCCCGGTCAATCTGACGGATGTTGCGAATGACGCTTTGCCCCTCGGCGCAGAGGGCTGCGCTGAGGAGCGCCATACCGGCGCGGATGTCGGGGCTTTCCACCTCATCGCCGTGCAGCGGCGAGTGGCCTTGTACGACGCAGCGATGAGGGTCGCAGAGGATGATACGCGCGCCCATCCAGATCAGCTTGTCCACAAAGTAGAGGCGGCTTTCGAACATCTTTTCGTGGAACAGAATCGTCCCGCTGGATTGGGAGGCCAGAACGATGGCGACGCTCATCAGGTCAGCGGGAAAACCCGGCCAGGGAGCATCGGCGATGGAGGGGATAGCGCCGCCGGCGTCGGGGACGATGGTGAGGGATTGGTCAGCGGGTACAAAGATATCTTGCCCCCGAGCCTCGAACCGCACCCCCATGCGCTTGAACGCCAGGCTGACCATGCGCATATGCTCCGGGGCGCTGTTTTTGATGAGCAACTCCCCGCCCGTCATCGCCGCCAGAGCGATATAGCTGCCTACCTCCATATAATCCGGGCCGATGGTGTATTCTCCACCGCTCAGCCGGTCTACTCCGCGAATGGTGAGCGTGTTGGAGCCGATGCCCTCGATCTGCGCGCCCATCCTGCACAGCATATGGCACAAATCCTGCACATGAGGCTCGCAGGCCGCGTTGCGGATAATGGTCGTGCCTTTGGCGAGCGTGGCGGCCGTGATTGCGTTTTCGGTGGCAGTAACGCTGGCTTCGTCCAGCAGGATGTCGGCCCCGCGTAACTGCTTGCCGTGCAGAGAGAATGTGCCGTCAATATCCACATCTGCGCCGAGCGCGCCGAGCGCCAGAAAGTGGGTGTCCATCCGCCGCCGCCCAATCACGTCGCCGCCCGGTCGGGGCAGATGCACTGTGCCTGTGCGGGCGAGCATCGGCCCGGTCAGCGTGATTGAACCACGGATGCGCCCAAAGAGATTGGGGTCCAAATCAGATGTGCGTACGTCGCGAGCTTGCAGTCGCCAAGTGTGTGGGCCGAGCTTTTCGACCGAAACGCCGACGTTGGCGAGTAGTTCGCCCATCGTCGTCACGTCCCCGATAGCGGGCAGGTTGTGCAATGTAACAGGCTCGTCGGTCAGCAGACAGGCGGCCAGCAGCGGCAGCGCGGCGTTCTTATTCCCGCTAGGGATCACGGTACCGGAAATCGGATGGCCGCCTTCGATGATGAATTTTTCCATTTTTGTTATCCTGTATTTTCTTCGAGACGTTCATTGGATTCGCAACGTCACTGTGTCGCCAGGGCGCAGCCCCAGCCTGCGGGCGGCGCTGCCCTCGCGCACCGCGATCTCTAGGTGCCCCTCGCTGCCCACCAGGGCCAGCGTCTCGCCCGGCTCAACCTCAACGTAGGTGCGCCGCACGCCAACGATCTCCCGCCCACCCACGATAATCGTCGCATCACCGGCCTGGAACCGCGTTCGCTCCCCGCCTCCTGCCTCTTGAAAAGCAGGCTCAAGCAAAAGTTCCCCCCCACCCCACACTAGCCGCCCGATGCTGGTGACGACGTTGCCAAAGTGGTCAGCGTGCAGTACCTCGCCGCTGATGGCGTCGGGCGCGATTTCCAGGCGCGGGGGCGGAAATGTGACCGGGTCGCGCGCGGGCGGGCCGAGAGCCGTGATGGAGACGCCAGTCGCCAGGTGCGCGGCGGCAGGGGCAAAAACGTCGCGCCCGTGGAAGGTGTGGCTGATCTGGGGCAACCGGTAGCGCGGGTCGGCCAGCTCCACCACCGCCTCGACCGGCTCATTCTCATTAGCCATCACATAGCTAAAGACGCCGTTATCCGGCCCGACGAACGTGCCCGCCGGCGTGCGTACGGCAATGGGCCGCCGCGCGCTGCCCACGCCCGGGTCCACCACAACCAGATGAACACTGTGCGGTGGGAAAAAGGCATAGGCAGTGTAGAGCACATAGGCAGCCTGGTGGACATTCTGCGGCGCGATGTGGTGAGTGATATCCACCAAGCGGGCATCGGGCGCGATATTGAGGATGACGCCCTTCATGCTCCCTACGTAGCCGTCGTTTGCGCCAAAGTCGGTGGTGAGGGTGACGAGTGGGATTTTTTCCATAGGCGCGTATTCTACAGGGAAGCGGCCAAGTCGTCAAGCAAGCGCTGCTTGACAAATCCATTTTTTGATAGTATAATCTTTAGGAACTTTTGGAACATTAGGAAGTTTTGGCGATGAAACTATCTCCCAGACAACGTGATTTCCTGGTCCGGCTGCTCGACCTCTATCGCGAGGCCGAGGGGCCGGTGCATTACGTAGACGTGGCGCGGGCGCTGGATGTGAACCCGGTCACAGCCTACGAGATGTTGCGCCTGCTGGAAAACAAAGGGCTGGCGCGTTCCGAGACGGTGCGTC
>DUEK01000031.1 GCA_011192155.1 Thermoflexia bacterium
AATTGGGCTTTCAGCGCTGCCTGCTGCCCAAGCGCGCGCGGCGCGGGCAGGAGCCGCTGCCAGAGGGCATAGAGGCTATCCCAGTACGCTCTGTGGCCGAGGCGGTGAAGAAGGCGCTGATTTAGCGTCTCGGGGGAGATGTGTTATAATCAGAGCACCGTAGTTGAAGAACTCCATTACAGCATCAAGATTAACGAGTAGAAGGTCTGTTTTATGCTTACTCGCCAGAAAATTATTTTGCATCTAATCAATCAGCGAGGAGAAGCTTCACGCCTGCAATTGGTCAAATGGGCATTCATACTTGCTCAATCAAGCAGGTCACCGAAGCTCCGCACCTTTTACAAATTTGTCCCGTACAAGTATGGACCTTTCTCATTCGGTCTTTATCACGAGATCGAAACCTTGATTCGAAATGGTTACCTACTGGAATCTTCCAACACTCTCAAGTTAAATGACGGTATTGCCATTCCTGCTATTGACTTGCCGCTGAAACGAGAGCTTTACCTATTTGCAATCAAATACGATAGATTGTCAGAGAAAGAACTGATTCACTACGTTTACTCCAATAATCCTTGGTTTACAGTTAACGCAATTCAATTTGGAACTCGAGTAGAAAATCGTCCAGAAGCCAAGCCCGCTGTTTATACGGTGGGCTATGAAGGTTTGCAGGTAGATGGTCTGCTGAATCTTTTATTGCGTGAAGGCATCCAACGACTGATTGATGTCAGACACAATCCTGTATCACGTCGTTATGGGTTTCATAAATCAACGCTTTCTTCATTGTGTCAAAAGCTAGATATTGAATACGAACATGTACCAGAACTAGGTATTCCCTCAGAGTCGCGAGCCAATCTCCATCATCCGCGTGATTACCAAATGGTTTTCGAACAATATGAAAAGAATATCTTGCCAAAGCACCCGGCTTCTGTCGAGAAAGTAGTCGCATGGACTAAGGCTCGAGCCTCGGTCCTGCTGTGTATGGAGGTTGATCCAAAGCTTTGCCATCGTACGCGATTAGCAAGGCAAGTATCAAAGAAAACCGGACTTGCAGTTTGCGATTTGAGGGAGGAGGTATGCGATACACATATACCAGAACGCGAGTTCTCATTACGGTTATGACGTATCCCCACCCATCGCGTGTGCATAGAGAGTTGATCTGCACAGCAGGCGTCACTGAGGCAGGAGAATGGATAAGGTTATACCCAATAGACTACAGGTACCGCCCTTCGCGCCAGAGGTTCCACAAGTATCAGTGGATTGAAATTGAACTTGCCCAACGCGGCAGCGGAAACGACAATAGAAAAGAAAGCCGAAAGCCCAAACTCGACTCTATTCGAATTATAGGAGAGCCACTTTCTACAGAGAACAATTGGCAAGCTCGTCGAGAGGTCATAGCCAAGCTGCCTGTGCATACTGTAAACGAGTTGAAAGCACTTTACGAAAAAGATCAGACCTCACTTGGGGTTGTACGTCCTGCCCGTATGCTCGATTTGAAAATCGAAGAGGCTGAACGTGAGTGGAAGCCAGAATGGCAGAATGTGCTTCAACAATTAAGGCTTTTTGGTCCCCAGCCGAAACCTCTGAAGAAACTCCCCTTCAAGTTCAGTTACGTCTTTGAGTGCGGAGACAGCGCCAAGCCACATAACGCAATGATTGAGGATTGGGAATTGGGTGTTCTTTACCTCAAAGAAGCTGATAGACTGGGAGATGAAAGGAAAGCTGCAGAAAGCGTAAGGAACAAGTTTCTCAACGAGGTGTGTGCCCCTGATCGCGAGACACACTTTTTTATGGGCACTGTGTTTCCGTACAACACCTGGGTTGTCCTCGGAGTATTCTGGCCTCCCAGAATGTATCAGATGGAACTAACTCTGTAGATGTGGTAGCGTGGCCCTGATGGTTTGAGAACGTCTCCACCCCGCCCTCTGCCAGGTCGTGCGAGGATTGCTACTGCACATCTTCTGAGCAGAGCGGCATAGCGTAACGATATGACCAGAAAACGTTCAACCAGACGCACAAGCACGCGCAAGAGCAGCCGCAGAAAAAAAAAGCAACCGTCACTGCTCAGCAGGCTGACGCTCGACCAGTGGCTCGACATCCTGGGCTACGGGCTGCTCGCTGTCGCCGCTCTGACCATCCTCAGCTTTCTCTCTGCCAACAACGGCCTGGTTCTGGGCAAGTGGCTGGGGCTGCTGAGGCAGGGTTTCGGATGGGGGGCCTATTTGACGCCGCTGTTCGTCGGCGCGGTGGGGCTGTGGCTCGTCCTGCGCGAGTTTGGCGACCGGCTGCCCAGCGTGACCCCGCTGCAAATCGTCGGCATACTGTTGGGCTATCTGGCTCTGCTGACCACGTCGCACTTTGCGACCGCGCTGGCTTTGTTCGAAGGCGACCTGGGAAATGCGCTGGCGGCGGTGGCCGATAGAGGACTAGGCGGCGGCCACTTGGGCGAGGCGCTGGCTCGCCCTCTCTTGGTTGGATTGGGCAGCGGGGGCGTGATCGTCGCGCTGGTCACCTGGTGGCTGATCGTCGCTGCGCTCATTTTTGGGGTCAGCGTGCAAGATGGCGCGCGGGTGATTCAACGCCTGTGGAAAAAGCGCCCGGCTGGCCGCGCGCGGAATTTGCCTGCTCCCAGAACGACATCTACTGCCGCCAAGTCCGCGCCCCGACAAACCGCCGCGCCGCCGCGCCAGCCGTCCGCGCCCCGCGCGCCAGTTCCGATCAACGGCGGCTCTCCGACCCCGGCAGCCCTGCCCGCTGTCCCCTCTCCACCGCTGCTCATCGGCGACGACCAGATTTGGCGGCTTCCCACGCTCGACGAAATGCTCGATCCTGGCAATGGGCAAGACTTTAGCGCCGATATACTGCGCCGGCAGGCGCGCCTGGTCGAAGAGACGCTGGAGAGCCTGGGCGCGCCGGTCAGGGTCAGAGAGATCAATCGTGGGCCGGTCGTGACCCAGTTCGGCATCGAGCCGCTCGTGATCACCAACGGCAACGGGCAGGAGACCAAGGTCAAGGTCAGCCGCATCTCCGCGCTGGCCGACGATCTGGCGCTGGCGCTGGAGGCCAGGACGCTGCGCGTCGAAGCTCCCATCCCCGGCAAAGGGTTGGTCGGCATCGAGGTGCCCAACCCAGAGATCTCGCTGGTCGCGCTGCGGGACGTGATGGAATCGAAGCGGTACGCCGAGGTTGATTCACCACTGCGGCTGTGCCTGGGGCAAGACGTCTCCGGCCACCCAGCCATCGCCGATCTGACCGCTATGCCGCACCTGCTCATCGCCGGCACCACCGGGTCGGGCAAGTCAGTCTGCATCAACGCCCTCATCACCGCGCTGCTCCTGCAGCACACGCCTGCCAGCCTGAGGTTCCTGATGGTAGACCCCAAGCGGGTCGAGCTGGCGGGCTATGACGGCATCCCGCATCTGCTGTCGAAAGTCGTGGTAGAGATGGAGCGGGTGACGAACGCGCTCCAGTGGGTGCTGAGTGAGATGGATGGGAGATACCGCCGCTTCTCGAAGGCGCGCGCCATCCACATCCGCGATTACAACGAAAACGTCGCGCCGCGTCTGGGCGAAAAACCACTGCCCTACATCGTGGTCGTCATAGATGAGTTGGCCGACCTGATGATGATGGCCCCGCAAGAGACGGAGCGCTCTCTCTGCCGCATTGCCCAGATGGCGCGAGCGACCGGCATCCACCTGATCATTGCCACCCAGCGCCCCAGCGTGGACGTGGTGACAGGGCTGATCAAGGCCAATTTCCCGGCCCGCATCGCTTTCAACGTGGCTTCGTCCGTGGATTCGCGCGTCATCCTCGATATGCCTGGCGCGGAGCAACTGTTGGGCCGGGGCGACATGCTGTTCCTGCCCCCCGACGCTCCCACTCCTCTCCGTTTGCAAGGAGCTTTTGTCTCTGACGAAGAACTGCGCCGGCTGGTGCAATACTGGAAGGAGCAGGCCCGGCCCGGAGCGGTGCCGGTCGAAAAGTCGGTGCAGCGACCGCTGTGGGAAGAGGCGCCTCCGTGGGAGGCGGGCCAAAAGGAGCAAAAGATCAAGTACGAGGACGAGCTATTGCCCGAGGTGATTGATTTGGTGTTGCGGGAGAACCGGGCTTCCATCTCACTCCTGCAGCGCAAGCTGCGCATCGGTTACACGCGCTCGGCGCGGATCATGGACATTCTGGAGCGGCACGGAATCGTGGGGCCACAACCAGGCGGCAGCAAGGCCCGCGAGGTCTTTCCCGGCGCGGCCCGCGCGCTACTCCACCCGCAAGGGGAGGAATGATGAGTTATACCATCCATAAACTAACCTATTCTGACGGGCGGGCCTTTCGCTATCACATCTCTGACGAGGCCGGAAACTTGGGCTATGTGGCCGAGCGGACGGGAATGTTACTCCCATCTCCAACCTACCTGGTCGAATTCTTCGATCCCGATCACAATCCCTCAGGCCGCCTCCAACCACCAGACGTCGCTCCCTGGCGGCGCGGGATGCACTATGAGCTCTTTGTCGGCGCGGAGGAGGTGGAAGAACCCTACGCCGTAATTCAGGAGACGTGGCGGCTGGTGGACATTCTATTACTGCGCCTGCCGCGCTACGAGATACAACTGGGGAAACATTGCTACATCGTCCAGGGCAGTCGCTATGGGGGGCAATTCTACGAGATTTTCCTACCGTGGGAAGATGAGCAAGCGCTGGAAGAAAATGAGGAAACAGAGGCGGTAGAGGCGGCGGAAGGCGAGTTACCGGAAGAGGATAAAGAAGAATCTGAGCCTGACAAGGTAAAAGTGGGAGAAATTCGACGTCCCAAGGTCGGCCCGAGTTACACCGTTGAGGTCGACGCCGCGCCGCTGCGCCAATCCCCATTAGCGCTGGCGGCGACGGTGATCCTCATTGATATGGAGGTATATTCTTAATCCTAAAGGCATTGAGGCAAAAATCGCACAGTGGTTCACTTGTTATACAAAGAAAAGCACTCCGATGCCTTTTGTCCCCTCTGTGTATCTCTGTAAACATATCACTCTTACCATAATGTCTTTTTTCATACGTAACCTGTTCGTCAGATCTCATATCTAGGCCGGATGTCCACCTGGCGCAGCAAGTTGGCGTTGGTGATCACGGTTATCGAGCTGGCGGCCATGGCGATCTCGGCCAGCACGGGGTGCATCATTCCCAGGATAGCCAGCGGGATCATACTTGCGTTGTAGAAAAAGGCCCAAAAGAGGCCCTGTACCACTTTATTGAACGTGGCCCGCGAGAGCTTGACCGCGCTGACCACGCCGGACAGATCGCCGCGCACCAGGGTAATATCGGCGGCCTCGATGGCAATGTCTGTTCCGGTACCGATGGCGATGCCCACGTCGGCCTGGGCCAGCGCCGGGGCGTCGTTGATTCCGTCCCCAACCATAGCCACCAGGCCATCCGTCTCCGCCTGCAAGCGCTGCACCTCGGCTAATTTCTCATCGGGTAGCACCTCGGCCAGCACGTGGGCGATGCTCACCTGGCGGGCGATGGCCCGCGCCGTGCGCTCATTATCGCCGGTGAGCATCGCCGTCTCCAATCCCAGCGCTTTCAACTCACGGATGGCTGTCACGGCATCCTCCTTGAGCGTATCGGCCACGGCCAGCAGGCCCAGTAACTCGCCCGGATGTTTTCTATCCGCGCCTACCGCGACCAGCATAGCCGTCTTGCCCTCGTTCTCCAGGCGGCGCATCTCGTCTTCCACTACCACAGTCACGCCGTGTTCCTCCAGCAACGCCCGGCTGCCCACCAATACACTTTTTCCGTCCACCACGCCCCGCACGCCCTTGCCGCGCACGACTCTAAAATCGGCCAAGTCACCCAAGCTCAGGCCCTGCTCTTTCGCCTGGCGCACAATCGCCTTACCCAGTGGATGCTCGCTCCCCACCTCTACCGATGCGGCCCAGCGCAAAATAGTTTCGGGTTGTGAGTTGCGGGTTGCGATTTGATCTGTCACTTTGGGCTTACCCGTGGTGAGGGTGCCCGTCTTGTCAAAGACCACCATCCGCACGTCGCGCATGGCCTGGATGGCATCTCCGGAACGGATGAGGATGCCGTTCTCGGCCCCAATGCCGCTGCCGACCATCAACGCCGTGGGCGTGGCCAGTCCCAAAGCGCAGGGACAGGCGATGACCAGTACCGAGACGGTAGTGATCAAAGCCAGCGTGAAGGCGTTCAGGTCGGGGTTCACCCAGGGCAAAAAGCCGGCCGCCCACTCGGCCACAGGCCGCAACTCGTTGGGGAACAAAAACCAAGCCAAAAAGGTCAGCAAGGCAACGACGATGACGATGGGCACAAAGACGGCCGTCACCCGGTCGGCAAAGGCCTGGATGGGCACTTTGGTACCTTGAGCCTGTTCGACCAGGCGCACCACCTGGGCCAGGAAGGTGTCCTGGCCCACGCGGGCGGCCCGCACTTGAAGCAGCCCGTCCTGGTTGACCGTGGCGCCGATCACCTCGTCGCCAGGCTGTTTGTTGACCGGCAGCGATTCGCCCGTGGCCATAGATTCGTCCACCGCGCTCTCGCCTTTGATCACGATCCCGTCGGTGGGAATCTTTTCGCCGGGGCGGACGACCATCACGTCGCCCACCTGTACCGCATCAATCGGCGTCTGTTTCTCCGCGCCGTCAACCAGAACCTGGGCGGTTTTGGCTCCCAGCTCTAGCAGTTTGCGGATAGCCTGCGAGGCGCGTCCTTTGGCGCTCGTTTCCACGTAGCGGCCGGTCAGGTGGAAGGCCATGATCATGGCCGATACGCCGGCGTAGGAGGGAACGGGCGCAAAGAAAGCGGCGATGCCAGTGAGGAAAGAGGCCCCGGTACCCATAGCGATCAGGGCGTCCATATTGGGCGCGCCGTGGATGGATGACTTGTAAGCCGCGACGTAGGTGCGCTGTCCAACCCAAAAGAGCACCGGCGCGGCCAGCAGCAACATTCCCAGATTGAAAATAATCGCATTAGGCCAGGCTACTCCCAGAATCATCTCCGGCAGCATCCACAGGATGATGGGGCCAGTAAAGACCCACGCCAGGAACATCCGGCGGCGAGCGTCCCGCATCTTGCGCTCCGCAGAGACCTCGCGGGGGAGTCCTGCTTCGGCCTGTTCCTCCGCCGTGAGTAGCGCCTCGTATCCCGCGCCGGCCACGGCGCGGCGAAAATCGGGCAACCCGGCCACGGAGGGAATGTACTCCACGCTGGCTTTCTCAGTGGCCAGGTTGACGTTGACGCCCACTACGCCCGGCGATTTGGCCAATGCTCCCTCGACGCGGGCCGCGCAACTGGCGCACGTCATACCGCCGATGGGCAGGCTGATGGTTTCGGTGGGTACGTCGTAGCCCGCATTGCGCACGGCATCCACCAGTCGATCCTGGGAGACCAACCTGGGGTCTAGAACCACCGACGCTTTCTCCGTGGCCAGGTTGACATTGACGTCTAGGACGCCCTCCACTCCTGCCAGCCCGCGCTGCACGTGAGCCACGCAACTGGCGCAATTCATACCCTCAATAGGTAAAGCGATCGTGCGTTGTTTCTCGGTCATTGATACCTCCCATACCAGAAGCGATCACCCCAAGTATATCATTGAGTAGGTCTTTTGTCTGTGATAAAAGTCTCCTTCTGGTTACGTCGCTTCGCCGCTACTAACTGGGATGCTTTTTATCCACCTACACCGCCTCATAGGAGATGCGCGCGCCATGTTCGAACCGGCCGCATCGGAGCAGAAAAAGCGCATCGTCGCGGCGATATACTCCAGCTCCACCCACTTGCGCAGGTTGGATGTGGGCATCATCTTGCGGTTGGTTGGGGTGTCGGGTGGTTCTACGAAACACGTGTGTGGGGATCCGTGCATATCGTGGGGGCGGTGACGACCAGGAGGACTGCCCGATCAGTATTTTACGTCCGGGCGGCCAAGAGGCGGGCATCATCCACCGTCAGAGTACCCGCCCAGGCAGAGCGTGGGTGTGCTGGCCCTGGTCAATCACGATCACGCCATTGACGACGACGTAGGGAATGCCCTCGGGGTACTGGTGGGGGTCGGTGAAGGTCGCCCGGTCGGCGACGGTCTGGGCGTCGAATAGTACCAGGTCGGCCCACGCACCTGCGCGGATCACGCCCCGGTTGCTCAGGCCAAAGCGCTCAGCGGTGATGGACGTCATCTTTTTCACCGCCTCCTCCAGGGATAGTACTTTTTCCTCGCGCACGTAGCGTCCCAGCACACGGGGGAATGTGCCATAGCTGCGCGGGTGGGGGTTGCGCTGGCCCAGCACGCCGCGAGGCGATAGCGAGTAACCATCGCTGCCGATCACCACCAGGGGATGGCGCATCAGAACGCGCACATTCTCCTCAAGTTGGTCAAAGAACACAGCCGCCGCTTGCCCCTCGCTGACCACGATCAGGTCGAAGGTAGCCTCCAACGGCTCTTTGCCCTCGGCCTCGGCGATCTCGGCGATGCTCTTGCCCAACACATCTGGCCGGGGGGCGCAATCGGTGATAAGGATATCGTTCCACGTGGGCGGGCCGCTGCGGTTATCCCACTCGACACGGTTTTCCTCCTGGTCCTGCTTGAGCCGGGCGCGCATATCGGGGTCGCGCAGCCGTTCCGCTATGGCCCTAGCCCCGCCCGTCTGCGCCCAGTAGGGCAGGAGAGCCATCAGCCAGGTCGAGCTGGCAGCGTAGGGGTATTGATCACAACCCACCTCCGCTCCCCGCGAACGGGTCTCGTCGAGCAGGGCCAGCAGCCGATCAATGTCTCCCCAGTTCCGATGGCCGTGTACCTTGAGGTGAGCAATCTCCACCTGGGCCTCGGCCCGTTCGCCTATCTCGATCGCCTCGGCCACGGCTTCCAACACGTGGTCGCTCTCGCTGCGGATGTGGCTGGCATAGATGCCGCCGTAACGCGCCGCCGCCCGCGCCAGCCCGATCACCTCTTTGGTCTGGGCGTAAAAGCCCGGCGGGTAGAACAGGCCGGTTGAAAAGCCTCGCGCCCCTTGTTCCATCGCCTCCGCCACCAGTCGCTCCATATCGGCCTGCTGCTCTGGCGTGGGCTGTACGTCGTCATAGCCCAGGACTGAGCCTCGCACCGTGTTGTGGCCCACCAGGGGCGCCACGTTCAGGGCGGTACCGGGGTCGCGCAACTGGGCCATGTATTCGGCCATGCTGGTCCACGTGACGTCTATGCCAAAGGTTTTGGCCTCGGCCCGCGTCTCGGCCACAGCCGCGCCCGCCAGCGGAGCGGGCGAAAAGCCACAGTTGCCGACGACCTCCGTAGTCACGCCCTGGCGGATCTTGCTTTGGGCCTGGGGATCGACCAGCAGGGTGAGATCGGAGTGGGTGTGGGGATCAATAAAACCGGGGGCCAGGTGCAATCCCTGCGCCTGGATGGTACGCTTGGCTTCCAGTTCGACCTCCGCGGCCACGACCGCGATGCGGCCTTCCGTGACTCCCACGTCGGCTTTGAAAACAGACTTTCCCGCGCCATCTATGACGAGACTGTTTTTGATCAGGATGTCTAGCATATCATCATCTCACGAGAGCTTGATAAACGAGCACCTCGAACTGTTCCGCGATGGGATAGTGCCCGGACGGTATGAGTTGGAGCAGCAGCATGGCGATCAACTCTTCTTGCGGGTCGATGAAAAATATAGTGCTGGCCCATCCGCCCCATCTGTACACACCCACCGATCCCAACATCCCAGACTGGGCAACGTCCATCAGCACGCGAAAGCCCAGGCCAAAGCCGTATCCGCGCATCACGTCAGGGCCCATTCCAATGGGGAGCAACCCGTCTGGCAGATGGTTGGCCGTCATTAACTCGACCGTCTTGCGGCCCAACAATCGCACGCCATCTAATGCGCCACCGTTGAGCATCAGTTGGCAGAAGCGCATATAGTCGGACGCGGTGGAGACGAGTCCGCTGCCGCCCAGCAACACGCTCTGCGGCTTTGTAAAATCACCCGCTATCGCGGTATCGGTAGGCTCAAGGCCGTCGGAAGACGGGCTGTATACCTCGGCCAGACGGTCGAGTTTCTCTGCGGGCACGTAAAAGTCCGTGTCCACCATGCCCAACGGCCCCAGTATCCGCTCTTGCAGGAATGCGTCAAACGGCATCCCGGCGATCACCTGGATCAGGTAACCGATCACGTCCGTGGCCATACTATAGTGCCACACCTGCCCCGGCTGGTAGGCGAGTGGCAAGGCAGCAATGCGACGAACCATTTCAGCGGTGTCGACGCCCTCGTCGAAAAAGCCCGCCTCATCGTACAGCTTGTCAACTGGCACGCCCGTCTCCTCGAACCCGCCATAGCTGAGCCCGGCGGTGTGCGTCAGCAAATGGCGGATGGTGATTGGGCGGTTCAGGTCGGCAAGTTCATCCTCGCCCGCCCAAACCTTGGTCTCTTTGAACTCGGGCAGAAAGCGGGAGACAGGATCGTCCAACTGGAAACGCCCCTCCTCGTACAGCATCATCAACGCCGCGCTGGTGATCGGCTTGCTCATCGAGTAAAAGCGAAAGATCGTGTCAAACTCGACTGGCTTGCCGCTTGCAAAATCCTGCACGCCGAATTTCTCCAGGTGGACCACACTGCCGCGACGCGCCACCAACGAGACGATGCCCGCCAGCTTTTCCTGGTCAATGTAACGCTGCATCACACCGTTGATGCGCTCCAACCGGCGGGTCGAAAAGCCAAATTGTTCCGGATCGTTTACTTGTATTTGCATTGATTTTTCTCCTTCTAGCCAGACCGAGCCAACAAGCAGGCAACCTGGTGATTCGCATCCACACTTTCCAGTTGCGGCTCTGTCCGAGTACATTCGTCCGAAACCATCAGGCAGCGCGGGTGAAAGCGGCAGCCGGATGGCAGTTCAATGGGATTGGGCGTCTCTCCTTCGAGGATCATGCGCTTCCGTCGCCGCCGGGGATTGGGCACGGGAATCACGGAGAGAAGCGCCTGGGTGTATGGATGTTTGGGATCGCTCAACACTGTCTTTGTCGGGCCGATCTCGACAATCTCGCCCAGGTACATCACGGCTATCCGGTCGGTAAAGTAGGCGGCCGTCGCCAGGTCGTGGGTGATGTAGAGGATAGTGATGCCGTGCTCGTCCCGCAACTGGCGCAGCAGGTTGAGTATCTCGGCCCGGATAGAGACGTCCAGCATCGAAACCGGTTCGTCGGCCACGAGCAATTGCGGGTTCAGCACCAACGCCCCGGCGATCACCAATCGCTGGCGCTGGCCGCCGGATAGCTCCTGCGGGTAACGGTCAAAAAACGTCGCGGGAGGCTTGAGGCCGGCGTCGTCCAGGGCCGCTGTGACCCGCTCGACCTTTTCCGCCTGGCTCTTGACCAGCCGGTGCACTTCCAACGGCTCGGCCACGGTCGAAAACACCGTCTGGCGGGGATTGAGGGCTTCGTAGGGGTCCTGAAAGATGACCTGCATCTGCCGCCGCAGCTTTGCCCGCCCGCGGCCCCGCGCCAACTCGGGGACGCTTTGGCCATTGAAAAATATCTCTCCCCCGGTGTGTTTAACCAACCCCAGGGCGTTCATCGCCGTGGTCGTCTTGCCGGAACCCGACTCGCCGACCAGACCCAGAATCTCGCCCTGGGCGATGGAAAGGCTGACGCCGTCCACGGCGTGGACGTAGCGTTGGGGCTTGCGCAGCAGCGCGCCCACGATGCCCCGCGAGACGGGAAAATGCGTGCGCAAGTCATTGATTTGTAAAACGATTTCACCTTGTGTGCTTTGTTCCATACGACTAATCTCCTACCATGTGACAGGCAACGTAATGCCCAGGCTTGACCATCACCAACGGCGGATTTTCCACAGCGCAGATACCTTCCCTGCAATGACAGCGCGGTTCGAAACGGCATCCCGGCGGCAGCGCGTCCAGCGGCGGCGGGTGACCGGGAATGGAGGCCAGCGATGAGGCCGGACTATCCACGTCGGGAAAAGCCTGCAAAAGGCGCTGGGTGTAGGGATGGAGCGGCTCGTTATAGATCACGTCCACGCTGGCATACTCGGCCGTCTTGCCGCCGTACATCACCAGCACATCGTCGCAGATCTCGGCCACCACGCCCAGGTTGTGGGTCACCATGACGATGGATAGCTCTAGCTCCTTTTGTAGATTCTGCAACAGGTCCAGGATCTGGGCCTGGATCATCACGTCGAGGGCAGTGGTCGGCTCGTCAGCGATGAGAATGTCAGGAGAGCAGGCCAACGCCATAGCGATCATCGCCCGCTGGCGCATCCCGCCGCTGTACTGGTGGGGATACTGCCGCGCCATCTCTGAGGTGATGCCCACCAGTTCCAGCAGTTCACCGACTCGCTCGTTGGCCTCTCCCTTGTCCGTGACGGTTTTGTGGAGCAGGATCACCTCGGCGATCTGGTCGCCGACCTTGCGCACCGGGTTGAGAGCGTTCATCGCGCCCTGAAAGACGAGCGATATCTTGCTCCAGCGATACTTGCGCATCTCGCGCTCGGATACGCGCAGCAGATCGGTGTCCTGATAGCGCACCTCGCCGGAGATGATGCGCCCTTCGGCGGGCAGCAATCGCAGCAGGCCGAGCATGGTCGTGGTCTTGCCGCACCCGCTCTCGCCTACCAACCCCAGCGAGCGTCCCTGTTCCAGGTCGAACCCCACGTCGTCCACCGCGTGCAGCACGGCGCCATCGGCGGCGAGATAGTCGATGGAGAGATTTCGCACTTGCAAGATTGTCATTATTCTGTTCTCTCCTCTACTTTTGTCTTTCCCACGCCTGTCAGCAAAGCCACCATGTTGCGCGGATCAAAGAGATGGTGGGTCTTGAGCCTCGGGTTGACGATCTCTTCCAGCGCGGTGCCGATCAGTACCAGCGATAGACTGACCAAGACGATGGCAATGCCGGGCGGGAGGAGAAACCACCACGCCATGCGGCTGATGGCTCGCTCGAAAGCAAAGTTGAGCATCATGCCCCAACTGACGAGCGTGGGGTCGCCCAACCCCAGAAAACTGAGCGACGATTCGGCCAGAATAGAGGTCGAGATATCCAGCACCGCCTGCGCGATGATGAGGGGAAGCACCTGGGGAAAAATATGACGCGCGATGATACGCAGGGGACTGGCGCCGATGGCGCGGGCGCGCAGAATGAACTGTCGTTCTTTGATCGAAAGCACCTGCGAGCGCACCAGCCGCGCCATATATGTCCAGTACAGCAGCGCGATTATGAGAATGGTCTTGTCCAGCCCGCGGCCCCAGACGGAGATGATGACCAGCATCAAGGGCAGAGAGGGAATCACCAGCAAAAAGTCCACGATCCGCATCAACAGGTTATCAACTCGTCCACCATAGTAGCCGGCCACCAGGCCAACGACAGTGCCGATGAACATTGACATGAATGAGGTGACGAATCCCACGAGCAGCGAAATACGCGCGCCGTAGATGAGTTGGCTCAACACGTCCTTGCCGACGTCGTCCCGGCCCAGCAGGTGCTCCCCATCCGGCGGGGCCAACAGGTCCTCGAACTTTACGTCTACTGAATCATCGGGATTGTAGGGGGCCACCCAGGGGGCAAAGATAGCTATGAACACCACAGATAAGAGTATGGCCAAGCCCAGCATAGCCGACGGCTTGCGCCGAAAGGTGCCCCAGATTTGTTTAAAGTCCATTCCAGATGACGAGTAACCAGGTGGTTCCATTGTCAATTCTCCTACTCCACTTTTACGCGCGGGTCCAATGCCGAGTACAACAGATCGGACAAGAAATTGGCTGCGATGACGCTGATGGCAATGAGCAGGAAAGCGCCCTGGAGCACGGGAAAGTCCCGGTCGCCCACTGCATCATAGATCAGCCGTCCAACCCCCGGCCAGGAGAAAACGGTTTCCACCTGAATGGCCCCTCCGACGGTGTACCCCAGACTGAGCGTGATAAGAGTCACCATCGGCAGCATGGCGTTCTTGAGCGCGTGGTCGCGCAGAATCTGGAAGGTGTTCAACCCCTTGGCCTTGGCGGTCAGGATGTAATCCTCGCTCAGCACCTCCACGATGCTAGAGCGCATGACCATCATGTACGAGCTGGTAAAGCCAATGCCCAGGGTGATGGTGGGGAGGATGAGGTGTTTACCCACGTCGGCCCAGTAGGCCCAGCCATCCTCCGGTTTCAGGCCCACAGTGACCATCCTGCCGGTCGGCAAGTGTCCGCTGGCCAGGATCACGAGGATAATACCAAAGAAAAAGGTCGGGATAGACCAGGTGAACAAACCCCACAACATGATGCCGGTATCCAACCTGGAGCCGCGCCGCCACGAGGCCACGATGCCGAGCATTATGCCTAGCACAATGGCCGTCACTTCACCGATCACCAGCAGCACCACCGTGCGCCACACGCGCTCTGCCAGCAGTTCGCTCACGGGAACCCCTCTCTGAGCAAAGGAGTCGCCCAGCTCGCCCTGGAGGAGGTTACGCATGTAGACAAAGAACTGGCTGTCGAGGGGGTTGACGCTTACCTTTACGCTCTCTGCCGGCGCCCAACCCCTTGCGGTCACGCTTCCCTCCGCATTGGATCGCGCCGCCAGTATCCACTGTCCATCCTCACTGCGCTGTTCGTAATTGAGCCGCTCGCCAGCGGAGGCTGTGTGCTCCACACTGCTTCCCGCTTCCGGCTCGGCCAGCAGCGATACCTCGGAAGCAATTACCTGGACGGTGCTGCCCTCAAAGTTGAACCAGATCGGCTTGTCTAGCCCAAACTGGGCCTTGATCCTATCGACTGCATCGTGATCCATGCGTGCATTTTGGATGAGCGCTCTGACCGGGTCGCCGGGCAGAATACGAAAGAGAAAAAAGTTGAATATAATCACCACGATCAAGGTGATCAAGGCGTAAAAGGTTTTGCGAATCAGATAATCGCCGCGTTGCATAAGCGCCTCACAGACCCAGACCCTAAGGGTTTCAGAAAACCCTTAGGGTCTAGATTATTTTCTACACTACTGCACAGGCTCCACTTCCATAATGGACCACTTTGTCCAGATGTTGGCAGCATCGGTCTTGAAACCGGTGAAAGCAGTGTTGTCATAAGCCTGCATACTGGGTATGTAGACCAGGACGATCCAGGGACGCGCTTCATAGATCATCTCTTGCATTTCCCAGATGACGGCGCGCCGTTCTTCGTGATCGACAGCAGTGGCCGACTGGACGTACAGCGCATCGTAATCCTCGTTGCAGTAGCCGTTGGGGTTCCAGCCCCACTCGTAGCGCTCCTCGCACTTGAAGATCACCATGCCAAAGTCCGGGTCAATGTCCATGCCCCACTGCCACATGTTCAGGTCATAGTCCCAGGCATAGACCAACGCGGCCTGGCTGTCATAGTCCATCAAAGTGGGCGGAGCCGAGATACCGGCCTGGGCCATCCCGTCGGAGATGATCTCCAACATACGGGCATAAGTAGCGCCTTCCGTCGCCATCAGGCGGTACTCTAGCGGTGTGCCGTCGGACCACTCGCGGATGCCATCGCCGTCGCCGTCCACGTAGCCGGCCTCATCCAGAATGCGATTGGCTTCTTCTATATTAAAGGTGACGGCTTCAATCTCGCTGTTGTGCCAGTCGCCCAGGGATGGAGCGATCATGGTTGTGCCAGGCGTACCGAGCCCGGCGTAAGCCACCTGGTTGATTGCCTCTCTGTCAATGGCATACTCGATGGCCTTGCGCACCACCGGATCCAGCAGGCTCTCGGGCTGGGTGCCATCCTCGTGAGTGTTGATGGACAACTCGTCGAGCGCGTACGCCTGCATGATTTCCACTTGGACGTTCTCCAGGTCTTGCAGGGTCGTGAGCGCGGTAGATGGGATGCCGTCTACAATGTCTACCTCGCCGGCCATCAGCGCCTGGACCATAGCATCCTCACTGGCGTATTGCTGGAAGATGATCGTGTCTACAGGCGGCTTGCCGCCCCAATAGTTCTCGTTGGCTTCGAGCAGCAGGTAGTCGTCCGCTTCGTACTCGGCCAATTTGTAGGGGCCGGTACCCGTGGCTGCGGAGAGATCGACAAATTCCGCCATGGTTTCGTAGGTATCAAACTGCCCCCAGACACTCTCCGGGACGATAAAGGCCCAGAACATCAGGTATTCCATATTGCCCAACGGGTCGCCTGTGGTAATCTGCAAAGTGGTTGCGTCCAGGGCGACGACCTCTGTAAAGTTCCACCACAGGTACGACAGGCTATCGTTCCCCACGTTGATCATCCAGTTGAGGCTCCAGGCAACCTCTTCGGCGGTGCAGGGAGTGCCGTCGTGGAACGTCGCGCCCTCCCGTATTTTAAAGGTCCACACCAGCCCGTCGTCAGAGACCTCCCAGCTTTCGGCCAGGCCGGGCCTATAGACGCCCAGTTCACCAGTCTCGACCACCGAGTCGTAAATCAAGCGCCACATTTGCCAGCTAGTCCAGGAGACGTTGATGTTCACCGTGTCCAGGAGAAAGGTGGTGCCGATGCGCATGGTGACAGGCTCGGGTGGGGCAGGTTCGTCAGTAGGCTCTACCACGGGTTCTTCGGTAGGTTCTACCACAGGCTCTTCAGTCGCGGGCGACTCTGTCGGTTCTTCGGTCGGTGTGGTGCAACCCACCAGGCTCGTGATGAGCATGGTCAGAGCGATCATTACGGTTAAAAGTTTCCACAGTTTGTTCTTCATTACTTTTCTCCTTTTGCATTAGCAAGTGTTTGTAACGAGATTGTTCCGCATCGGATCCGAGTTCGCTATCAATCGTCACCTCCTTCCCTACATACGAGCTTTCGGCAAGTCTTTGAACGCTCCCAGCCCCCGTCCTCGGGGGCGTCTCCGGCGCAGCAGAGCCGCAAAAGTCGCCCCGGGGACGGGGCTCTGAGCACTTTCCGGGAACTCTCGTTCGACAGTAATCGCGGCTACTTGAACTGAAATGAAGCGCACCCTATTGGATTGTAACTGTGCCGTCCTCTCGTATCACGATCAGATCGCCGTCCCTGACAAATTTCAGGAAATCGTCGCCCAGTTGATCCACCGTGACTATTCGTTTACCGGCCCACACATCGGCCACGATCAGTCCGCCCGCAGCCAGCGAATCGATCTGTCGAGAAAACAACATCGCTTTCGGGGCCACGCCCATGCGGGCTATTCTATGCCACACTGCCCCGGCCGAAGTGGAACCGGTGGTCTGCGGCAGACATACGATCTTGCCGGTCAGGTTCTTGCCATAGAGTTCCCGGTTGCCACTGTCAGCGCACAGCGCCGCCTCCGCCTGGGCGTGGATGCTCGTGTAAAAGCTGGCGTAGGTGTTGAACCCGGTGCGAGTCACCAGGGCCTCGCCCTCCAGGCGGCCTGGAAGGATCGCCCTCCCGCTAAATGTTCTACTCACTTTTGCTTTCCTTCTCGTCTACCTGCTGATCAGACGGCTCTTGCAGGAAACCGCGTGATCTCAACAATTCGACCATCTCCAAAAGGGCCTCGTCGCGCCGCCGAATGACCTCCGCAGCCCGGCCCGGAGGCCAGTCAAAGAACCCTACGCCGGCCTTTGCTCCCAACTCACCCCGCGCGACCTTTTCTTGGATCAATGGCCGCGGCTCGGTAGAACGCTCCAACTTTGGGAGCAAGTAGGTTTGGATCGCTTGCGTCAGGTCCAGGCCGCCCAGGTCCACCGTCTCCAGCGGGCCGACCACGGGCAAACGCAGGCCGAAACTCAGCCTGGCGATGAGGTCCACGTCCTCCGGGCTGGCGATGCCTTGCGCCACGATGGCTATCGCCTCGCGGCGCAAGGCGTGTTGCAGGCGATTGCCGATGAAACCGGCGACGTCCTTTTTTAGCAACGCCGGATATTTGCCCACGGCTTTGAGCAGCGTGACGGTGGCCTCGACCACTTTGGTAGACGCGCGCTCGCATGGCGACACTTCTACAGCCGGGATGATATAGGGCGGGTTCCAATAGTGCGTCACCAGGAAACGCTCCGGGTGGGCGAGCGCGACCGCCAGGTCGCCAGCGCGAAAGCTAGACGTGGTGCTGGTGATGATGGCGTGGGCCGGGCAGTACTCATCCACCTGGCGTAGCGCCTCGCGCTTGACGTCGAGGTTCTCAAAGACGGCCTCGACGATAAAGTCGGCCTGAGCAACCGCCTCTGCCAGGTTAGATTCTAGCGTGATGCGCGCAGGCGCAGCCGCCGCCATATCTGGGTCCACAAAGCCGTGTTCGACACACGCCGCCAAATTCGCCTGGATGCGCGGCTTGGCCTTTTCTAGAACCTGATCGTCACTATCGGTCAGGGCCACCTGCAAACCGGCCAGGGCAAACACCTGGGCGATGCCGTGCCCCATCGTGCCGGCGCCGATGACGGCGACATTATTGATTTTCACCCGCTCTAGTGCCCCTTGATCTCTCGTTTCAGATTCTCGTCCTGGTCGGCGGCAGCCACCAGCTTTCTTATCTCCTGCCGCACATCATCAGGAAGCGGATCTGGATTATGATTTTCTAGGATCCATCGTATGGCTTCGCGGGCGACCTCCACCGGATCGCGCCATTTACGGCCCTCGGCTTTCCCATCTTCATAAAGGATCGAGTCCCGCCGCCACATCGAACGATAAGCCTTGATTGTTTCTTTATGACTGATATAGGCGCTGCGTTGCCCGATTTGCTTGATCATGTCGAAGGCAAGTGTCTTGGGGGTAACTTGCATCCCGTCGGTGACCTCGTCGATCACGCGCAGAATTTCGCGATCGAACAGAATGCGCGGGTGATCGAGCAAGCTGACGGCCTCGTACATTCCGCTGGGACCGAAGGACATGTCGGCGCCGGCCATCACCGCCAGAAAATGAGAGTACAAGTTTTCATAACCGGCTTGCCAGTTGCCGAGTTCATACTGGCTGCCTCCGAAGGAATGACAGGCCAGCACGGGGATGCCGTTGGAATGTGACATCTGGACCCCGGCGACGTTGAGAACCTGGGCAACGCTCGACCCCATAAAGTAAGCGCCCGTGCGGGGGTCGATCATCCCAGGGTTCACGGATATATAGTTCCCCACACCTGGATTGATGATCTGTGTGAGCATGATGCCGCTCAGCGTTTCAGCCATCGCCAGGGTGAGAGCGCCAGCCGGGTATGGCGGCGCCGTAAGACCCAACGTGGGCATCGACATAAACCCGACCGGTATGTCGTTCTCTGCAAAGACCATCGCGGCTTCGATGCCGCCTCTATCCTGCGCCAGTGGGGCAATGCAGCAGAGCAACTGGGAGAGTACCGGGCGCTCGCGCAGCTTTTCTTTACTGCCGGCAACAGCAATTGCCATTTCAACCGCGTAGCGCGCCGAGACTTTGTCCATCACCGACTCTGACTCGACGTGCTTTTCGGTGCTATTGAAACAGGCCTCGAGACCATGGAGTGGGGAGGTCACGCCTTTATCACTGGCGCTGACCGACGGCCACAACAGCGAGACGATCGGCAAATAATCGGCTATGCGCGCGTGGTTGACGATATCTTGTTTAACCGACAGACGGCGTTCACCGGTTTCAAAATCAACGATCTTGGGAGCCTCGCCGCTGCAGTAAAAATAGGTGCCCTCGCCGTCGCCGACGTGGACATCGAGGTCCGGCCGCGAACCTGCCATAGTATAGGCGCGCGGTGATGTGGCCAGGTATTTATCGAGTAAATCAGCGGGGATCTTGACAAGTTGCGTGTCAAAATCGACGTTCGCGCCTACATCGGCAAAGAGCTTGAGCGCTTTATCAGATGGAAAAGTCACTCCGACTTGTTCTAGCACAGTGCGAGTGTTCTGGTTGATCTGGCTGATTTCTTGGTCGTCAAGAATGCTGATCTTTAGTTTGGATTTGATCGGTTGGATACTGGCTTTTCTTTCCTCTAGTTTAAACATTTCAAAAACTCCTTTTACGTGACGTATTTCAGGCCGTTATGCTTTAACGAGCTTTTTGGCAACAGAGACCGCAGAGATGGCGTCTTCAGCATAGCCGTCAGCGCCGATCTTGTCGGCCCAGGCCTGGGTGACCGGCGCGCCGCCGACCATCACCTTGACCTTGTCGCGCAGACCGGCCTCGGCCAGCGCCTCGATGATCTTTTGCTGTTCCGGTATCGTCGTCGTCAGCAACGCCGAAGCGCCGATCAACGTCGCGTTCGATTCTTTGACGGCGGCGATGAACTCGGTCGCGGACTGGTCTACGCCGATGTCGGTGACCTGGAAACCATTGGCCGTGAGCATGGTTCCCACCAGCGTCTTGCCGATCTCGTGCAGGTCGCCCTCCACCGTACCGAGCACCACCCGCCCCGCGACCTCGCGCTCCTGATCCCCGGTCAGGGCCGGCTCCAAGACCGTCAGGGCCGCCTTCATCGCCTCGCCCCCGATGATCAGGTCGGGCAGATAATACTCGCCCTCTGCAAACAACTCGCCCACGCGATCCATGCCCTGGGTGAGGCCCTCGTTGATGCAGGCCAGCGGATCGAGGCCCTGTTCCAACGCTTGTTTGGCCAGTTCCTCGGCATCCTCCAGCTCGCCCTCTACTACTGCCTGGGCCAACTTGTCGAACATTTCTTGTGACATTTTGTCCTCCTTAAAGATATTGTCTTGTGTGAATTCTACGAAATGGAGCTACTACCACTGATGACGGCGCAACACTTGAATGATGATATCCACCCCCTCGCCCGCCTGCTCCCGGGTGATGATGAGCGGTGGAGCGAAGCGTAGCGCGCTCGCGCCGCATTTGGTGAGCGCGATCCCGTTGGCCCCCATCTCTTTGATGATGGCCTTGATGATCTCGCTCGCCGGGCTGCCATCGGCGTTGACCAACTCGACCGCTACCATCAGCCCCTTGCCGCGCACGTCTCCGATGAGGGGCAACTCTTTCTGGGCCTCGCGGAACCGGTCCTGGATATAGTCGCCCACCTCCACGGCGCGGGTCATCAGATTCTCTTCCCGGATGATCTGCAAGGTAGCCAGCCCGGCCCGGCAGGCAATGGGATTGCCGCCAAAGGTAGTGCCTTGGGCCGCCGGAGGCCAGGCGTCCATCAGATCAGCCCGGGCCAACACCGCGCCCAGGGGCAAGCCGCCGCCCAGCGCCTTGGCCAGACAAATAACGTCGGGCGTCACGTCCCAATGCTCCACGGCGAACATCTTGCCCGTGCGTCCCACTCCTGTCTGCACCTCATCGGCAATGAGCAGCGCGCCATGACGGTCGCAGATCTCGCGCAAGCCCTGGAGAAAGCCGTCAGGGGGGACAATGTAGCCGCCCTCGCCAGCGATAGGCTCGACGATGATGCCCGCCAGGTCTTGGGGCGGGACTACTGTCTGAAGCGCCTTTTCTACCAGATTGAGGCAGGCCAGCCCGCACGTCTCCGCCGACTTGTGCTTTAGGGGACAGCGGTAGCAGTATGGGTAGGGCGTGTGATAGACGCCCGTGAAAAGTCCGGCCAGACGTTGGCGGTAGAGCGTGCCAGAGGCGGTGAGCGCCAAAGCTCCCATAGATCGCCCGTGGAAGCTATCCGTAAAGGCGAGGATCATCGAACGGTTGGTGACGTAACGGGCCAGTTTGATGCCTGTCTCCACGGCCTCTGAACCGCTGTTCACCAGGATGCCCTTGCCGTTCCGCAGATCGCCGGGAGCGACCGCCTTTAGCGACTCTAGCACGGCTACGTAAGGCTCCATATAGCCCACGTGGCAAGCGCCGTGGATGAGGGTGTGGGCCTGGTCGCAGATCGCCTCCACCACGGCCGGGTGACAGTGCCCCACGTTCATGGTGGCAATGCCGGCCACAAAGTCCAGGTACCGGCGACCCTCGAAATCGTAGAGATACACCCCTTCGCCTCGTTGAAAGGCAATATCGGTGTATCTGTAGATGGTGGCGGCCACAGCGGTGTGGTCGCGCTCGATCAACTTTGATGATCTATTCACTTTATCCCTCCACTGACCATAATCTCGGCCAGTTCTTCATCGGGAAAGAATCTGGCCGCTGTATAAGCCCTCAGTTTGTTCGAATTGGTGATGATTGCGTCGCCTGCGCTCAGGTCGTTGTCAAATAGCTGCATCGGGCAACCGGCACTGAGTTTTACGCCAGCGCCCTCTAGCTTTTGACGAGCCTCGGCGTCAGATCTGAAAGTCTGTAGCACCTGCGGGGCGGCGCACATCGTGGTCTTGACCGCAAGTCGCGCCCGACCTTTTGCCTGCAATCCGCCGTGGATTTTTTCGGTCCACCAGTACAACTGCTCCAGGCTGAGGTGGGGACAGCCGATAAAGCACTTTTCGGGTTTGGCGTCTTTGTCCGTCCACAGCACCGGGTAAGAGGCTAACAAATCATCGAGATGCCGGTCGTCTATAGCATAGTTCTCGTGGTCTGGAACGAGCAGCTCTCGGCCATAGTCTATCGCTTCTGGCGTGATATTTTCCACGTGGAAAAGCCCGACCGCGCCGGCAGTTGCGCAGGCAGCCCCCATTTCGTGAAGGTAATCGCGGGTTTCAGTATTCAGTCCAGGGCCTAGAAAGCGATCCAGCCCCACGATGAAAGGTACGTCTGCAAGAACTTGCATCCCGATAGCCGCTCCCAGCAATTGTGGAGGGGGAAGTTTGTTTGTGTGTACCTCGATCAGCCAGGCGGCCCGCCGGCCCTCATCGGTCAAAAGACCCGCCAGGGGCGTCTTGCCAGCGATGCCGCACAAAAGGTCCATGATCGCTCCCTGGCGGTTGGTTCTCGCAGCCAAGACCGAATTGGCGAAAATCGCGCACGCGGACTCTGACCAGGCCAGGATAGCGCCTCGTTTCGGAACGTTGCCGACCTGGGGCAGGTAGGGGGTGCAAGTACAGGCGTCTGTATCGCGCAGCCCCAGTTGCAGCATTTTCTCGTCATAGCGTTCTTGGTCCCGGTACATCTGTTTCAAAAGCTGTACCTGGTTTGGATTCAGCCACCAGTTCTCAAAATCGAGTGGAGGCTTGGGATCCAGGGTAAAGGGGGATTTGGTCTCGAGACCGGCCGCCGTCAACTCGTCCAGCATCTCCATGGACGGCGCGATGCCGGGGATGGCGTAGGCAATGACAAAATGCCCGTCTCCCTCAATATCCACCAACCTCTCAGCGCCCAGGGCCTCGCCGTAGAGCACCACGCTTTTCATGACCTTCTGCATGGCTGTCCCCTGCTCACCTTGCAGAATGTCACGCTCTTCTTGGGTCAGTTTGATCTCCAAGTTCTCAAGATTGGTCATCGGTTTTTCTAGAGATTCTTCAGCCTGGGGTCGAGGGCGTCGCGGAGACCGTCGCCCAGCAGGTTGAAACCCAGCACGGTCAGCATGATGGCTATGCCCGGGAAAACAGTTTCCCAAGGAGCCAGTCTCATATGCGCGCGACCGGCGGACAGGATAGAGCCCCAACTGGGTACAGGCGGCTGCGCGCCCATGCCCAGAAAACTCAAAGTAGCTTCGATCAGGATAGCGTCGGCCATCATCAAAGTAGACATAACGATAACGGGGGATACGATATTGGGCAAGATGTGGCGAAGCATAATGCGCGCGTCATTAGCGCCAATGGACCGGGCAGCGATGACAAACTCCCACTCGCGCAACGAGAGCACCTGGCCACGCACCACGCGCGCGTATCCTCCCCAGTAGCCCAATCCTACAGAAACCATCACGCTGGTCAGACTGGGGCCCAACACGGCGATGAGGAAGAGGGCAAATAGAACAGTGGGAAAGGCCCAACTAACATCCACCATGCCTTGGATGAGATAGTCAATTCTGCCGCCAAAATAACCCGCGATAACGCCCAGGCTAATACCGATCACCGCAGAGAGAACCGTGGCGATAATGCCGACTTGCAGAGAGATTCGTGATCCATGGATGATGCGACTGAGCATATCGCGGCCGAACTCGTCGGTACCCAGGAGAAACTCCCCACTCGGTGCGAGCAATCCTTTGCGTAGGTCTTGCTCGTCAATCCCTTGGGGTGCGATAAAATCAGCCGTCAAGGCCACAAGCAGCAGCAGCACGATCAGCGCCAGGCCAATCATCGCGCCAGGACTCCGGCGTAGGCGGCCCCACGTACTAACTTGCTTTCCGTGATGTGGTTCCTCTTCTGATGCTACAACGGGTATCGTATTGGGGGCTTTTATTTTTTGCTCAGTTTCTTCCACAAGACACCTCGATCTCAAATTCTTTGAACGGATACCTGGTATCCGCCCAATCAGTCCAGAGCAGCATGGCGGATCCGTGGATCAACAATCACGTAAGCGACATCGGCGATGATATTGCTCAATATGATAGCCAGGGCCAAGACAAACATACTTCCCTGCAACACTGGAAAATCACGGGAGTAAATGGCGCGCAACATCATATCTCCGATACCCTGCCGGGCAAAGACGTGCTCTATGACGACGGACCCACCTACGATGTAGCCTAGATCGAGGCCCAGCAGGGATAGGATGGGTATCAGTGCATTTCGCAGCGCGTGACGAAACACCACCACTCTTTCCGAGAGTCCCTTGGCCCGCGCGGTACGGATGTAATCCTGGCCAATGATCTCCAACAGGCTGGAGCGGGTGATGCGCGCGATGCGCCCCACGCGGGGCAGCCCCAGGGCCAGGGCAGGCAGGACCAGGTGCTTGATGGTGCCATGACCGGTGGGTGGAAACCACCTCAAGTGTACCGCAAAGGCATAGATCAGAATCAGCCCCAGCCAAAAGCCGGCCATTGAGACTCCAATCAGCGCCGCCATCATAGAGGACCAGTCAAGAAACGAGTTGCGGTTCAGAGCCGCGACAGTACCCAGGGGAATGGCTATCAAGTAGGCGAGAGACAAAGACGCCACGCCTAACTCCACCGTGACCGGCAGCTTTTCCACGATCAAATCCGAGACCTGCTGCCGGTTTAGGATTGATCGGCCCAGGTCTCCCCTCAAAACGTGGCTCATGTACGTGACAAACTGGACCGGCAACGGCTTGTCCAGTCCCAGTTTGACCCGAACCGCTTCTCGGACTTCTTGAGGAGCAGTCGGGTGGACCAGCAGCATCACCGGGTCACCACCGGCGAGATGTAGCGCCGAGAACACCAAAAGCGCCGTCACCAGGAGGACGGGTATTGCAAGTAAGAAACGTTTGATTAAATAAGTTGCCATTGCTAGCTCCCTATTAGGAACGAAACCCTTCGCTTCACTCAGGACAGGGTGACAATCGGGATCTACTGATACCGCTGCTGGGTGACAAACCTGTCACCCAGCAGCAGATATTCAAAGCCCAAACAATCGCCTATTCCTCCAGGTCGATCATCACAAAGCTATATGTTTCAAACCCCGCTCTCAAGGGGATAATTTGCACATTCTTGACCGTGTCACGCGCAAAGATTAACAGGGGGCGCTGGTAGATGGGCGCCCAGGGATACCACCTGTCGATGAGCAACTGGTGACCTACGCGGAAGGAGTCGCTACGCTCCTCCCAGGTCGGAACTTTTTCCGAATCGGCCCATATCTTGTCGATCTCCTCATCGTTCACCCCAAGGTAATTGGGGTAGGGCAGGTAGTAGGAGTCGTGGAACCAGGGAAGGATATCAAGGCCGTCCCAGGTGTAGCGCCGCAGGATGATCGAGTGGCCGCCAGCCTCCAGTTGTGAATCGTAGGTCGGCTTATCCATAGGTGTGATATTGGCCTTGATGCCTACCGCAGCCAGCATACTCTGGGTCGCCTCGGCCAGCCGGCGAGCTTCATCATCATTATAGGTCCAGTACTCGACCTCGAACACGGTACCTGCATCCACGCCCTCCACATTCTCGGCCACCAGAACGCCATCGTCTCCCATCACCCATCCGGCCTCGGCCAGCAGATCCGCGGCCGCGGCTGGGTCGTAGAGGGGAGCGGTTACGCCCTGGTCAGCCGGCAACTCGCCCGCCAGGTAGGTGCCGGTGGCCCGGCCCAGTCCCATGTAGAGAGTCTCCTGGATCAGGTCCCGATCAATGGCGTGGCCGATGGCCTGTCTCGTCCTCAGATCCCCGACAATTGGCGCGTCAACGTTCATGCCGACGAACCATATAGTCGCGTCTGGGGCCTGGATGACCTGGTAAGCTGGGTCGTCCTGGTAAGTAGGCAGCTCGCGCCATGGGGCATTCGCGACTATGTGCGTGTCGCCGGCCTCTAGCTCAACCAGGCGGGTAGCATTCTCGGGAATGATGCGGTAGATGATCTTGTCCACGTTGGCCGGCCCCTCGTGCCCCGTCCACTCGGCCGCCCAGTTATAGTCCGGGTTCCTGGCCAGAACAAAGCGCTCATTGAACACCCATTCCTCGAGGATGAACGGCCCGGTGCCAGAGGGATTGGAGGCGTACTCATCGGGGCCAAGACTCTCGTATTGTTCCTGGCTCATGATCAGACCCCAAGGTCCGGAAAGGTAGTAGAACAGAGCGGGGAACGGCCCATCCGTGGTCAGGGCAATCGTATAGTCATCAATGACTTGGATCTCTGTGATGGCGGTATACATGTACGCGCAACATTTCCCATCCTTGACCATCTCTTCGAGCCACCACTTGACTACTCCGGCGTTAAAGTCTGAGCCGTCGTGGAACGTCACACCCTCTTTCAGGTAAAAGGTCACGACGGTACCATCTTCGGACACCTCCCACCGTTCCGTCAGTCCTCCGGGGTGGTAGTCATAGTTGGTGTCGACGCTCACCAATTTGTCATAGATCATCTCGTGGGGCCAGTCTGAGTAGACCATGGTAGAGATATCAAAGCTCTCGCTGTACTGGACGTCGGTGGAAATTACCAATACCTTCTCCGGCGCCTCGGCAGGGGCCTCTGTCGGTTCTGGAGCATCGGTTGGTTCTGGGGCATCGGTTGCTACAGCAGGCGCTTCCGTAGGCGCCTCAGTCGGAGTCTTGGGGCTACAACCTGCTATGCCCATCACGAGTATAGTCAGTACAACCATCACGCTCAAAAACTTGTTCGCTTTCACTGATTTCCTCCTTTACCCGATACTAGAAAATGCTCACGACAAAATTGTTCCACTGCAAGTACTCTTGTTCAGTTTGTTATCGTTCACCACCTCCTTTTCCTATCAGGGAGTCTGCTGCGGGATAGAGCAGGCCAACTCGCAAGCCCGGCAGTACTTGATGACTCTGCTTGATGGCTCATCCTCCACCCAGTAATTTCCGTAACGTGCTGCGCGATATAGAAATCGCGGCTACAACCGCTTGCTATGGCGGCTGGACTCGACAATCAAAGGGAGTCGCCCTGCGCAACAGGGCACGCGAACTCGCAGATGCGGCAGGGCTTGGTGACCTCACAAGGCTCTTCGATCCCCATGATCGAACCATCGACCATTTCCATATGTGCTTCGCGATAGTCATTCTCCTCCTTGCAGAACGGCCTCTCGAAGGAACCGCTTCGGAAGGCCCCTCTCGGGCAGGCTCGGTGGCAGGGCATATCGCAGCCGTTACACGGGTCGAAGCCGGTCAGCGGACCGGTTGGGTCAAGTTCAGCCTCGATAAAGATCCCTCGAAGACGAATGCGCGTTCCAAACTCTGGCGTGACCAGGAGGTTGTTTTTGCCGATCACCCCCAGGCCAGCCAAATGGGCGGCATCCTTGAGAAAAGCCCCCCCGTACTCGATCTGGTACGGCAGCGAAAGGGCCTTGATTCCAAGCTCTTCACCCAGCCAGATGCGAAGCTTTCTCGACTGCAACCTCATAATACCGTTGCCGGGCGTAAAGCCCTTGACCTTCATGCTCCACCAATCGAGGGCTGGCTCGGATGCTGGATGGGACAAGGCCCACACCAGGATTGATTTGTGCTCTGGCCGCCATTCCACACCCTTGTATTCTTCGTAGAACGGCTTTTTGTCATAGATCGCATAGGAGGGGGAAGCCCTTAGGTCTTTGACCAACGCGATTCCCGCCAACGAGGCGCCCAACTCTTTCGCTTTCTCGACGATGGTTTGCTCGATCTTTTTGTTGTCGGATTTCATGGGCTTGGGTCCTTTCCACCGCAGAGCCGAGCCGCCAACTTGGCCCGTCACTGATCGGTGCTTTTGTAAAAAGTACACACTCTCGATACTGTACGGTCACTTTGTATGGTCGCTCGCAGGTTTCGCGTTCAGGCTGATGATCAGAGCATCGGCCGCAACCACCCCCTGACCTTTGGCCAGGAGCATCAATGGGTTGATATCAAGCTCGATGATGGACGACGGGGCATTCTCTACCATGCCCGCAACCGCCAGGACGGCATCAACGGCGGCGTTCAGATCGGCAGGCGGAGCGCCCCTGAAACCGCTAAAGATAGGCGCACACTTTAACTGGCTCAATGCCTGCAACACCCGCTCTCTGGTGGTCGGCAGCAGGAGTGACGCGCTGTCTTTCATCAGCTCGACCATAATTCCACCGCCTCCGACCAAAAGATACGGGCCGAATTGCTCATCACGGGCCACGCCGACAATGATCTCCGCCACGACGCCGTCAACCATCTTCTCGACCAGATAGGACTCGGAGAGGTCCGACATCTCGTTCACCGCCGCTGCTGCCTCGTCTGCGCTGCCGAGGTTAAGTCTGACGCCCCCAACTTCGGTCTTGTGCGCGACGCCCAGTGCCTTGACGACGACCGGATAGCCCAATTCTTCGGCCGCCGCTGCCGCTTCCTCGGCATTGCGGACGACTCGCGACGGAGGGACCGGCACGCCCCACCGGGCGAGAAGGGTTTTGGATTCGGCCTCGTCCAACACCTTGACGGAACCGTCCTGCCGTTGACCAGAACTCGCGAGTAACGGTGGGCTGGGGGGCCGGCTCCAGGCAGCGCCCACATCGACCGCCGCCCGGATGCCCGCGATCCCGTCATCAATGCCGGCCAGCATTGCGACGCCATCCTTCATCAAACGCGCCGCCACCGGCTCTGAAATCGTATCAGAAAAAGTCGCCAGCACCGCGCCCTTGGTGTTGGTCTGCCGTGTGGCGCGGACAAAACCCCTCTCGGCCCCACCCCAGGTTGACTGGTCGCACAGGTCTTCCCGTGGGTAATCGAGCAAACACAACGCTACGTCAAAGTCTTCGGCCAAAAAGGCGCTAAATTGCTCGGCCATCCGCTCCTCGTCATTCCAGTAGAACATCTGGAAATCGAACGGATTGGCAGCCACCATGCGCTCGTGTAACGTCGCGCGAAAATCTTGCGTCACCTTTTCGGACAGCGGGGGCATGGTCAGGCTTGGGCCCAGGGCGTCGGCGAGAAGCGTGAGGTCGCCGCCCGAAGTGCTCGCGGCCGCGACCCGGCCGCCGTTCAATGGGCCGAGAACGTGTAACACCTTTAGCGCCTCTATGAGCGCTTCCAGAGAACCGACACGAGCCACGCCGACCCGCTCGAACAGAGCGCTTACCAGAGCGTCGGAACCGGCGAGCGACGCCGTATGCGATACCACCATTTTCTGAGCGACCTCGGAGCGACCGACCTTGATGGCAACGATGGGCTTGCCCAGCTCTCGGGCGACGTTGACCGCCTCCTGGAAAGCGTTCGGGTCAGGCATCGTTTCCACAAAGAGCCCCAGCGCCGTGACCCGCTCCTCTCGAGCAAAAGTGTGGATCGCATCATGGAGATCGAACTTTAGTCTGTTCCCCAGGGATATCATGTAGGCGATGGGAAGGCCGCGCCGCTGCATGGTGAGATTGAAACCCACGTTCGACGACATAGTAATGATGGCCACGCCTTCTTCGACCCGCCGTCCGCCCTGCTGGTCGGGCCAGAGCATCGCCCCGTTGAGATAGTTGAGCAGCCCATAGCAATTCGGCCCGACCAGGGGCATATTGCCCGAGGCTTCCAAAAGTTGCTTTTGGAGTTCGGAACCCTCCTCGCCCGCTTCGACAAAGCCGGTGGCATAGCAGACCGCGCCGCCCGCATCCCGCGCAGCGAGATCTCTGACGATGTCGATGGTGAGGTAGCGATTCACACCCACGTACGCCGCATCGGGGCTTGCCGGTAGATCCTCCACCGAGCGGTAGACCTTGCGCCCCAGAACCTCTGTTTTCTTGGGATGGACTGGCCAGATCTCCCCTGTGTATCCCATGCGATCGCTCTGGCGAATCACCTCTTGGGCCTGCGCGCCGCCGAAAACGGCAATGGAACGCGGTTTCAAAAGACGCTCAAATGACATGTGTTGTTCTCCCAACCATTTATAAACCCCCGGCTCGATTCATCACGATAACCCCAATTCTTATTTAGCGCGCCACAGGGCAAGCCAATTCGCAAGCTCTACAATACTTGATAACTCGACCCGGCGAATCGTTCACCCAATTTTCGACGACGACTGAATTCACCTCATTCTTCGCCATTTGTTCGTTGCAAAAAGGCAGGTTGTACGAACCATCTCTAAACGCTTCCTGAGGACAGGCCCTTCTGCACGGCATATCACAACCCTCGCAAGGATTGAACGCTGTCGGTCCCGTAGGCTCCAAATCCGCATCGAGGAACAGGGCGCGCAAACGGACACGCGGCCCCAATTCCGGCGTGATCAGCAAATTGTTCTTGCCGATGACGCCCAACCCCGCCAGCGCCGCAGAATCCTTGAGAAATATCCCTCCCGCCTCAATATGGTACACCACGAGATGGGCATTGATATCGAGTTCCTGGTTGATCCATTGCGCCATATTGCTTGCCAGGTTCATCAATTGACGGTTTCCCAGAGTTGCGCCGGGCATGTGGCTCCACCAATCGAGTTCGGGCTTGGACGCCTCGTGAGACAGGGCCAACACGAGCACCGATTTGGCATCTTTGGGCCACTCGATGCTGCCATAGCCCTCGTAGTACGGCGGTTTGCCACATACGTCATAAGAGGGTGACGCCTTAAGGGATGCGATACTGGCAATTCCGGCTAACGAGGCTCCCAATTCATCCGCCTTTGCGATGATTTTGCTCCCCGTGTTCGAGACCATGCCTCTTTCCCCTATGCTTTATGCAGCACCGATGTGTGTATGTAAAATCCGGTTAAATTCGTCTGGTTTTTCGATGAATGGTACTGGAGTCTGGCGTTTTTGTTCGTAGTGACGGCTTCAGCCGTCCAAAAGGCTCAAAAGCGGCTAAAGCCGCTACTACGAACCCCCATATCTAGCGCCTTTATTGTTGCCTACCCCAAGATGTGGGCATTCTGAAAATTTGCCAGACTCCAGTATACTCAAGTTCATAGTGGCAGCGATGAAAAGGACAAAACCTATCCTGATAATCATAATCGTGGCAATAGTTATGGCTGGCCTTGTCAATGGCGCCGGCAAAATGAGCAACGTATTCGCCATGCTTCCGCAACCTCAAGAAGAAAACTGCGAGCGCTTTGACGAAACCGGTCTCTACGTGTGCGATGAGTTCCTCGAGTTCTACGAGGCGCAAGGTGGGCTTGAAATCTTTGGCTACCCCCTCACAGAAACATTCTACGATTCCGCGTTGAGACAAGTTCAGTATTTTCAGCGCGCCCGGCTAGAGTTGCACCCGCGTGCGTCAGGTGGCTATAAAGTGTTGCGCGGGTTTTTGGTCAAGGAATTAGGCTACCGTTTTCCTCCACTCCCCGTAGAACAAATTCCCCCTTTCAACAACCTCCAGCGCTATTTTCCCGAAACGGGCCACACCGTCTCTTATGCCTTTCTCGACTATTTCCGTGAGCGGGGAGGGTTGGAAACCTTCGGCTACCCCCGCTCCGAGTTTATGCTAGAAGGCGAGTACATCGTGCAATACTTTGACTGGGCGCAGATGGAGTGGCATCCCGAGATCACCTCCGGCCCACAGATACGTCTGACCAATCTGGGAGAAATCTACCTCGAGCGCTTTGGTCTTCCTGGAGAGTGTGACGGGTCGCAAAGGATTGGCCCGGTCACGCGCTTGCGCGTCAGCGCCTCTGTGCGGCACATCATCATTGGGCAGGAAGAAAAGCAAACGGTCTACGTCTATGCGACCGACCAGTGGGAGCGACCGGTCAAAGGCGCAGTCGCCAGTGTAGTTGTTCATAACGGAAGATACGAGTGCGAACCCACCGACGCAAACGGCTTTACGAGGAGCGAATTCTGGATCTCGGAAGAGTTACCGCCAGGCCGCAAGGTGGTGGTGGACGTCAAAGTGGGACACGAGAACGTGGAAGGCGCGACGCAGATTTTCTTCTTGCCCTGGTGGTAAGAACAAGGTTGTTCAATTTCAGACATTTTCAGGTGCGACGCACTTTTCAGAAGTGCGTCGCACCTTTGTCACGGAGCGCAGACTGTGTACCAGTCCCCTTAGTTCCTCAACGCGGGGAGCGCCGGGACTGATACGATCAACCTCATCCAACTCTCGAGCAGCCAGGTCGTATCGTTTGAGCCTGATGTACGCCACAGCCAGGGCTATACGCGGGCCAGGCCGGCCAGGGGCGAAACCGGCCGCTTGTCTCAAGTGGATGGCGGCCAGGGACCACTTGTTCTGCTTGGCGTAGAGATCGCCTTGCGCCAAAAAGTCGGCCACGTTGCCGAGGCCGCGGTCGAGGCGTAGTAGAATCCGCCGCTTTTCAAATTTAAAGTCGTCCTCAAGTCGAAAGACCAGCAGGAGCATCAAAAAGGCGAAAAACGCGCCGACTCCGCCCGCGATCATGCCAAATCCCCTCTGCATGAACAATGCCAGCACAGACACGACAAACCCCAACACCGCGCTGATCCAATAGACGTAATAAACCGGTCTCCAACGCAAGTACAACCCACTGAATACCGCCACTGAAACCAAGACAGGCAAAATGGCCGAAAAGAAATAGAGTCGCGGCAACAACTTGAGGGCGGCAGCAGCCACACCTGGTGGAACTTGGCCGGGCAGTCCGAGGTAGACGTGCAGCAAGTCAAATGGATCGGCGACGCCAACTTGTATGGCGACGTACATCAGCATCAGCCCAAATCCCGCCATACTCCCCAGCAAATTGGGCAACTGCAACGCCATCGCCAGCCACAGCCACTTGGAGCGCTTCTCCTGATACCGGAACTTGGTCCACAAACTTCCCCCGCAGGCTTTGCATTTGCGATCATCCGGCTCGGTTGGGGTCGCACAGTAGGGGCACAGGTACTCGTCATCGAACTCGCTTTGGGTTATGATTGGCGGCTCCGGCTCCGGCGCTGGCGGCAGATGATGGCTCTCCATCTCCTCGTGCAGCATGGCGGCGATTGACGAAGCGGCCTCTTCATCATGCGCCGTTATAGGGGACTCTTGCTCTGGCGATGTTTGGCGGTCAAGCCCGCCTGCACGCAGCATAGCAGCGGCTGGCGAGATGGGTGTTCTGGTACGCGCCACCACAGGCGACTCTGGCGCAACTGACTGTGCGATCTGCTGCCGCACCCACGCCAGTCCATTGCGCGCGTGAGCGTTATCAGGGTCGAGTGTGAGCACGTTCTCCAGGCAAATTTCCCGGTCTTCCAGGCCATCCACCACTCCACTCAACCACAGCCAGGCCGAAACGTTTCTCTCGTCCCGCTCTATGACGCGCATCAGCAAGTCGCGGGCGCGCTCGCGCTGGCCCGATTTGACCGCGCCGATGCCCTCACGCAGCAGGCCATCTACACTCTCTTGCCCCACAGCCGCACCTCTCCCACTGTTCTCCATTTACGGGTATTTTGCCACAGAAAGCGCAATTGGGCAACTCTGCCCAGCGGGGTCTGCTAAGAAACAGATTTTTGGAAAAGCCCAAAACCCCGCCCTCGCTGTTTCTCGTAAAATGAAGGACACCATAGGGGTTTTGGGCGCTAACAAGGCAGAAGGTGAACGCCTGTATCACCACAGGCCGTATAGCTGCACTTGCAGGCCATAAAAGTCCCAGCGGTTGAGCAGGTCGAGTTCTTCCTCCAGCGCGGGGGGAATCAAGCTATCTGGGTCGGTGTACCAATCGTGGCTATAGACCAGCCAGACGCGCCTGTGGCCGCGGGTGAGAGATCGCAGGCGAGGCAAGTCGCTGGCGGCCATCTTTGGCTCCAGGATACCGCGTTCGAACAAGTCCACCGGTACACCGTGCTCGGCCACCGGGCAGTTGTGAAGACGAAAGTAAAAATCGAAAGGTATCTGTACCCAGGTCGCGTTGAACAAGATCAAGTCATCGGGTTCCACCCGCCCCGCCACGAACGCGGCTGCGTCGTCCCATTGTTCCTTCTCAAAGTGAACGTAATACTCCCGCAGCGATAGTCCGTTGACCGTCGCTATCATCAGAAGGGCGATCAGAACGTAGGGCCAATAGCGTAACTGCCTGATGCCGGCGGCCAGCAGCAGGTAGAGCGGGATCGAGGCCCAGATCAACGTGCGATCGTAAAAGATGGGGCGGCGCAGGCTGACCAACCACTCGCCCACGAACGGCGTCAGGAAAATAACGAGTAATAACACCAGGCGCGCCGGACGGCGGCGCAGGCGGATCAATCCCAACAGCGCCAGCACCGCGTACAGTCCCCATACTACCTCAAGCCAGCGCGCCTGACGCGGCAAAAAGTCGCTCAAAAAAGCCCCGACCGTACCTGCAACAATCGGCCAGGTTGGCGCTGGGATCCAGAACTCGCGGTAGACGGACGTGGACTGGACAACAAAGGGAATGAGCCAGGGAATCCAGAGCAGGAGCACGCCCGCCTGGGCCACGAGCCAGTTGCGGAGCAAGTTGGAAGCTGCAAGTCGGGAGCGGATTAGGATCAAGCTCAAGACCAAGATGTTGGCAGCGATGGGGAAAAAGATGGCGGTGTTGTGGCTTAGAAGGGTGGCCGTGGTAAAGACAATATAGCTCAGCCAGGCCAGGTCAGTCTCGACGGTTGGCAACGGACGGCGACAACCGGCGGAGCGCCCGCCTCGCCAGACTCGCCACAAGTTTGTGAGCTGCCGGCCTAGCAGCGCCGTGGCCGAGCGGGAATCGGTAAGCAAGCGCATCAGCGCGTACAGGGCCAGCGATGCATTGAGCGCCAGCAGTGTGTACATGCGCGCCTCCTGGGCAAAGCGTACGTGGAAGGGAGAGAGAGCCAGAATCAGCGCAGCCAGCAGGCCAGTCTTTTCGTCGCCGTCGCTCAAACGACGACCCAGCAGATAGATGACGGGGATGGTAAACGCGCCGAACAGGGCGGAGAGAGAGCGCGCGGTAGCGGCGCTATCACCCAAAATCATCCAAAAGTGGAGCAGCGTGTAGTAAAGCGGAGGGTGCTGATCAATGTTGACCAGCCAGCCGAGCATCTCTCCCACAAGCTGCCGGCCCATCCAGATGCTGAAGGCTTCATCGAGCCACAACCCCTTGCCGCCGATCTGGTAGAATCGCAAAAAGCCGCCCAGCGCTACGATTGCCGGCAGCAGGAGCGGGGTTGCGAAACGCGAACGGTTCTTGCTCAGGCCCCGAACTTGGCGAGCCTCCCCGCGTAGGCCATCGCCAGGGGCAACAGGTCGGTGTGGTGGATGTGTCCCAGTCCCCCGGCCATGCACGGTCTTTCTCCAAACTCTTGCACACCGTCGCGCCGAATGTACTTTGACCACAGTAGCAGTGGCAGTTCGTGCCAACTGTGCGCCTTTAACGCTGCAGGGGTGGAGTGATCGCCCGTGACGATGACCACATCCGGTGCCAGAGCCAGCATATCTGGCAACGCTGCATCGAGGCACTCTATCACCTTTGCCTTGGCGTCAAAATCCCCATCCTCTCCTCGACTGTCGGTCTTTTTGACGTGGAAGAAGAAAAAGTCATAGTCGGCCCAGTGTTGTTTGAGAGTCTCGACCTCGCTCTCAATGGTCTCGCCCGTGGGCAGCACATCCATCCCGGTCAGTTTAGCCACGCCTCGATACATCGGATAGGTGGCAATGGCCCCGCAGCGCAGTTTGTAGATGTCTGGCATCAGGGGCAATCCCGGATCCTTAGCAATGCCGCGCAGGTTGCAGCCGTTGGCCGGGTGTTCATCCGCCAAGATTTTCCGCGCTTCTGCCATCCACTGATTGACAAGTTCCGCCGTGTGAGTCGCCTCGGGCCGCAGCGGTTCGACCGGCAGCGGCGGCTTGCCCACCTGCTGAGGATCGGTCTCGGTCAGGCCATCGTACAGTTCTTTCCCCCGCAGCGTCAGCACAAAGCGGTATTCCTTCACCGGCTCGACGAATATCTCATCCACGCCCGGCAGCCGAATCTGGCGCAGCTTTTCGCACAATTGAGCGCCGACTTTTGTGGGGATGCGGCCAGCGCGCCGGTCGGTGATCAAGCCCTGGGAATCCAAAGTGCAAAAGTTGCCGCGCGCCGCCAGATCGTCGGGTTGCAGGTCAAAGCCAATGCCCAGCGCCTCTAGCACCCCGCGCCCGATTTCGTACTGCAATGGGTCGTAGCCAAAAAGCGACAGGTGCCCCGGCCCGCTGCCCGGGGTGACGCCCAGCGCGACGGGCGTGCTCATGCCACAGATGGAGCGCGCAGCCAGGGCGTCGAGGTTGGGGGTGTGGGCAGCTTCCAGTTCTGTGGGGCCATCCGGCGTCAGCGGCAGCCCTCCAACGCCATCCAATACCAGCAAGAGAATCTTGGACTGGCCCTCAATCGCCAACTCGCGCATCAAATCCAAATCGGCCATCGTTGCTCCTTCCAGAAGGAAACAAGTAGACAAGGAAAACCATCTCCCTTGTCTACTTGCTTATCTACCTATTCCCCTACCGAATCGCCGCTTGCGTCTGCTTATCGAAAACGTGCATACGATCCATATTCAAGGCAACCTGTATTGTGTTGCCCACCCGCGCGTTCGTGCGCGGGTCAAAGCGACCGAGGAGTTGCGCGTGCTCCGTCACCAGGTAGACCACGACCTCGTTGCCCATCAACTCGGTGACGTCCACTTTAGCCTCCAGCATTGCCTTGCTGATATCTGGCGGGGCGTATTCCGGGTCGTGAACATCCTCGGGCCGAATGCCAAATATGACTCGTTCGCCTAGATGCCGGCGATACACGTCCGCCTTGGGTTCAGGAACTTGCAGGCTAAAGCCCTCGCAAGCCACGATCAGCTTGCCATCCCGCTCCATCAACTGGGCCTCCAAAAAGTTCATAGACGGGCTGCCGATAAAGCCGGCGACAAAGAGATTGACGGGCATGTCGTAGAGGTTCTGGGGGGTGTCTATCTGCTGCAAGAGGCCATCGTTCATCACGGCGATGCGGGTACCCATCGTCATGGCCTCAACCTGGTCGTGGGTCACGTAAATGAAGGTTGTCTCTAGGCGCTGGTGGAGCTTGCTGATCTCGGCGCGGGCCTGCACGCGCAGCTTGGCGTCCAGGTTGGAGAGCGGCTCGTCCATCAAAAAGACATAAGGCTCACGCACGATGGCGCGGCCTACCGCCACACGCTGCCGCTGGCCGCCGGATAGCTGCTTGGGCTTGCGATCCAACAGATTCCCAATGCCTAAAATATCGGCCGCCTCCTGGACGCGCCGCTGTATCTCCTGCTTGGGCGTCCTGCGCAGTTTGAGGCTAAAGGCCATGTTGTCATAGACCGACATGTGGGGATAGAGCGCGTAGGATTGAAAGACCATAGCAATGTCCCTATCCTTGGGCGGCACATCGTTGACCAGCCGGTCGCCGATGTAGATGTTACCCTCAGTGATCTCTTCCAGTCCGGCCAGCAGGCGCAAGGAGGTAGTCTTGCCGCAGCCCGAGGGGCCGACAAAGACCAGAAATTCCTTGTCGGGGATTTGAATGTCGAGGTCGTTGACCGCGACAACGTCGCCAAATTTTTTAGTTACGTGTTCATATGTTACGCTCGCCATTTGGTTCTCCTTTTCGATTAACTCTAGTCTTTCGCTCCTTCTACCGTGTATTCAAAATTATGCCAAAACAACTCGCACGCCAGACTCGCTCAAGTCCCACAAGGGATGCGAAGGCGCCTCGCGCGCCGTGACAACAACGTCGGCATCGGAAGCGGGCGCGATATAGGCGGCCGCTGCCTGGCCCACCCGCTCCGGCGACACCATGACAACAATTTGAGAACCAATCTCTAATAACGTCCGCGCTACCTCCGCCTGCGGGAGGCTATCGTCGGTCAGACCGTCCACAGCACTGACGCCATCCAGTTCCAGGATGACGCGGTCGGCCCGCAAGTTAGAGAGCGCCTCTCGGACCAACTGGCCCACCAACCCCGCGTCGCGTCTCTCGGCCTGCCCGCCTGTGACGATCAGTGTATGCGGCGTGTTGGCGGCGACCCAGTGAGCTACTTCCAACCCATTGGTAATGATGGTAAGCGGCGAGAGCGCGGTCGAGCAGCGCGCTACCTCGAGCGGGAGCCGCCCAGGGCCGAGAAAGATGGTTTCGCCAGCGGTCATCATCTTGGCCGCAGCCTGGCCGATGCGCGCCTCCTGGGTTGTATGGGGGGAGCGGGCGCTCTCCGGAGCGGGTTCCTTGACGGCCACAGCCCCGCCGTGTACTCGCTGCACTTTGCCTTGCTCTTCCAATGCCGTCAGGTCGCGCCGGACAGTCGCGGTGTCCACGTCAAACTGGTTCGCCAGGTCTGCGACGCGGGCGTCACCGTTTTGCGTCACCTTCTTGGCGATAGCGGCGCGTCTGGCAGCAGTCAGTGTGGGCGAAGAACGTTGTCTCATATCCGCCAGTTTACCACATTGTGCGCGATTTGTCAATGCTTTGTGCGCGATATTGCGCGATATTGCGCGATTTGGCGGCGAAATTGCGCAAAGTTGTAGAAAAAAAACCAAAGGCTTTCGGAAAATCTTTAGGGTTTGGAGCGAGGGTAAAGATCAACCGGAGAACTGAAGCGCCTTCCCACGAAACGCTTCCAGGTCGTCGTACTCGTGGCGCTCCATATAATCCTGAATTTCATCACACACATTCTGAAAGACCTCTGTCCCCCGGCGGCTAACTGCTGAGCCAATGCCGACAGCGGTCGCGCCGACGAGCACCATCTCCACAGCGTCCCGCCCGGTCGTCACGCCGCCCACGGCTATCACCGGCGCGTCCACCGCGCGGCAGATATCGCGCACGCAGCGCACAGCAATGGGGCGTATGGCCGGGCCACTCAGTCCACCCGTGCCGTGGGCCAGCACCGGCCGGCCGGTCTCTACATCCAGGATAATGCCCGGCCCCAGCGTGTTGATGGCCGTGATGCCGTCCGCCCCGGCATCCACCACCGCCCGCGCGATTTTTGTCACGTCAGTCACATTGGGCGAGAGTTTTAGCAAGATCGGGATGTCGGTATTCTGCTTCACCTGGCGTGTGACCTGGGCTGCAACATAAGGATCGGCGGCAAACATCAATCGGTAGAGATCGTCAATGTTGGGGCAAGAGATATTGACCTCAATCAGGTCCGGTTCGGCCTCAGAGATAAAACGAGCGATGGCGCCAAAACCATAGATGGTCTCGGCAAAAATACTGGCGATGACGGGCACTCCCAAGGGGGCCAGTTGCTCCTTGGCGGCTCGAATTTCTTCGGCCAGCACCTCAACGCCGGGATTGGAGAGGCCCACAGCGTTGATCAGCCCCTGCCCCCAGTCCAGCACCACCGGGTTGTGGTAGCCGGGCCGGGGCTTGAGACTGCACGATTTGGTGGTGATAGCCCCCGCACCGCTTTGCGCCACGCGTACCATCACCTCGTGGCTCAGTCCCAAGATGCCCGAGGCCAGGACGGTGGGGTTAGGCAGGCGGACGCCACACAGGATAGTAGATAGATCAGGTGCGGATTGCCGCTCATGCATCACACGTCATGTCTCGCCCAGACAAGTCAAGACTGCGGTGTATTGATCGGGTGCGATTGTCGAATAGTTGGATGGGTAGTCGGTTCATAGGTTAGCCTCCCGAACCTGGTTGATTTGGTCGCGCAGGATCAGAGCGACGGCGCGGGCGGACTCGGCAAAGTCTGGTCCCGACGAGGCGTAGATGATGCCGCGCGATGAATTGATGACCGGGCCAAGCCCATCTGTTGTGGGGCCATGCGTGACGGCCGCTGCCAAGTCACCTCCCTGCGCGCCGACGCCCGGAATGAGGAACGGCAGGTCTGGGGCGATTTCTCTCAAGCGCGCCAGCTCGTCAGGATATGTGGCTCCGACCACTAGCCCGCAGGCGCCTGGATGCTGCGCGTCCCACCGGTTAGCCAGGCGGGCCACTTCCTCGTACAGCGGGCAGCCGTCCGCCAGGCGGCCATCCGTCAGGCGGGTGTCTACGATGCAATCCTGCAAGTCTGGGGCGGAAGGGTTGGAGGTGCGGGCCAGGAGAAAAATACCCCGGTCGCCCCACTCCAGGAAGGGCCGCGGCCCGTCCAGTCCCAGGTATGGGTTAGCCGTGCAGGCGTCCACGCCCAACATCTCAAAGGCGGCGCGAGCATAAGCTGCAGCCGTGTGCCCAATGTCGTTGAACTTGGCATCGAGGATAACAGGCAGGTAGTCGGGGATCGCGGCGACGAGAGTTTGGAGCGCGCGTAGCCCCGCCGGCCCCTCCGCCAGCCAAAAAGCCAGGTTGGGTTTGTAGGCACAGGCCAGGTCTGCGGTGGCCTCGACTATGGCGCGGGCAAAGGCCAGCAGCGGGCTTGCGGCGCTCAACACAGCCTCCGGCAGCCGTTCCAGTACCGGATCAAGTCCGACGCAGAGCCAGGAGTTGTTGGTTTGTTGAGACATCTTGAGTTTGTGTATAAATGTCATTTGGCCCCCTTTCATACAAAAAAAGACCTTTGGATAAGTATCCAAAGGTCTTTAGAAACACTGCAACTGGGGAAGCGAGCGGACTCCCCGTGTGCGCTGTTTTCGCAGGTCGGCCCCGGGTGATCTTGCAAACATTGAGCGAGAGTATACTGTAATCGGCGGGAGATGTCAAGTTAAGAGACCCTAAAAGTTTAAGAAAACCTTTAGGGTCTTTCGAGCATACAAATCAGGCAACGACTTTCGCCAACTCGGCCGTCGTGTAGGGCTTGAGCAACACGTCACGGACGCCCAGTTGCATCAACTCCATAACCCGCTCCACCCGCAGGCTGGAGACAACGACGAGTGTTTTGTGGCCCTCGCCGGCCGTGCTCAGTTGCTTCAACACGGTCTGGCTGTTGCCTGCTTCCAGCATATCGTCCACCAGGACGAGGTCAAACGTGACCGGATCAACCCGCCCTTCAGAGCGGGTAACGGTGTTGCCAGCGGCCGTCAACGCCGCTTCGACAAAGCGGCTCCAGGCGTCGTCGTCGTCAATCAACAGGATAGATTTGGCGGTTGGCAACTTTCCCGTCGGGAGAGAACCGTCAAAAGCGGGAATCAGTAATTCAATCATCGCCCCACCAGCGGGGAGATTGACTGCCGAGACTCGCCCATCAATTTGCTTGAGGATTTGCAGGCAAGCCGAAAGCCCCAACCCGGCATGTTGCGCTCCTTTGGTAGTATAGAACGTGGCCCAGATTTTGTCTAGCTTTTCTTCTGGAATGCCGGGGCCGGTATCGGCGATGCGGACGGCGACAAAGCCGCCGTCGTCGGTGGGAGCGACATCCACCGCGATATGCTGTTCGTCCGCCCCTGTCATTGCCTCTAGCGCGTTCTCCAAAACATAGCCAAAGGCACGACTCAGTTGGGTGGTGTCCGCCACCACCAAAGGCAAATCGGGCGCTACAGTGTAGCTGATTATGTCAACCGGGATATCCATCGCCACCGCCGCATCCTTGACCACGTCGTCCACCATAGTCGGGCGGGGCTTTTCCTCACGAGCCGGGCCGATCAGGTGTTCCTGGACAGAGACGATCAAGCGGGCGCTATCATCAATCATTGCCAGGTCTTCGCGCATAGATTCCACCAGGTCAGGGTCGGCGACTGAGAGCCGCTCCAGATCGCCCCGCAACAAGCCAACGCTGGCCGAAATGGGCAGCGCCTTGTTGCCAATCCAGTGAATGGCCTCAATGGTGGCGGTGGCGATGGCCTCAAATGTCTTGGTGCGCACCAGTTCGGCGTGGGCGGATTCCAGCTCCTTGAGCAAGCGGGCGTTGTTGATGGCAACAGCCAGTTGGTCGGCCATAGCCTGCAACGAGGTAATGTCATAATCGCTAAAGGCGGCCTCCTCGACGCTCTGCACCGTCACGGCGCCAATAACGTCATCCCGCACGATCAAGGGCAGCGCCATCTCTGAGCGGGTACTGGGCAGGTAGGGGTTCTTGAAGTGGACGGGTTCCTCGCCCACGTCCAGGGCGATGCGGGCCTTGCGTTGTGCTACCGCGGTACCGATCATTGAGTGACCACCCACCTTTAGCTTGTGTTCCACGGCGAGCATAGCCGCGCCGGCCTCACCGCGACCGGCGCGTAGCACCGCCCACTCACCGCTTGATCCCGCCGAATCGGCGCCGTCAACCAGGAAAACGCCGGCGTAGTAAAAGTCGTACGCATCGCAGATGATGTCTACCGCATTGTTCAACAATTCGTCCAGATCGAGGATAGAGGTGACGTCGCGTCCCACATGAGCGGCCGCTTGTAGGAGCCTAGTGCGGCGGGAGAGTTGATCCAGTAGATTGTAGACCCTGTCATACAGCCTAGAGTTATCAATCGCAATGGCCAATTGGTCGGCCATCGCTTGCAGGGCAGTGATGTCATCGTCGCTAAAGGCGGCCTCCTCGACGCTCTGCACCGTCAACGCGCCAATGACCTTGTCGCCTACCTTCAAGGGCAACGCCATCTCGGAACGGGTGTTGGGCAGATGGGGGTTTTTAAAGTGAACCGGCTCCTCGCCCACGTCTAAGGCGATAAGGGCGTCGGCTCTACCGGTGGCGGCGCCAATCATCGAGGGGCCATTTATCCTCAACCTGTGCCCTTCGGCCAGCATAGCTGCGCCGGGCTTGCCTCGACCGGCGTGCAACACGGCCCACTCGTTTGTTTCGTCAACCAAAAAGACGCCGGCGTAATAAAAGCCAAACTCGTCACAAATCACGTCAACTGTCTCGCTCAAGAGACGTTCAGGATCCAGTATTGAGCTGACTTTGCGACTCACCTCGGCCCCGGCCTGGAACAAAGCGGCTCGTCGCTCATCTAGTGTAACAGCGTTTTTCATTACATTCTCCTCACTCGTTGATTATATTGTTTACGATTTCGAGCAATCCCGCCTCGCGTCCTTTGACAAAGTAAGCGTGTGCGCCACGCGCGACCGCTTCCTTGGCCCGGGCGACGTCGTCAAAGGCGGTGAGAACGACGATGGGTAAATCGGCGTCTACCTCGAGCAGTACGCTCAACAACTTGAGACCTGCGTCTGAATCCTCCTGCCCTTCCAAGTTGGGCATATTCAGATCCAGGATAGCGATGTCGAACGGTTCGTCATTCTTTTGTGCGTCTTTGAACATCGACAGCCCCACGCCGGCGCTCTCGGCCGTCTCGACGTCTAAACCGGCCCGTAGTAGCGTTTTCTCCATACTGCGCCGGACCAGTTTTTCATCGTCTACCAACAAAATTCTCGTTTCTTCTGTCATTAACCTGTCCTCTCATCAGAAATATCGTCGCCTGTGTTTTCCAGAACCGGCAGGAACACACTGAATGTAGTGCCCAGGCCAGCGTCGCTCTCGACTGTGATCTTGCCCTCCAACTGTCCAACGATCTGCGCACAGGCCGGAAGCCCTAGTCCGGTTCCGCCCCGGTCGCCTTTGGTAGTGTAAAACGCCATCCAGATTTTGTCAACCTGGTCGGGCGGGATGCCGGCGCCATGGTCAATCACGTCAACCACAGCAAAGCCTGGTTCGTCCGCCATTCTGGCCCACAAGAACAATTTCTTGTCTTTAACCTCGTGCATCGCTTCCATGCCATTCTTGATGAGATTGGTAAAGACGCGACCCAGTTGACGCCGGTCGGCCCACACGGGACGCAGGTCGCTGGCAAAGAGGGTACGCACGACCTCGTCCGGTATCCCCATTGCGGCGATGGTTTCTTCCAGTAACTCTGGCAGAGAAACAACCTCGAGATTGCGCTGGCGGGCCGGGCCGATGAGGTCTTCTTTGATGTTCAAAATCGAACGGGCGCTGCTTTCGATGATTGCCAGGTCCTCAAAGATGGACTCGACGCTCAACATTCTGCGCAGTCGTTTCAGGGACTGGGCCTCTAGCTCGGCCTGGATGTCCGTCAAAAAAGTTCCCCGATCAGCTATCTCCTCTGCGGCCTCGGCCAACATTTGAGCGAACTTGTGCTCGCGCAATTCGGGCGCCGCATCTGCCAGGAGAGCGTTCGCCATAGCCAGGTAGCGAATCACATCCTCGCTGATGCGGGCCACACTGCCGGGGATGGGAGCGGCCTTGTTGCCTACCCAGTGAATTGATTCCCCCGTCGCCTCGGCGATGGCCTGGTAGGTCTTGGTACGCACCAATTCGGCGTGAGCTGTCCCCAAGTCCTTGAGCAATCGAGCGTTGTTGATAGTGACCGCTAGTTGATCGGCCATAGCCTGCAATGCGGTGATATCGTCGTTATTAAAGGCGGCTTCCTGAGTGCTCTGAATCGTCAACGCCCCAATGGCTTCTCCTCCCACGATCAGGGGTAGGGCCATCTCGGAGCGGGTGTCGGGCAAATGGGGGTTTTTGAAGAAAACCGTTTCCTCCCCCACGTCCAGCGCGATGCGCGCTTGTTGCTGGCTGATGGCGTCGCCGATCATTGAAAGACCGCCCACCTTCAACCTGTGTCCTGCGGAGAGCATAGCGGCCCCGGCCTTGCCTTGACCGGCGCGCAGCACGGCCCACTCTTCGCCCGATTTTGCCGAATCGGCATCGTCAACCAGGAACACGCCGGCGTAATAGAAACCGTATGCGGCGCAGATAATGTCGACCGTCTTGTTCAGCAGTTCATCCAGATCAAGGATGGAGGTAAATTCACGCCCAACCAGAGCAGCGGCTTCTAGTAGTTGTGCGCGCCGGTCGGCCTGCACCAGCAGTTGTTGGTTTTGCTGGTGGAGCTGGGCGTTGTTGATCGCAATAGCCAACTGGTCGGCCATCGCCTGCAAGGTGGAAGCATCATCGGAGGTGAAAGCGGCCTCTGCGGTGCTTTGAACCGTCAGCGCCCCGATGACTCGGCCTCCTGCAATCAGGGGCAGAGCTATCTCGGAATGAGTATCGGGCAGATGAGGGTTCTTAAAGTGAAACGGTTCCTCCCCCACATCCAGAGCAATGTGCGCTTTGCGCTGACCGGTGGCGGCGCCGATCATAGAGTGGCCGTCTACCCTCAACTTGTGTCCTGCCGCGACCATCGCGTCGCCGGCCTCGCCTCGACCGGCGCGCAGCACGGCCCACTCTTCGCCCGATTCTGCCGAGTCGGCATCGTCAACCAGGAACACGCCAGCGTAGTAAAAGCCAAACTCGTCACAGATTGTATCCACGGTGGTGCGCAATAACGTGTCCAGATCCAGGATAGACGTGATGCTCCGCCCCACCTCGGCCCCGGCCTTTAGCAAGCGGGCCTGACGCTGTGTTTCTTCCAGCAATTTGAGATTCTGCTTGTCGAGTTCGGCGTTGCGGTCAAGTGCCTGGGTGAGTTCGCGGACCTTGTTCTCCATGCGGGCCACCAGCATTTGCTGGTAAGCCTGGCGATAGCCGTCGTCTTTTAGCTCTTGCCGCTTGCCGGCCAGGTAAGATTCAATTTGCTCTTCAAGAGTATCGGGGTCAATCGGTTTGGAAATGTAGCCGTCACAGCCGGCGGCCAGAACGCGTTTCTGGACACCAGTAGTCACATCGGCTGTGAGAGCGACGACGGGTACCTGGGGCATAAGCGATTTGATGCGGGTGGCGACTTCATAGCCACTGAGATGGGGCATGTGCAGGTCAACGAGGACAAGGTCTGGGCTGGTCTCCTTTGCCACCTCAATCCCTTGTAGTCCATCTTTTGCTTCCAAGACGTGGTAGCGAGAAGAAAGCAACCGCCGGACCAGCATACGCGCTTCCGGTGTATCGTCAACACAAAGGATTTTAGGCTGGTC
>DUEK01000032.1 GCA_011192155.1 Thermoflexia bacterium
ACAGTCGCTTCATCCGTGAAACATGCACACCGGGTTTCACCGCGAGCAAAAGCAAGGAACATCTGCTCAAAACTACCTACAAAATCATCCGTATAGATGCTTCTATCCGTTCTCGGATCAATTCCTTCGGTAATTCCTATGAACTCTTCCATAGAATTGGAGTCATACATATTCAAAAACTCATAATTGTACAGAAGAAACCCTTCAGCCATGTAAGTGATGCCTTCTCTGACAACATGGGGGTTTTCCTTGAAATAAGCCTCAAGATCCTCCACCCCGCCTTCGCGCAAGCCTTCTATCCATTTTTTGCAACCGGAATAGTCGCCTACCTCAATGGAAACCGGCACACTCACTAAAATGTCCTCCCACCGTTCATCTCCTTGCGGCTTGATTGCTGCCATTTTTCTTGCTATTTCCTGTGACATTTGTTTCTCCTTTTATACTAGGTAACTTGCTCGGAAATATTTTTTCTTGCTTCGAACATTTTTCAAATAGAGCCTCCTTTTTGACTAGTAAACACCATACTCAAACACGGTCACTGTCATGGCAATCACGTTTTCAAGTTTGGCTTCCTTTGGAATACCTGCGGCCCCGTCCACGATCAGGCCGCCATTATCACCAAAGGTATCAATGAGCATTTTGACATAATCACTGGTCTGTTCGGGTGTGCCGGAGATGAGTGTCTGAACGGGAACGTTGCCCCAGAAACACATCACGTCACCGATCATCTCTTTGGCTTTCTCCAGATCGACGACGTCAAAGTGCCCCCAAATTTTTCCGGGCGGCAGTTCTGCCAGAAATTCCAGGCGGTTGGTGTATGAACCCTCCCAGTACGGCATGGGTGTAATTTCTGCATCAATCAATGCCAGCAGCAACGCTTTCAGGCCGGGCCAGTAGAACTCGGCATACTGTTTATTCGACATGAAGGGGTCTGCGCCACGGTGCAGTGGAATAGCTACGTAATCAACCCCCACCTCCTTTGCTGTTTGAATGGTGTATTCGATCATGTGGGGCGTGATCAGGTCGATGGCCGCTTTGAGTTTGTCTGGCCGGTAATACATATCGAGCATGGTTCCCTTGATGCCGCGAAAGTAATCCGAAATCCAGTCAAAGGGCGCGTGGGCGGGCATCTCAATAAACGTGGGCGTCCCCTTTTCCATCAATGCTTGTACAGTTCGATCCAGCCCCGCGTTGTGCGCATTCATTTTCTCGCCGATCGAGATCAGTTTTTCCAGCATCTCCCGCACGTCCGGCTGCCCGGCCAGCATTGCCAATTCATAAATCGGCGTGTAAGCGTGTGACATCATCAGCAATGATGGAAACGATCCAAACGGCTCAAGGCCGGTAGCCATCCGGGGCCACATCTTGCGGACGATGAAATCGCTGGGGTCTCGGAGGAATTGATCATATTCATCGGCAAGCAGATATTCTTTTTCGACATACTGATATTCCTGATTGGGCGGCAGGTTATAGCCCGCCCACTTGTTAGATGTGAGACCGATTTCCTCGCCAACCGCGCCGGGCAGATTGCCAAACAGAGAAACCATATCCCAGTTGAATTTTGTGACCTGCTCCACGAAAACTTGAGAAGCGCGCTCGACATTGTAATAAGCATCCGCGGGCGTCAAACCGCCTTGTTTGAGAGAGAAATATTCATCGTAGCAGACGATGGGAACCCGATCCGGTTTTTGCAACCTGATCGCATCCCAAACTCGTTTCTCGCGCGCCTGGTAGTCAAGCTGTTCCTGGGTGAGGATTGCGTCTTTTTGATCCGTCATGCGCTTGCTCCTGCCCATTCTTTGGCGATGCTAACGGCATCCACAGCGTTTGCGCCCCAGGCATCTGCGCCTGTGTCTGCGCAAACCAATTCGTTGATCGGGCCGCCGCCGATCATGACCTTTACATCCGTCAAGCCGGCCTGCTTTAGGGCGGAAATTGTATCCCGCATGGGTTCGATTGCCAGGGTCAAAAAGCCGCTCAACCCGACAATCTTGGCTTGATGTTCCTGGGCCGCCTCCACAAACTTTTCTGCCGGGACGTCCACGCCGAGATCGATTACCTCGAACCTATTGGTTTCCAACATGAAAACGACAATATCTTTGGCGATATCGTGAATATCGCCCGCGACGGTACCAAAGACCACCTTGCCGATCTTTTCTGCGTTTTCCTCTCCCTGGAGGAAAGGCTTTACTTTGTCAGCAATGCCCGCCAGAATGTCACCGGATACCATCAATTCTGGCAAGAAATACTCGCCGCTTTCAAAGTGATCGCCGATAACCTGCATAGCTTTTCGTCCTACATTGAGGATTTCCTCGGGGTGGACGTTGCTCTGGAGCAATTCGTCCGTGATCTTTAACGCCTCGTCTTTTGACAGGCTTGTGATTGCGTCAAATAGTTTTTCTGACATTCATTTCTCCTTTATTGCTGGGGACTGGTGAAAATCCAGGAAACATTCCCAACGCCAAATACGTCACCTTTTATTGTCGTCCTAACCACCGGACTGTAGGCTTTTTGCGGTCAACCAATTTCCGGAAGCGAACGGCCGGGTAGCCGAGGGTAAATGAGATCAGAATGTCGTGTTCCGGCGGTATCGCCAGCATTTCACGAACGGCCTGCGACTCGTTGGCATATTCGTAAAAGTTGCCAATGTAACACGTGCCCAAACCCAGGCTTTGGGCCATCAGCATCATCTGGTATGAGGCCAGCGTCGCGTCTTCCAGCGGGCAGGGCGTGATCGTCAAGTCGGCGTGGGTGACGATCAGCACGGGCGCGCGGTAGAAAAAGGGATCTTGGCCGGCTTTGTGCTCTGAAATCACGCGCTCGTAAAATGGCAATTCCGCTCTAATTCGGCTCGCAACCCTGGGGTCCAGGGCGGACAGCGCCTTCTCATCTTGAGATAGGGTGACTCTCTTGCCGAAAAATTCAACACAGTGCCGGGCCAGCGCATCCATCGTCTCCCGGTCGGTGATGACGATGTGCTCGAGGCTCTGGACGTTGGAACCGGTTGGGGCATAGCGAGCAGCATCGAACAGTTTCTCTACCATCTCCCTAGGCACAGGTCGCTTTTGATTGTAATTCCGCACCGAGCGGCGCATTCGCACAAAGCCCAGGAGCGCATCTGGCCCAATGTCCATCTCGGCGGTAAAAGGGGGAAAATTGTCCATCTCAAAGCCGTGGTGCGTGATCGCATCTCCCGGGCAAACGGCGACGCATTGGCCACAAAAGAAACATCTCTCTGGGTGCGCTGCGACGGGCAAAGAGGCTTTATCTTGTTTCTCAAATACGCCTTCTGCGCAAACCTGGACACACGAACCGCACTTGTTGCAAGTTTCGGGGTTGATTTCAATCTTTGGGGTCATGGCCTGCCTAACTGCTCCCCAGGCGTTGCAGGAAGAGATTAAAACCGCCGTTCTGCTTTAACAGTTCCCGGTTTTGCGCCCCGCCCGACTTTAGAAGCATCGTCACCAGAACGATTTGCTTGCCGAGTTCCTTGGTGGCTTTTACCACTTCGACTGTATGTTCATCTTGCTCTGCATACGCTGCACGCATCGTTTTTGGGTAGGGCACCCGCGCCCCGACACCGATATATCCCACCGGCCACAAACCGCCGATGGGAATGCACCCCATCATGACAGCATGGCTGTTCAAAAAGATCATGACGGATTCTTGTCCCGAGGCAAACCCAGAGCCTGATGTCAAAAAACCCATCACTTTGAGGGCGCGATCATTAAAGCCTTCCTGAACACTGTGCCCCACCCGGTCGATAAAGCTCTTTAATTGCGATGGTATCCCCATGTGATAAACTGGGACCGAATAGATAACCGCATCTGCCGCCAGCCACTTGTCCCGTAATTCAGCAAAATCATCGTCGGTTTTGCGGCAATATCCGAGCCTTTCGCATTGGTGGCAGCTATCACAGGGATGGAAGGTCTTGCCCGAAATGGAATATAGCTCGATTTTTACGATTTCAGGAGCGGTTGCCTCCGCAGCCTCCAAGGCAAAATCCAGCATAAAGCGGCTACTCTTGTTTTTGCGAGGGCTGCCGCAGATACCTAAAACTTGTATTGATTGCATACTTGCACTCCATTTGAGCGGTCAACTGGCTCAGACTTGAGGCAGATCCTCGGGGAACTGCCAGTCGCAGCTTTGTTTGAGAACCTTGGTGAGTACATTAGTTTTCGTCTTGCGTACCCCAGGTATGGAATGTAATTTATCTGTGATGAACGTCTGCAAATCCCCCATGCTTGCCGCCACCACAGAAGTTGATATATCTGAATCGCCAGTGGTCATGGCGACGTAATAGACCTGATCTAGATTTACCAGACTTGTAGCCACCTGTTCAGTCATGCCAGGCTCTACGTCTATGGCGATATCGGCGCTAATTGCAAACCCAAGTCTTTCAGGTATTGCCCCGGCAGTGATGGCGACAAAGCCTTCCTCTCTGAGCCTGTGCAGGCGATTTCTAACCGCCCGTGGGGTCATATATCCAAGCCGGCGAGCGATCTCTGAGCATTGCATTCTGGCATCATCTTTCAAGCACTCGAGGATTGCTCGATCTATGTCATCAATTCTTGGTTTCATAGTATGACTCCTACTCAAATAGCCCGAACAAGTTCGAGAGCCCTCAACTTGTTGAGGGTTTTCGTTCTTGGTGACGAACGCAGTTCGTGGCAACTAGTTGGGAAATAGCCCACCCATTCGGCGGCGGTCGGAGACCTTGCCGAACGGAGTATTTTCGTCCTTGGTGGTGACCTATGCCCATGTTTACTGCTTCTCTATTTTACACTATTGTACTTTATTCGCCCCGAAAATTCAATAGTTTTCGATTATTAACTCCGTTTCGGTATCAATCTGTTCCGTTTAGTCGCAATGAGGAACTCTGTACATTCAGTGGCATGACCCACTCGCGGACGAGCCATTCCCCCTATTTTAACGCATTAAGGTAAAAGTGACACGGTTGTTACACAGAAGCTCACAGAGGAGTCACGGAGAGCCTCAGAGAGCTTTTCTTTGTGTCCACCTGTCGGCAGACAGGTATCTCGGCGTCTTCTCTGCGCATCTCTGTGTAACAGTGCGACTTTTGCCTCAATGCGTCGAGACGGAGCATTGACCATTGAGCTTGCGGGAGCTTGGCGGCGTTGTAACCTTGACAAACAAGTCGTATGATGTAAACTTTACCGCTGGCGCTTGGCGTCGAGGATGGCGTTTACTGCCTATTCCCGTGCCAAAATTTACTATCCGGAGGTTGGCATGACAAAACGTTCCTATGCAATTCTGTTTCTATCGCTTGTATCGTTGCTGGTTTCTCAGTCAGGCTGTGGCGCGCCCGCTGCTGGCGGGCGACTCGTCTATGGCCTCACGCTGTCCCCGTCTGGCATTGACCCTCACATCAATGCCTCCTCCGAGCTGGGGATTCCGCTCACTTCTGTCTATGATACCCTGGTCTACTATGACCCGGCGACGCAGAATTTTGTCCCCGGTCTGGCAAAGCGCTGGGAGGTCTCTGACGGCGCTCTGGTCTATACGTTCTATCTCCGTCAGGATGTCACTTTTCACGACGACACTCCCTTCAACGCCGAGGCGGTGCGCTTTAACCTAGAGCGCATCACCAGCCCGGACCTTGCTTCACAGAAAGCCCGCTTTATGCTCGGCCCTTACGAGCGGACGGAAGTGGTGGACGAGTACACAGCCCGCATCTACTTGAGCGAGCCGTTCGCGCCCCTGTTGGACGCGTTGAGCCAGGTCTACCTGGGGATGGCGTCCCCGGCGGCGGTCGAAAAGTGGGGGGACGAATACCAGTTGCACCAAGTGGGCACCGGCCCGTTCACCTTTGCCGAATACGTGCCTGGAGACCGTCTCTTGCTGCGCCGCAACCCCGACTATGATTGGGGACCCTCTCTCTATGAGCACGACGCGGCGCAGGTAGACGAGATAGAGTTCCGCTTCTTCACCGACCCGGCCACACGCTCCCCCGCGTTAGAGACCGGGGAAGCGGACGTGATGGGCGAGATTCCTCCACAGGACGCCGCCCGACTGGAGACCAACGACGACTTTCGCGTCGAGGCTGTCGCGCCGCCCGGCGTGCCCTTGATGTTCCTGCTGAACACCACGCGCGCGCCCCTGGACGATATCAGTGTGCGGCAGGCGCTTCTTTATGCTACCGATCGTTCGGCTATTGCTTCTGCCGTCTTTCACGATACTTCCCCGGCGGCCTATGGCCCCTTGACAGCGGGAACCTTGGGCTACGATCCGGCGGTACAGGGTTATTACGCTCACGACCCGGCGCGCGCGGCGGCGCTGTTGGAGGAGGCGGGCTGGACCGATTCCGACGGGGATGGTCTGCGCGACCGTGAAGGCGAGCCGCTGATGCTTGATCTCTACTTGATGGGCTGGGGCTATATGCCGGAGGTTGGCCAGTTGTTGGCAGCGCAATGGATGGAGCTGGGGATTGGTGTGAACAGCCAGATAGTCAGCTACCCGGAGGCGCTGGAGGTGGGCGGTGAAGGCCGTCATCACCTGATGCCCTTTAGCCTCTCCAGCAGCGATCCCGACCTCCTGCGCAAATTCTTTCACTCCCAGGCGACCTTTAACTGGGCGAAGGTGAACGATCCCGAACTGGACGCCTGGCTCGAGGAGGCGGCGCGCGCCTCGGATCATACACAGCGGGCTGTGCTCTACAGCTCGGTCCAACAGCGCGTGATGGAGCAGGCGTTGATCATTCCCATCCGCGATTACGTCAACCTGAACGGGGTCAGTAACCATGTGGAGGGGCTCCGCTTCGACGGCCGGGGTTGGTTCCCCTGGCTGATTGACGTCACGGTAAAAGCACAGTAATCAACACCCGAATGAGATGATAATGGCGAGGAGCCGCTGCGCTTCCCTTTATATTGGGAGGTACATGGGACAAAGGCTGCTGCAAGCGGCCTTTGTCCTTTGGCTTGCGTCAACATTGGTTTTCTTTGCCTTGCTGTTAACCCCCGGCGATCCCGCTCAAGCGCTGCTGGCTGCTTCGGGTGCTACCCCTGAGGAGGTCATTGAGCGGAGGGCGCAGTTGGGACTGGACGATCCTCTCCCGCTTCAGTACACGCGCTACTTGATGGATCTGGCCCGCGGAGACCTGGGGTACTCTTGGCTGCACGGACGGTCGGTGAGACACATGATCCTGGAACAACTGCCGCCGACGGCGGAGCTGGCCGTAGCGGCAACGGCGGTGGGGGTAGTGTTGGGGCTGGGCCTGGGGGTGCTGGCGGCCGTCTACCGATCCACCTGGCTGGATGCGGCGGCAACGACCGTCGCCGTGTTGGGCCTTTCTACGCCCACCTATTGGTCAGGTCTTTTGGCAATTCTGTTCTTTTCCCTACGCCTGCGCTGGCTGCCCTCTGTTGGGGAGGGCGGGTTGCGCCATCTGGTGTTGCCATCGCTGGTGTTGGGCTTTGCCCTCTCTGGCTCCATCGCCCGCATGGTGCGCTCGCGTGTAGCGGAGGTGATGGGAACTCCTTTCGTGCTGGCGGCGCGGGCGCGCGGGATTCCATCGCGCCGTGTGATCTTTATCCACGTGCTTCGCGCTGCCGTGGGGCCGGCCCTGGCCGTCACTGCCCTCCAATTTGGCTTTTTGTTGGGTGGGGCCGTGGTCACAGAGTCGGTCTTTGCGCGGCCTGGATTGGGCAGGTTGGCAGTGGAGGCGATCATTTGGCAAGACCTGCCGGTGGTGCGGGGAGTGGCGCTGGTCGGCGCGCTCGCTTACGTGCTGGTGAACCTGGTATCGGACCTGGCGCAGGCCTGGCTCGACCCTCGACTGCGGGCGCTCGCATGATCGTGTGGGCCGCTCCTGCGCACCGCCCGCTATTGCGGCAGCCAATGACTCTGCTAGCGCTGGCCTGGCTGGGCTTGGTCGCGCTGGGAGTGCTGCTGGCCCCTCGGCTGGCCCCGGCCGGCCCCTCGATTGTTGATCCCGCCCACGTACTTTTGCCGCCCGGACAGGGAAACCCCCTGGGGACAGATTTTCTGGGCCGCGATATCCTGGCGCGCTTGCTCTGGGGCGGGCGCTGGACCCTGCGGATGGGCGCGTTGGCCTTGATGGCGGCGGTGGGCCTGGGCCTCCCGGTGGGATTGGCGGCGGGCAGCCTGGGCGGTCGAACCGATGCAGTGTTGATGCGCTTGGTGGATGCCCTACTTGCTTTCCCTGGCCTTCTTCTGGCGCTGGCGGCGGTGGCTATATTGGGCACGGGGCTTACTGCGGTGGCAATGGCGGTGGGGCTGGCGGCTGCTCCCCCCTACGCCCGGGTAGTGCGGAGCATCGCACTGGAGGTGCGCGGGCAACCTTACGTTGAGGCGGCCCGTGCTGTGGGGTGTAGTCCGTGGCGGATCGCCGTGCGTCACATTTTGCCTAATGCCCTTCCAGCGCTCATCGCCTTTGCTGCCACACAACTGGGATGGATTCTCCTCAACGGCGCGGCGCTCAATTTTTTGGGACTGGGCGTGCCCCCGGGCACCCCTGAGTGGGGCCTGATGCTGGCCGACGGACGCGGCTATCTACGAGATGCGCCGTGGGCCAGCGTTTTCCCTGGGCTGGCGCTTACGTTGACAGTATTGGCGGCCAACCTGGCAGGAGATGGGTTGCAGGAAGCATTGCAGCCATAGCAGACAAGCTCCGCCGTCGCACCCGCCAACACAAAACCGCTCCGGCCTGGCTGTTTTATCGTTGCTTGTGCTATTTGTCGCCCTGATCTATATTGCGAAGTATAGGCTTAATGCACTCTGGCGTCCAGGCCTATGCTCAGTATCTCACAGATGTCCCAAGTGGATACGGCATCTGCCATCTCCTGCAGGCGAAGCTCGAAGGCTTTTTGAAGCAATAGAGCTACTTCTCGCTCGAGTGGATTGCCTGTTTCAATTACATCAAGCGCCTTGATTCCCTGCACCAATGCGCGGCTTTGGTCCAAGGCACTGATGGTGAAACTGGGAATAAGCATTGAGTTACCCTCCAAGCTTTATTCTATCATGCTTTGGTCTAGTTATGGTTGGGAGAGTGCGAAAGACTTGCTAAAATCTCCTGTTGTTTGATCAGCCTTGTAACATTGTAACATTCTGGCCCGATAGTCAAAATCTCCGGGGCAGTGTGGGGATTTGCGCGGCAAGGCCAGCAGGGGTAGAATTGAGCGACCTGAGCCTGTTTTTCGCAAAGCTCGTAGTCAGATGCGAAACGCAGTAGAGTGCTAGCTGCTGTGCAACGCCACTCCGCTACGCGCCTTGCTATGAACCCAGCTCACATAAAAATCACAAGGTGCGAAATCCAGACCGAGAACAGGGGGGAAATGATTCTGCGGTTCAAGATAGGGCTGTGGCTGAGTGTCGCACTGTGGCTTGCGCTTTGGGGCGTCCCGCTGGCGATTGGGCTGGCGTGGGGTGCGGCCTTTGACGATAGCGTGTATACCACATTCCGCCACGCCAGCGACTTGGCCGAGGGTGGGGGACAGGCATTGCTCGGCGCGCCTCTCTACGTGCTGGCGCTGTGGCTGACGGCCCGGCTGGGGATTTCGCTTCTGCAGATTGGCCTGATCCTGAGCGGGCTGGGGTGGGGGGCTGCGGCCACGGCGATCTACAGCGCCGGCCGGGCAATGCGCCGGCCAGCGGCGGCGCTGGTTGCGGCCCTGCTCGTGGCTTTCAACCCGGCGGTTGTTGCGACGCTGGGGAGCGAGATTTCCTGGGCGGTGGCTTGGGCCTGGGTTGCCGTTACTGCTGCGGCAAAGAAACGCTGGCGCTTCCAGACAGGCGCGTTGGCGCTGATGCTGCTCGCGCACCTCGATTGGATCACTCTGACAGCGGCGGCGCTGTTGCTGATCGTCCGGTGGGCCGCGAGGCGGAGATTCCCGTTGTGGTCCACCCTGCTTCTGGCGATAGTGGGTCTGGGATGGGGATTGGCGGTAGATTGGGTCTCGGTCAGTTTTGCAGCAGCGGAAGCGCTAGCGACCACGTTAGCGTTATTCCTGATCGGTCTGGGCATCGGGTGGATCGTCGAGTGGGCCGACGCCCGCTCCATTTTTCACCTCGCTCGCCCGGCGCTGATGATGAGCGCGGCGCTCGTCGTTGGGCTGCCGCTGGGGATGGCTCAGGCGGCCTGGCTGTGGCAGCGATATCAGTTCAGGCCGGTCGCTCGCCAAGCGCTCGAGCAACAAGCGGGAGCATGGCTGCGCGCTCACACCGACCCGGCGGCGACCGTCTTTGCCTCCGAGCGGGTGGGGTATCTGGCGGATCGAACCGCCATCCCGTGGGCTGGGAGCGAGGGTGAGATGGAGAAACTGGTGTCGTTGCTGCAAGAATTGAGCCAAGAACCGCCAGAGTATTGCGTCTCCTTCAGGAGCATCCCCTGGGACCGCGTGATGCGGACGAGTTGGTTTCAGGATGGATATGAACCTGTGCAGGTGTTCGAGTCGCCTTATACCGGAGCATCGCCCCTCACGATCTGGAAGTATCGCTGGCGCGCGTTCGACGCGGGAGAGCGTCAGCCGCTGAACGTGCGCCTGCCGGAGGGGGCGACCCTGGCCGGATACAAATACTGGCCGGCCCGCGTCCAGCCTGGAGGCGCGGTCTATGTGACGCTCTTCCTGCGGACGGCGCAGCCGGTCGTGGAGCCATTTCGGACTGTGGTGCGCCTCATTTCGCCCGCTGATGGCGTGGGCTGGGCGCAGCGAGAGACACACATCTCTCGCTCTACCACTCTGACCGAGTGGTGGCAGGCGGAACCGGTGATCGTCGAGCGGTTCGTGTTGACGCCGACGGTCACCATCCCCGTCGGCGCCTATCGCCTGGAGGTATCCGCAGCCAGATCAGACGCGGAGAGCTTTTTACCCATCTATCAGGATGGAGACACAGCCTCTCTCGATAAAATCACGCTAGGGTACGTGATCGTGCCCTGGCGGGGGGAGATGGAGCGGGCGAACCCGGTGAACGCCAACCTCGGCGGTCAGATCAACCTGTTGGGTTTTGAGGCGGCGGACAGCCTGTCACCGGGAACCGAGTTTGATGTGACGCTGTATTGGGAAGCGCAACAGCCGCCGGAGGGTGATCACATCGTGTTTGTCCACTTGCTGGATGATGAGGGACGGGTCGCCGCCAGCCACGACGGACCGCCGATGAACGGGCGGTATCCCACTGGCGCGTGGCTCCCCGGAGAGGTCGTGCCGGATACGCATCACTTGGCGCTTGATCCCGATGTTCCTGAGGGAACGTACCGGTTGCAGGCGGGGATGTACGTCTGGCCTAGCCTGGAGCGGTTGCCGGTTGGGGATGGTGAAGGAGTGGGGGCTGTGACTCTCCAGACCCTAATGGTTTCGGAAAACCATTAGGGTCTGGGTAGTGTTCCTCAACCATTGAGATAACTGGAGTCTGGCGTTTTTGTTCGTAGTGACGGCTTCAGCCGTCCAAAAGGCTCAAAAGCGGCTAAAGCCGCTACTACGAACCCCCATATCTAGCGCCTTTATTGTTGCCTACCCCAAGATGTGGGCATTCTGAAAATTTGCCAGACTCCAGCTTGAATGATTGTTCCAGGTGAATGACGTTGAAATGGGAGCGTTTGGCTATCGCTTCCTCAATCACGAACTCTGGCGCATAAAAGTTGGCTTCTAGTGCGGAGGCTAGAGGGGCAGCTTTGCCGGTTGGAATTTCGATTATTATATCAGCGTCGTGAGTAAAGCGCGGTCGCCCCCAATAGTTGGAAGCAAACGAGCCGACGAGCATATAGGGGATGTCCAATCGCTCCAGTTGCTCAATAACAAAAAGTAGCACTTGGCTCTGTGTGCTCATTGCTCCCGCTTCTGCACTTTCCTCGATCTCAAGTAATGCTCTACTTGCAGCGCCAATTCTCGCGGCAAGATGCGGCGACGTATTCGCTTCCGAAGCTCGTCGTCGCCGATGTCGGGGTAATGGTCAAGAATCGAATCGCGCACAATTGCGACGCCGTCTTCGAACATCTCTGCCGCCAGTGCGATACGCCGCTCACCGCCCATACGGCGATAAGCCTGTACCCGTATCCACTCGGTCTGAGAGTCCCGGATACTCATGCTACTTTTCCAACTGCCGCGCCACCAATTGAGTCACGTCCAGCACTCTGACGCGCACCTTGTTTTTGCGTGCGGCTCCGGCCAGCGTGCGCGTACACTGTTGGCAGGCGGAAAGCAGGTACTTGGCCTCCGTTTCCTTCGCCTGCGCGATGCGGCTCGCGCCCACCGCCGCCGAAAGCTCCTTGTCCGCCATTTCCACGTCACCGCCGCCGCCGCAGCAGAGCGAGTACTCGTGATGGTCCTTCATCTCGACAAAGTTGACGCCCGGTATGGCGCGGATGACGTTGCGCGGCGCGTCGTAGATGCCGCTGGTGCGGCCCAGGTCGCAGGGGTCGTGGTAGGTGATGGTCTCCTCCAGCGGCTTGAACTTGAGTTTGCCCGCGCCGACCAGTTCTTCCAGTAGTTCGGTCGAGTGGAGCACACTGAATCCCAGCGGCTCGCCCAGGATATGGGGGTACTCGTCCTTCCAGGTGTGGTAGCAGGAAGGACAGCTGGCTATCAATCGCTTGGCGCCGGTCTTGCGCACTGCCTCCACGTTGTGCCGCACCGATTCGACCGCCGCGTCTCCCATCCCAGCAATGATCAGGGGAAAGCCGCAGCACTGTTCCTCGCCGCCCAGCGTCAGATAATCCACGCCGCCCTGTTCCAGGATTTGCACCACGCTCTGGGGTATGCCATACGATTGCGGGTAGAAGGAGGAGACGCAGCCGACAAAGTAAACTACCTCCGCCTGCTTCTTGCCGCCCACGCCCTCCGGTATCTCGGGCAGGTTCTGGCTCCAAATCAGCCGCTCTGCGTTCTCGTCGCCAGAAATGTTGTGGTGTGCGCTGAACGTCTCGCGCAAGTGATCCATCGCCTCGGGATACGTGCCCTGGTCCACCAGCATCTCGCGCATGGCGATCCACATAGAGCGTGTATCAATGTGCACCGGGCAAACGACGGCGCAGCGTCCGCAGAGCGTGCAGTCATACGTGCCGGTCGAGTGGGTTTGCAACGCATTCTGGTCAATTGGACGGGGGCCAAAGATGTGCGCTCGCAGCCCGTACTGTTGATTGACGAACCCGCGCACGGTCTCGATCTTGCGCAGCGGGGTGATGGCGTCCAGTTCCGCTTTCTCTGTGAACGTGGGACACCAAGTGACACACTCGCCGCAGCGCGTGCAGGCGTCCAGCTCCATCATTTGCATAAAGGTGAATCGTTTAACGTCAAGCTGTGACATGGGCCGCTCCTTTCTCTGATTCCTCCACGTCACGAACCATCAGCACTAACGCGCCGGCGATGGCGTGCATGAACTTGGAGAAGGGAATGGTGATGATGACAACCGACGTCAGAATCCCGTGAATCACGTACATCCAGTGAGCGAGTTCGTCCCACGGGAGTGGCAGCCCACGGAAGAGCGGTGCCAGCACGTACCAACCAACGAAAGCGAAACCTGCCGTCGCCGGGGCGACGTCGTGGGAGTTGAGGCGGACGATTTCGGCGATCCAACCGGAGAGCAGGATCAGCCCCACGCCGACGACCATCCAGGTATCCAGCGGGCCAGTGCGCAACTGGTCGGGGCGGGTAAAATAGCGCCGAACGATGAAAAAGATCAGTCCTACCGTCATCAGCACTGCGCCGATCTCGTTCAAGAGCGCGGTGATGGGGTGGTCGGGCTGTACCCACATCCCAATCCAGGGCACGTGTTCCAGGTGGAAGAAGTGAATCAGGACTTTGTCGCTCAGGGCCGATATACCGGAAAGACTGAACAGCAACATCACGCCAGAGAGCAGGAGAAAGTGATTGAGCCAGCGCCAAAAGCTGTTGCGGTAGAGGCGGCGATTGAACCACGCCTCAACGACGAACGCTTTGATCAGCAGCCACAGCCGGGTGCTAAATATCGTTCCCAGCACGACGCGCAACAACGCGCCAAGTTTTTGGCCGGTGGACGCATCTTTTCTTCCGTCCACGCTGCCTCTCAGCCAGTTGGCAAATACGAGCCACAGCCCGACGAGAAACAGGATCATCAGCGGGAGGTGGCCGATCCAAAAGGCCGCCTCGGCAGTTTTATCGTCCATAATAAATTTGACCTCCAATGGGGGTTAGGGTTGGCAAACCCGCGATGGCCCCCCATAGCCGAGTTTATCACGAACTTGGCCAAATGGGGCTGCCCATCGTTTGCCAGACGGTATGCGGCGCGCTCCCACGCGAGCGCACGGTTCCGTTAGCTCAGAACGTCCTTGTATTTCTCTGCTTCTTCCTCAATAAAAGCCTTCAATTCCGCGGAATCGGCCTTCATCAAATTGTCCAACTCGGCGGCATCGGTTATCTCGATCTTGACCAGCCAGCCCTCGTCGTAGGGGGAGTTGTTGACTAGATCTGGTTCCCACTCCAACTCTTCGTTGACCTCGGCGACCTTGCCGCTGACCAGCGCGGCGATGCGGCCCACCCACTTGCCCGACTCCATGGACATAAAAGTGTCACCTTGCTTCACGTCCCGTCCGGCGCGGGGCGCCTCGACGAAGACGATCTCCTGGGCGATGGCCTGGCCGAATTCTGTCAGGCCTTGTGTGATGGTGTTTCCGTCTACTTTGGCCCAAGAGTGAAGTTTGTCATAGTACAGGCCGTCGGGGAATTCGTAACCACTGATCTGCATTGTTGCACCTCCTATTGCTTTTGCTTGTGTACTTGGATTTCGACACTCACCATCAAAGTGGGAAGCTACTATCTATATTGTACACTATTTGTGGTTGAAACTCAAATAGGAAATTGAACTCAAATCACGACAAAAAGCGCCGCTGCATCGCGTGCAACGGCGCTCTTGGTTAGGTCACGGGTTTTCCTACCTATCAGGCGGCGCGTTCGACCTTGTTCAGTTGCTGCATCAGGCGCGACTTGCGCCGGGCGGCGTTGTTCTTGTGGATAACGCCCTTTTGGGCAGCTTTATCCAGCGCGACGACCGCTACGCGCACGGCCTCCCGTGCTTCTTCAAGATGTCCCTGTTCTATTTTGTGTCGAGCTTTCTTGACGGCAGTACGAGTTTGCCCACGGTAGATCCGGTTCCGCGCTTGCTTTCGTTTGGAGCTACGCATATGTTTGATTGCTGATTGTTTATTGGCCAATATCTAATTCCTCCAACTGATAGATTGCACTGACGTCATTTTACAACAACTTGGCCGATTTGTAAAGTCTGCACGGCTGGCTTATAATACGAGGAGCGTGAAACGTCGAATGTCAAACGCAAAACATCAAATGTGAAGCGAGGTGAGGATGATGGGCAATGTTGGCGAGATGCCTGGAGAGATTGAGTGGATGACCAACGAACAGATGCGGGGCGAGTTGCGCGAGGTAGCCGCAGAACTCGACGTACTACAGGGCCAGATGGCGGAATGGAGCGAATTGCATCACTTTTTGCACGAGAGCTTGGTTGCTTTTACTGTGTTCCAGGCTCGTCTTACCCCATTTGGTGAGCATAACGGAGAGCATAATGGTAGGTATAATCTTGATGCGGGCGAGCGCCAGATGCTTTTGCAGGATTGGAGACTGTGCCAGAGCAGGCTAGACGCATTGGCAGACTTTGCCGAAGGGGTCAAGTGCATTGGCCGCTCATTCCGGCGAGAAGGACGCAAGTTGTATGGAGAACGTTGGGCGGTGGAGGTTATCGCGTTGCAATTGTTGTTCGAGGATGCATTGACGGAGAACGATCTCAACCTTGTGAGCTTGTTCGAGTTGGCCGAGGAGTTCAATACCGTTTGTCATCGCTATCTTGCGTTAGCCGACCGTAAATTGCTGACGGCAGTGGATGAATTACGGCGGCTGTCCACGCGTCTGCTGGGAGAGATGCAATGAACGACATTCTGAAAGCTTTTCAACGACGGCATCAGGAAAAGTTGGAGCAGCTTCAGCGCGATGAGGTAGATGAGGCCTTGATAGATGGGCTTCAATTGCTGATCGCTGATTTGCGGCAGGCCGGCGGCGCTGTTGCCGACCCGGCCGGACGCGGTCAACTGCGGGCGCTGATGCGCTTTTGGGGCAACGTTGTCTACGACCACACGGACGCTTACCCCGATATGACACTGCACCCGCTTGACCCTGGAAGAACCCCGCCGCCGGAGGAGTTGGCTCGTCGCCCGTTGCCGCCTTTGATCTGGGCGCTCGTCGGCGGGGCGGCCGCCATCATCATCGCGGTGGGGCTGGTTGGCCTGGGGCGGCTCACGAGACCAGAAGCGGCGCCGATCACGGCGACGCCGGCTCCTTTCTTGAGCGATGTAGCGGTGGGCGCGGGATTGGACTCGAGCGGCGCGTTGGAGGCGGCCTCCGACATCTTTTGCACGAATACCGCCGAGATCGCCGCCGAATTCGCGCTGGAGGGCATCCAGCCCGAGATGGAGTGGCGATGGGAGGTGAAACGGGATGGAGATATCGTGGCCGACCAGCCCACCGCTCCATGGGGTAGGGAGACGCAACGGGCCGGCGTCCGTCTCCTCGCCGGCGGCTCAGAGGGTGTGGAACCGGGTCAGTACGAGTTGCTGGTTTATGTGGGGGAGCGGGTGGTAGGGGCACACTCGTTTAGAGTGCTGGACACAGCGCCGCGCGTCTTTGACTTGCAGGTGACAGATGCGCCCAGGCCGGCGGAGGGATCGACCAGTGAGGGAGCATTTGAGGATGGCGTGCGGGTATTCTATTTGAGTTACGAGTACGAGGGGCTGTGTCTGGGGGTGGACGCCTCGTACGTGCTTTACCACGAGGGAGAGCGAGTTCAGGAGCGTGTGGAGACGTGGAGCAGCGCCCCTCAAGGAGAGACGCAAATCAGTTTCCAAGCCCCCGGCGACCTATCGTTCTCCTCCGGCGATTACGAGGCAGCCGTGATAGTGGCAGGTGAAGAGCAGGCTCGTGTGAGGTTTACGATTGTGGATCCAGCGTCAGTGGAGAAGCCGCCCGTTCCCGCTATGGGCGACATCACCATTGCTCTGGGCGTGCAGCCCGACGGCGAGCCGATCATCACCGCGCCGGATAACGTCTTTGACTGGAACACCAAAGTGGTCTATGCTATCTTTGACTATGTGGATATGAGCGATGGGCTGAGGTGGTCAGCGGTGTGGATGCGCAACGGCCAGGAGGCGGCGCGGGAGGGGCACTTTTGGGACATAGAGGAGGATGGGGCGGAGGGCGCGCGCTGGGTGGCTCACTGCAATGAACTCGGCCGGGTGCTTCCTGGCGGGAATTACAGCGTGACGCTCTACATAGAGAACGTCGCGCAGCGCACGGCAGATTTCAGGATTTTATATTACGTACCTCAATAGCCTAACGCGTTTCGTAGGGCGGGGTGGTATCTCGCTTTTTGGTCACGTGGTCATACGTCGCCACATTGCTCGCAGTGCTGTGTAGATGCGGCTGCTCTGCAGATGAGCCTTCAGCCCGCTTCTGTTGGGGGGTGTTGTGATCAGCGGGGTGGGCGCTTCGGGAGGTTTCTGCGCGGGAGCGCGCTCGACCCACTGTGCAGGCAGGTAGAGTTTGTGACTGACCTTTACTTCCTCTAGCGTTGTCTGGGCCTGTTTCGACAGGCGGCGGTTTTCGACATAGTCGCTCACGCGTCTGGCGACATTGCCCAGCAACGCTTTTTCCTCGTCAATAAAATCGCACTCCTGAGTGTATGAAACGTGTACCCGGCCTGCCACCTCACCACTGCCGATGTGTATCTCTTCCGCGATCTGGCGCGCTGACTTTATTGCCGATCCCACACCGTAAATCCGCCCTTCAAACTCGATGGCAACCACGCATGCGTCGGGGTACTGCATGACGGACGGAATGCGGTTCGTCAGCCATTGCAGGAACTCGAACAGCGGCGGCCTTTCTTCTATTTTCCGGCTAATGTCGTTCATGCAATCAATTTGTTGGCTCTGTTTGTCCAGGAGTATCTCGGCTCGTTTTTGTGCGGTTATGTCGGTCACAACGGTGACCAGGTGAAGCGGGCTTCCAATTTCGTCGTGGGCGAGAAAGATGCTCTGAACAATGGGGGTGATTATGCTCTCGGTTGAGAGGAGCGCCAATTCACCGGTCCACTGACCTTCTCGCATAGCGGTAGGGAGAATTTCGTTTTGCACGCGTTCTTGCAAATATTCGGGGTAACAGGAGATGATGGATTTGCCAATGAGGTCTTCTGGTTGGGCTGCGCCGAGGATGTTGCAGAGAGCGGAATTTGCATAGGTGATGGTATTATCCTCCAGGGCGAGCCAGCCGATGCCTTCGGATGCCTGGGCGAATTGACGGAGGACGTCGGCTTCTTCGAGCAGGTGATTGCTTCCGATGATGCTGGCGACTCGGCTGGCCAGGTCCAGAAGCACGATTTCGTCCTCGCGGGTGAGCGTACCGGCTGTATCGCTCAGCACGTCGAGCACGCCCAGTACCCGATTACGTAGTTTCATAGGTACTGCCAGTTCCCCTTGGGTGTTGGGAAAGTTAGGGTGGTGCATCCAATAGGAATTTTGCGAGACGTCGGGGGCCAGGATGGGCTTGCCGGTGATCGCTGCCGTACCGACGATGCCTTTACCGTAGGGCAGTCTGTGGCCGGCGCTTCCCATCTCTTCCCCGGTGTGCGCGTAGCTTTTGACAAGCACCACGGCGCTTAGTTCGGGGATGTGGTGAAAGATCTGAACGTGGTAATAGCCCAATCGTTCTTTGACGAGGGTAACGACGCGCTGATAAAGTCCATCCAAAGTAGGGGCGGCGGCAATTTCCTGGGCCAGCCCGGCGACGAGTTGTATTTGGAGGACGCGGTGCTCGCACATTGCATCCCGTTCGTGCTCCAGGGTTTTGCGCTTGGAGATATCACGAGTGATGGTGGCTATGCTGATGGGTTCTCCTGAACTATCCAGTACGGGAAAGATGGTCAAATAGGCGTCAAACGTGGCGCCGTTTTTGCGCTTCTGTCGCACTTCACCACGCCAACCACCCGCCATAGCCTGGGGAAGCAATTGTTTTGTGAGGGCGGGGATGTCATCTTGGGGCCAGAGACTGGTCAGCGGCAGGCCGTTCATCTCCTGACGTTCATAGTCGTAGCCAAAGCTGTTGTAGCAGGCGCGGTTGCCATAGGTCTGATAGCCTTCCATATCGTTGATAGAGATGGCATCCGGGGCGTTTTCGACCAGGGTTTGGAAGACAGCTTGCTGTCTTTTGATTTGCTTGTGCTCGGCGGGGCGCTTTAGGGGCGCGAGCGCGTCTTTCTGGCTTATTGAGAGACCGGCCAGATCGGAAAACAAATCTTCAAGTTGTGCTTTGATTTCTTTGTTATCCTGCATGGTTCATCAGTTCCTTGGCAAGCGCGCGGTACTGTTGCGCGCCCCGGGTATTGGGCTCGTAGAGTGTGATCGGCTGGCCGAACACCGGGCTTTCTTTTAGTTTGGTGTCGATCTCAATAATGGTCTCGAAGAGTACCTTGTCCATTCCATGCTGCATTTGATCAAGTATGAGCTGGCAGATTCTGTTGCGCTGGTCGTACATCGTCACTAGCACCTGGTAGGCCAGCCGGGGGTTGGTTCTCTCGCGCACCAGCATCGCCAGTTCTATCGTCTGACGCAACGAATGTACAGCGTAATACTCGCACTGGACGGGGATGATGAGCAGGTCGGCCGCAGTCAGGGCGTTGAGGGTTAGCGTGCCAAAGGAGGGGGGGCAGTCTATCAAGACAAAGTCGTAGAAATCCCCTTCCATGGCATCCAGCCCGCGCTTTAGGTAATACTCATAGTTTGGTCGCCCGTAGAGGATTTTATCAAGGACAGCCAGTCCGCGCTTGGCAGGGATGATGTCTAGGCCATAAGCTTCGCTCTCGCGGCTGACGCTCACCAGTGAGGTGTTTCCCAGCAGGGCATCGTCTATCGTGTAGCGCAGTTCCTCTGGTTTCAATCCCAGCGAGAGGGTGAGGTTGTTTTGGGGATCCATATCAATGAGCAGCACGATTTGCCCCATCTCGGCCAGACAGGCTCCCAAAGATAGGCAAGTGGTGGTCTTGGCCACCCCGCCTTTTTGATTACTGATAGCGATGGTTGTGGTCATAGTTTCACTCTTTTAGCAGCAATTCCCGTTTTGTAGCCGCGATTTCCAAATCGCGTCTGTTTTTCCGCGTAAAGCGCCCTGCGCGATTGCGAAATCGCGGCTACGACCTGACTTTTCCCCCATAACGGGAATTGCTGCTCTTTTAGAACACGGATTGAGGGGATTATCTGATTTGATCCGCCCATCCTGCCCATCTGTGTTCTCACGGGCATGTCTGGTAATCTGCTCCGAGGATCAAGCGGAAGCCAAACTCGGAGGAGCCATCCGGCTGGCGGATGACGCGGCTATCTGGAATCTGGAACATCTGTTGCAGGTATCCTGCGCCGGTACCCTTGACGTGCTCGCTAAAGATGACTAGTTGGGTCTCGGCATAGTCACGCCGGTCTGGCTTGCCGGCCACGGCCGGGAATCCGGACCGGTAGAGTCTGTCCACGGCCAATGAATCCCAATCTTGGTTGGAGGTTCCGTTCCATACTTCGACCAGTTTATAAGTGCGCCCCATGCGCGCTTCTGGAACGGGGGCCATCGCCTCCGCCAACATGGGCTGGATTTTCTCCCACTGGGGAAGAAAGACGGCCCCTCCGTATGGCGTTGTCCACGGCGTTACCATTCCCGCGCCGATGTTGTAAAAGCGTACGTTCTGGTCCTTCAATGTGAGCGCTGTCTGCGCCAAGTCCAGGATGGTGGTGAACGCCAGGTCTGTCTCTACCATGTCTTGCCCTTGCGTCCACAGGGCTGGAACCTGGGTGAGTATGCCTACGTTTCGCGCTTCGTGCCAGATGGCCTGAAGGACTTGTTGCTGGCGACGCTCGCGGGAAAAAACGCTGGTTGTTTTCCGTGAGCGCGCGTACCAGAGGGCGGTCTCGCCATCCATGTGATGCAGCCCCGGTTCCATGGCCAGGATGGGGTACTCTCCGTTCTCGTCGGGGTAGGGCCAGTGGTCGCTGAGTGGGCAATGAACGGGAATATCCACTCCACCGACGGTATCCACAATGCCGATCAGCCCGTCAAAGTTGGTGCGGGCGAAATAGTCTACTCGAATACCTAGGTTGTAGAGCAAGGTGTCGCGGATCAGGGCTGGGCCTCCTCCCTCGTAATTATACTTTTCTCCGTAGAAATCGGCAAAGTTGATGCGGCTCATCCAAAAGTTGGGAATGTAGAGGTATATATCGCGCGGGACAGAGATCACAGAGACAGAGCCTCGGTCGCGCTGGATGGAGACGATTTGGACGACATCGGTGTGCCACTCCGACCAGTCCGCGCGCTGATCGCTGCCCAGGACGGCGATGTTGACGACGCCGGCGGCCACAGGCACGGGCTGGACGGGAGTGGGGATGGGAAGTGTGTAGGAGACTATGGCGGCGGCTATGGCTATGGCGTCTGGGTCCATAGTGGGGAAGGGGGCTGGGATGACGAAGGAATTGTCTGGAGGGGCGGGCGCTGGTGTGGGAGTGGAGGCCGGCGCCGGCGTGGCTGATGGGAGAGGCGAATCATCAAGTGTCATAGATGGGTGGGCAGGATCGGCGGGCGTGGCTGAAGGAGTGGGCAGGGCGGTTGCGATAAGCGTGGGAGGGTTGGGGGCGGATGCCATTGCTGCTGCGGCAGGAGCCGCCGCTTGTATTGATGGGTTGACCGCCCATCCGATCAGCGTAGTCGCCATCAGGCACATCACCAATGCAGTCAGCCCAACCTGGTACGCTGCCCAACGGCGCCTGGGGAAACGTTTCTGGGGAGCAGGTTTGTGCTCTCTAGGAGATGCTTGGGGAGGAGGGGCAGACACGCGCCTCCACGCCCATTGCAATGCTGTGCGGGTGCGCGGGTTCTGCGGGTGAGCCTCCATCGCCCTGGTGATGTAGGCGATGCTATCCTGGGGATTGTTGGCCAAGTAGCCGAGCCATACCAGTGCGGTATTATTGGTCGGGTCTCTGCGCAGCACGGTCTGAAAGACAGCCCGAGCATCTTCCCTCCGCCCGGCGCGGGTTGCCCTCATCCCTTTCCACAACATCTCTGTAGTTGGCATCGTTTTCATTCTCAGATTTAGATTGGGAGCATGACCACTCCAATTGTTCTGAAGCGGCTCATTATATTTTCATTGTACTGTGATTTGAAGAAGAGTGACGTTACGGCAGGGTTACGAGGCAGTTACAGCGCAAGTAGACGATTGACAACTCCTCCCTACCTGTGCTAAAATAGTGTCAAGAGACTCCGCACTGAATACGCGCTAGCATTGAGGGCGGCGTGAGGTAACGATATGGAAAATGTGAGTATCTCCAACCCCCAACATTCCCAGGCCGGAATATCCCTGCGGGGGTGGATTGTCGTAGCGGCGCTGACCGTGGCGGCGTTTTTTCTAATTCTTGCCGCTTTCCTGGCCTGGCGCACGACACAGGTCCCTTTCCTGGGCCTGTTCACTGAACCGACCCTGGTCGTCAACGGGTCCGGCGATCAGGCGTGGCCTGGTTATGCTGCCGGTATTCAAGCACACGATCATCTGATTGCGCTTGATGATCAACCGCTGAAAGATACCATCGCGTTGATGGCGGTGCTTTCTGGGTACGAGCCTGGCGACGTGGTCACGCTGACGGCAATCGGCGTGGATGGCGCGCGACGCAAAGTTCAGGTGAGTCTGGAACCTATTCCCCTCCAGGCATTGACCATTTTCTTCGTCCTGCCCTACATCCTGGGGCTGATTTATCTGGGGCTTGGCGTATGGGTTTTTGTGGTGCGGCGGCGCGAATCGGCCGGCCGAGCGTTCGGGATGATGTGCGCGGTGCTTGCTCTGAGCTTGGGGCTGTTGTTCGATGCTTATACCACGCATTGGCTCCAACGGGTGTGGATTGTAGCTATCTCTCTGACTGGCAGCGCCATTGCTCATCTGGCGCTGGTGTTTCCTCAGCGAGCGCGGCTACTCGATCGCTTTCCTGCGCTTCGTTATCTGGTTTACGCGCCGGGCGTAATCATTGCCATCATCAACCAGTTCACTGTTTTGAATTTCGACGCGCCCAGGGCTTACTTTGATACCTGGTTGGCGGCCTTTGTCTTTGCGGCTGTGGGTGCGTTGGTCTTTATAGCGATGGTGATCTATTGCTCCCGTAGCTCTCAATCGCCCATCGTTCAGGCGCAGGCGCGCGCCATCTTGTGGGGTGGCCTGGCGGCCTTTGGGCCGCTTGCGGTTTGGTTTCTCACCTTCAAATTCACCAGGCTGGCTCTCTCCCCAGAGATCACTCTGCCCTGGTTGATCCTATTCCCCGTTTCTATTGCCTATGCCATTTTGCGCTACCGTCTGTTTGACGTCAATGTGGTAGTCAGCCGGGGCGTGGTCTATGCGCTCTTGAGCGCCGGGGTGGTGGGAATGTATTTCCTCGCCCTCTACCTGGTCAGCCTCGTGTTTGGCGTAACGCTACAGGCCAATCACCCCTTTGCCCTTGGCGTTTTTGTCCTTTTGCTGGCGTTGCTCCTGACCCCGGCGCGCATGCGCTTGCAGCGCGTGGTGGACCGGGTCTTTTTGCGTGAAACGATTGATCAGCGCCAGATCGTACGCCGCTTTGGCGACCGGTTGACTGAGACCACGGGACTGCAATCGGTTCTGCACGTCCTGGATGAAACGCTGGAGGCGGGTTGGCATTTGCGTTCCCCTACGTTGTTCCTGTACGATCCACAACGTGAATGTTACGCCCCTCATCCCATTGGGAGTGACCCACTGCCATCTGTCACCTTCGACCAGGGAGGGCCGCTCGCTCGCCAGATGCTCCAGCAGCGTGAAAGCGTCTACTTGTATCAAGATCACCCCCTGCCCGCCCATTTGATGCCTGAGAGCGAGGCGTTGGAGACTTTGCGTTCTTCCCTCTGCGTCCCTGTACCGGGACACGGCTGGCTGGCGTTGGGTCCCAAGCGCGGCGGCGCTCCTTTCTCCTCAGAGGACTTGACCACACTAGAGTCGCTTGGCTCCCAGACAGCGGTAGCTCTGGAAAAAGCCCGCCTCTTTAGCGATCTGGAACGGCGGATGATGGAGGTGAACGCGCTGCGCCGGGTGGGGCAGGCGGTCAATTTCTCTATGGACGTGGATGACCTGATGGAGTTGGTCTATGCTCAGACCAGCCGCGTGCTTGATACCAGCACCTTTTACATCGCGCTGCACAGCCGGGAGAAGGGAACTTTGTCGTTCGCCTTCTACGTCGAGGATGGCGAACGCTTGTACAAGGACGACGAATGGTCGGCGGATACTGGCCTGACTGGCGAAATCGTCCGCACAGGGCGGCCTATAGTGACGGAGGACTATGTTCAAGAGTGCCGGCGTCGAGGGGTTGAACCCGGGGGCAAACCTGGACGGGCCTGGATGGGAGCGCCGCTCAGCGCCGGCGATCAGATCATTGGAGCTATGAGCGTCTCCAGTTTCGACCCCTCCATAAAGTATTCCGACGAACAAGCACAATTCTTTTCCGCCATTGCCGATCAGTCGGCCGCGATTTTGGATAAAGCGCATCTTTATCAAGAGATGGAGGAACGCGCCCGGCAGTTGGCCGCCCTCAACGAGGTCGGCAGCGTCATTACCTCAACCCTGGACTTGCAAACTGTGCTGGATTTGATCATGTCCAAAGCGGTCGAACTCCTCCAGGCCGAGGCTGGGTCGCTGGTGTTGGTGGACCAAGACACCGACGAACTGGTCTTCAAAGTGACAACCGGGCCGGGTTCCGCCGATCTGGCAGGCACGCGCCTTCCCTCTGGCACCGGCGTTTTGGGTATGGTGGTACAGGAGGGCAAACCCGTCATCATCAGAGACGCACAGGCCGACCAACGCTGGTATCAGGACCTCGACGCCGAATTTATCACCCGTTCCATCATCGCTGTGCCAATGATCAGCCGGGGGCGCGCTATAGGCGTGATCGAATTGCTCAACCGGCGCGATGGCGTGCCGTTCGACGAGGATGACGAACGGTTGCTGACGGCCTTTGCGACCAACGCCGCCGTCTCTATCGAGAATGCCTGGCTGTTTACCCGAACCGATCAGGCCCTCGAAGCGCGGGTGGAAGAACTCTCAATGATGCAGCGCATTGATCGGGAGCTCAACGCCACCCTGGACTATGACCGGGTAATGAGCTTGACGCTGGACTGGGCGCTGCGAACGACGTGGGCCGACGTGGGCCTGGTGGCTGCCGTCGTGGAGACCGAGGATGGTATGCGCGGGCTGCGCTTTCTTGCCAACCAGGGTTATCCAGAGGAATTCTTTGCCGAACACAAAGAGAAACTGTGGCCTTTGGAACAGGGAATCACCGGGCGCGTGGCGCGGACCGGCAAGCCAGAACTCGTAGAGGATGTGGGGAGCGATCCCGATTATGTATCGGTGGGGCCGGATATGGCGGCTCAACTGTCGGCGCCAATCCAGCGGGAAGATCAGATCATCGGCGTCATCACTTTGGAATCCTCTCAACAGGGTCTTTTTGACCAGGAAGCGCTGGGTTTTGCCGTTCGTCTGGCCGACCATGCGGCCATCGCCATCGAGAACGCCCGTCTCTTTGAGCAGGTGCGCCGCGCCAACGACGCCAAAACCGAGTTCGTCTCCTTCGTCTCCCACGAGCTCAAGCAGCCGATGACCTCGATGAAAGGGTACATTGATCTATTGGACAAGGGAATGGCCGGCGAGTTGAACGACGCCCAGCACAACTTTCTTGCCACTGTGCGCTCGAACGTGAACCGGATGAACACGCTGGTCAGCGGCTTGCTGGATATCTCGCGCATCGAGAGCGGCCGCATAAAGATCAATCTGGTGGACGTGTCCATTGAGCAGATAGTCGAGGAATCGCTGCGGACGATCAGGGGGCAGATCGAAGCCAAGCAACAAACGTTGGCGGTGAACGTCTCGGCTGACTTGCCGCTCGTCAGAGGAGATCGAGATCGTCTGGTGCAGGTTTTGACCAACCTGGCGAGCAATGCCCACAAGTATACGCCCACGGGCGGGCAAATCACAGTGCTCGCTCAAGAGTGGCCTGAAGCGGGAGAGGGGCAGGGCGAGTTTGTGCTGTGCTCTGTTACCGACACCGGTATAGGGATGTCGCTTGAGGATCAGGGGAAACTCTTTACCAAATACTTTCGCTCCGAAGACCCCGCCGTGCGTAGCGAGTCTGGCACGGGGTTGGGGCTGGCCATCACCAGAAGCCTGGTGGAACTGCAGGGCGGCGAAATCTGGGTCGAGAGCAAAGTGGGCGAGGGCAGCACCTTTGCTTTCACCATCCCGGTAGCGAGATGAGCCAAGACCTTCGGATTGGAGATTTACGACTTGCTGTTTGTAATAAATTCGCCAGCCTTACATCAACAAATCTAACACCACCAAATCTTGAAATCACACTACGGTTCCTGGAAATTTGCCTCCAGTTGCTCCAATAGCTCCGCCGCTTCGACCAACTTGTCCAACGGGTTCTCCTTGCCCGTGAAGTACCGGTAATCGCACGGCATTACGTCAAGCACACTTAGCAGATCGTTGTGCCGGTCGCGCATGGCCCCGTCGCTGATGCCGTAGAGGGCGGCGATCTCCTTTCGTTTAACCGGATGCAGGTTGACCTTGCGCACGGTGTAATCCAATGCCGCCGCCCAGGTCTCTGGCTTGCGTATGATGAGCGGCTCGCGTCCGAGAGTGATGCGATATTCTATCCACATCTGAATGGCAGCGCCGATTATTTCGATGGGCAACCCGTCCGCCGTCGCCTTTTCGGTGAGCGTTTGCTCTACCTCGTCCATCCCACTGGCAAAGAGTTGCTCGAACCGCTCTGCCAGTGGGGACTCTGGCTCCAGGCGCATAAAGTCGGCCAATGCCCGCAATGCCTGGTCGAAATTGCCGCTGCGGGCCAACGCTCGCGCCAGGTGAAGGAATGTGTCTGGCTCATTGGGCGCAATGCGACTGGTTTTTTGGAAATACTGGATGGCCTGATCCATATCCCATGCTTGATAGGCCCGCAATCCTTGTTCTTCGAGTTCCTTCGCCTTACGACGGTTCCCCTTGTTGGTTTGCTTTTTTGCCATCGTCTGCGCTCCTTGATCAAGCTGCATATACCGAGAGGTGTGAGCTTGTGTCGTGGGATCAGCCGCATGTCGTCCAACACATGCTTACGTCATTGGTAACAGCTCAGGCTATGCTGGTTTGGACACAGAGAAGCCCTGAGAAAACAGAGATTCACGGAGAATACAACAAGTATTCAGGGGAGAAAGAAAAAACATCCCCAAAGACCTCCGAGGTTTACGAAATAACATTCTCGCGCGATTTCTGATGGTGTACGCAAGTCGCTTTCCAAGCCAAATTACTGTTGAAACCTCGGAGGTCTGAACGGTTACTAGAACAAAAATGCTCTTTTCTCTGTGTAACAGCCCAGGCTGAACAGTTATCGTCGCTGATTATAGCACACTCATCAAAGATGGGCAAAAGCAATTCTTGGGCAAATCCTGTACCCGTGCTATAATTCTCTTGGTTGGGATGACAGAATTGCTTGCAGGTGGGAGGTAGGATGAAGATGCACCATTGGTTTGTGAAGAGTTGCCTGATCGCGTTTACCCTGTTGTTGGCCTGTGGCTGTAGCCGGGATGACGACGCCGGCATGCTTCTTCAGGATGATTTTGATGACGCGAGCAGTGGCTGGGACGTGGATGAGCACGATGAGTTTGGGCGCGGATATGGGGAAGGCGAGTACTTTATCGAACTGTACAAGCCAAACTGGTTTGCTTGGGCCTACCCTGGTCAACGGTTTGATGACGCGAGCGTCGAGGTGGACGTACACCTGGCTTCCGGTTCCTACGATGGTCATTTTGGCGTCCTCTGCCGTCACGCAAACCTAAAGAATTTCTACTATTTTGCCATCAGCGCCGATGGTTATTACGCCATCTTCCGGCGCGTGGACGGTGGCGACCTGGAAACGCTCTCTGGCGACGGCAGCGGCATGGTTCATTCTCCTGTCATCAAGACGGGCGAGCAACCCAATGACGTTCGGGCGGTTTGTCAGGGGAATGAGCTGAGTCTTTACGTCAACGATGAATTACTAGAGACCGTCACCGATGACGCCCACACCCGGGGCGACGTGGGGATCGGAGCAGGAAGTGTCTCGGAGGGCGGACTGCGCATCCAATTCGACGATTTCATCGTTACCGGCCAGTAGGGCGGCGGATCGTAGAAGGCAGTAGGGGAGCGAGTGATGTCAGCGAAAGGAAAGAGACTCATCACAGTGTTGCTAGTGCTGGGGATTGTTCTACTGGTGTTGGCTGGGTTGTGGGTGAAGTTTACCGGCGGACGGTCTCCCCGTCCCACCCCTATGCCCAAGGCAGACTTGCCCTGGAACGATGATTTCTCTGAGCCTGGCGACTGGCAGGCCGAGTCTGATGCTACGGCCCAAGTGGGGGTGCAAGACGGAGTGATGCGCGTCTACATCGCCGCGCCCAACCAACTGGCCTGGGCCTCCGCCGGACGCGAGTTCTCCGACTTTCATCTCGCCGTCGAGGCTGCCCAGGTCACCGGCCCCGACGACAACGAGTACGGTGTGCTGGTGCGTATGGAGGATACCGATCATTTCTACCGCTTTTCCATCAGCGGCGACGGCTACTATATGGTCAGCAAATACGACGGCGAGACATGGGAACCGCTGAGCGGCGACTGGGCGCTCTCCGACGCCATCCAGACGGGAGTTGCGACCAATCTCCTGGAGGTCGTCTGCCAGGGCGCGACGATGACCTTGTTCGTCAACGGTGTGCGATTGACCCAGCTTGACGACGTGGACTATGCTCAAGGCGACGTCGCTCTCTATGCCGGAGCGTTTTTCGAGCCGGAGGTGGAGGTTCACTTTGATAATTTGCGCGTGGAGGAACCGTAAGGGATGTAACTCTGATTTGCCAAGCGGCGCACATTCTGTTATAATGGCGATCGTTCGGGGCGTGGCGCAGCTTGGCTAGCGCGCTACAATGGGGTTGTAGAGGCCCCGGGTTCAAATCCCGGCGCCCCGACCAATGGGGAGTACCCGGTTTGTAGGGTACTCCCCGTTTTGTTAAGGCAGTTCCAAAATTTAAAATCTCCCATTTGCTCGGCCTGGATCGCCAGATCCAGGCCCAAAGTGGGCAAAATTGGCTGAATTTGACTTGTTCAGCCGCTGGATCGTCAGATCCAGCTAGAGCGGGACGTCTGTTTCGGGTATCTTCTTCTTGGGTCGGCTTTTTTGTACACTCCTGAGTTGATATCCCAATTGATTGAGCTTGACACGAATCGTCTCTTCGCCAGGCAACTCGTCGTCGCTGTACTCGTTCTGTTCAATCAGTTGTCGCCGTACTTCAGCCGCGCTCAAACGAGTATAGAAACGAGTGGTTTGAAAAGCCGGGTCAGTTTGGCTGTGCTCATCTACGACGGATTTGATGTCGTCCAGCAAGTTTGGCAAATGCTCTTCTGCTCGTTTGCGCCCACGATCAGCAAAGCGATCAATATGGCAAAAACCGCCTTCCAGCTCTTGCTGTCCTTTGCGGATGGTATCGCGACACCAATTCAGTTCTGCTTCTGCTTGGCGTTGGCTCCCTTTACCCAAAGCGTTTACGACACGAGCCATGAATACCCGGCGGGCGTACTCTTTCAAGTCATTAGCTGCTTCGGTAAAGATGGTTTTTAGATCATCCGTGAGTTCCATTCGTCTCCCTTTAACAATGGTAAAAAATCCATTCTACCCCAGTTTTTGGGAGGTTTTAAATTCTGCAACTCCCTCGGTTTCAAAAAATGGCCAGACCTGGCTGGTTTGTGGTGTTGCATCTGGTCGTTTGTTAATACTAGGGGTCTGCCGGCCCCTTCGCATTGCAAAACTCGAGTTTAGAAGTGCATCGCACCTGATCTGAGGAGGTAGAATGATGAAAAGACGCGGCTTGCTGCTCGTGTGCCTGGTGACAATTTATTTCTCTCCCGGCTGCGTTCCATCTCCGGTGGACGTGAACGCCACCGTCACCGCCATCGCGGCCGACGTCTATGCCACTCAGACGGCGGTTCCGCCCACTCCGACAGTCGGCCCCATCCACCTGGAAGCGGACGGCAGCGGGCAATATGCCACCCTGGCGGAGGCGGCGCGGGCTGCGTCGGAGGGTGCCGCCCTCATCCTCGGCCCCGGCAGCTACCGCTTGGCGGAGTCGCTGGAAATCAACACGTCGCTCCACCTGGTGGGGGCGGGGATGGATCAGACCGAGATCGTCTCCAAGGCCGAGGGGTACGCGGTTCTTTTTAGCGGCGCTGGCCCCTTTTCCGCCGAGGGCGTCGCCTTCCGCCACCAGGGCCAGTCTGTGGCCGATGTGGTGATCGTGGAGGGTGGGGCGGTGAGCTTTGTTCGCTGCCGCTTTACGGGGGCGGTCTCTGGGGAAGGAGAGGATGAAAGGGCCGGCCTGTGGCTGCGCGGCGCGGCGAGCGGGCTGGTGCAGGATTGTGTGGTCGAGGGGAACGGTCTCGGCGTCCGCGTGAGCGAGCAGGCCCAACCGGCGCTAAAGGAGAACTTCTGCACGCACAACGGCGGCGCGGGCATTGTTTACTCTGATGATGCTGGCGGCGTGGCCTCTGGGAACGAGTGTTCCGAGAATGGGGTCGGCGGCATCGTCGTCGCCGGCCGGGCCGGACCGGTGTTGGAGGGCAACCTCTGCGCGGATAACGGGGATACGGGCATCGCCTACCTCGACGACGGGGGCGGCGCGGCGCGCCAAAACGAGTGTTTGTGGAACGGGCTAGATGGCATCAGCGTCGGCGGCCGGGCCAGCCCCACGCTGACGGGGAATGTGTGTATGGACAACGGAGGCGCGGGCATCGCCTACGCCGATAGCGCGGGCGGCGCGGCCCGTCAGAACGAGTGCGCCCAGAATGGGAGGGCGGGTATCTTTGTCGCAGAGACGGCCGCTCCAGACCTGGGGGATAACGACTGCGACGTCGATGCGGCCGCGCCGGAGGAGGCGTCGCAATGAGAATGAAAATGAGATGGGTTGCAATCTGTTTGTTGATCGCGCTCCTTTTTTCCGCCTGCGGCCCGCCCCAGGCCGAGGTGGACGGTATGGCGACCCAGGTCGCCGCCAGCATCTTGAGCACTCAGTCAGCAGCCGGCCCCGCTCCCACTTCTACTTTCACTCCTGTTCCTCCCACCACTTTTACCCTGCAAGCCGATGGCAGTGGGGATTACGTCACTCTGGCGGAGGCGGTGCGCGGCGTTCCCGAGGGGGCCACGCTCATCTTCGGCCCCGGCGTCTACCGCCTGACGGGGCGGTTGCACGTCCGCAAGTCGCTCCACCTGATGGGGGCGGGGATGGGGCAGACCGAGATCGTCTCCGCGGCCGAGGGGTACGTGATTCGTTTCAGCGGCGACGGCCCTTTTAGCGCCGAGGACATTGCCTTTCGCCATGCCGGGGAGGCTGCGGCCAGCGTGGTCGTCGTGCGCGGGGGCGAGGCGGCCTTTGCGCGCTGTCGCTTTACCGGTGCGACCGTGGGAGGGGAGCGCGACGGGGTGGGATTGTGGCTCGAGGGGAAGACGGATGGAAGCGTGCAGGATTGCGTGAGCGACGAAAACGGCAACGTCGGCCTCCTCGTGGGCGGGCGCGCGCAGCCCACGCTGGAGGGGAATCGCTTTACGAACAACACCGCCGTCGGCATCGTCTACGAGGGTGAGGCCGGGGGCGTTGCGCGTCGCAACCAATGTTCGGGAGGTATGGCCGGCATCAGTCTCAGCGGCCAGGCTGATCCCACGCTCGAGGAAAACCAATGCAACGACAATGACGTGTATGGCATTTTCTACATGGACGAAACCGGCGGCCAGGCCATCCGGAACGAATGTCTGAGGAACGAGATGGGGATTCTGGTCGTTGACCGGGCGCGGCCAACGCTGGAAGGGAACGTGTGTAGCGAAAATGAGGATTCCGGCATCGGCTACCAGGATAACGCCAGCGGCTCGGCCAGCGAGAACGAGTGCTCGCGCAACGGGTATCACGGCATCTATGTTTACGACCATGCCTGGCCGGCGCTAAAGGGAAACGTGTGCGCGGATAACGAGGATGGGGGCATCTCCTATTTTGATGACGCTACTGGCTTGGTTAGCGGAAACGAATGTGTGGGCAATGGAAAATATGGCATCGCTGTGCAGATCACGGCCAACCCCACCCTGATGGGCAACGATTGTCACGATAACGGGTTGGGGGATATCGAGCATACATACTGAATTGTAGCCGCGATTTCCAAATCGCGCACATTGCAGTGCGCAAACGTCTTTTGGAGGGGGGAATATGACCGAGAGCTTTGTCAAAGTTGCGGTGGTGCAGGCCGCTCCGATCCTTTTCGACCGCGAAGCCACCGTCGTCAAGACCTGCCGCCTGACCGCAGAAGCGGCGGCGCAGGGCGCGCAAGTGATCCTCTTTCCCGAGGCCTTTATCCCGGCCTATCCGCGCGGGCTGGGATTTGGCACCGTGGTCGGAGGTCGCAGCCCGGCCGGCCGGCTCACTTGGCAGCGCTATTGGGCCAATGGGGTGGACGTTCCCGGCCCGGCCACCGAGTCCCTGGGGGCGGCTGCTAGGCAGGCCGGGGTCTATCTCGCCGTCGGTGTCATTGAGCGCGATAGCCAGTTCAGCCGGGGCACGCTCTATTGCACGCTGCTCTATTTTGGTCCCGACGGTCGATTGCTGGGCAAGCATCGCAAGCTCAAGCCCACCGCCGCCGAGCGGATCATCTGGGGCGAGGGGGATGGCAGCACGCTGACTGCGATCGAGACCGAGTTTGGCAAGATCGGCGGCTTGATCTGCTGGGAGAACTATATGCCCCTGGCGCGGATGGCGATGTATGGTAAGGGAGTTGATCTCTACCTGGCTCCCACCGCCGACTTTCGCGCCAGGTGGCAGGCGACTCTGTGCCACATCGCTCTCGAGGGGCGCTGCTTTGTTCTGGGCTGCAACCAGTTTGTGACCAAAGACATGTACCCGCCCGACCTGGACGGGCTTGAGGATCTAGCCGATCAGCCAGACATCATCTGCCGGGGCGGCAGCGCTATCGTCTCCCCGCTGGGCGAGGTTTTGGCCGGACCGCTCTACGATCAGGAGGGCGTGTTGTTCGCCGAGCTTGACCTGGCCGAGGTGGCGCGGGGCAAATTCGATTTTGACGTGGTGGGCCACTATGCCCGGCCCGACGTCTTTCAACTGACCGTCAACGAGCGGCCTATGCCGCCTGTGGATAGTATATGAGGGAATGCGTGAGCTTGACTTTAAGAGAAACCCGAGTATCATAAGCGCAGTTGCCATCATTGTGCTTCATCTTGGCATTGTTGAGGAGGTATCGTCGTGACGCTCCCCAAACCTAATCGCGATCAACTCGCTTTCAGCGTTGCCACCGTCATTGTTCTCGCTGTGATGGGCGCTCTCGTGTGGGGGTTTGGCCGGCAGTTGGCGCTTGCGCGGCAGATGCGGGCTGAGGAGATACGCTTGGAGCAGGCGGTGGCGGCCGAGCAGGCCCGTCACGATGAACTGACGGCGCAGTTGGAATACGTCAAGTCTGACGAGTACGTGGAGCATTGGGCGCGGGCGGAGGCCAAGATGGCCAAACCAGGAGAGGTGGTCGTCGTGCTGGCCGCGGACACGGAATCGGTTGCCGCTCCACAACCCACGCCATCTCCCGAGCCGGAGGCGCGACCATTTTGGGTCGAGTGGTGGGAGTTGGCCTTTGGCGCGGTTGGGCAGCCTTGACGCAACTGCCAGATTGGTGTATAATCTGAAACACGTTGCGGGGTAGAGCAGAGGCAGCTCGTCGGGCTCATAACCCGGAGGTCCCAGGTTCGAATCCTGGCCCCGCTACCTACTAGTACCTGGGCCGCTGGGCTATTCCGTTTAGGGTAGCTTGGCGGCCTTTGGTTTGTGGCCCTCGTACCCAGACAGCCGATACTGCGCGATTTGACAGTGCTGCTATCTTGTGAGATAATTCGATCATCTCTATACAGAGGAGGTGGTGCCTATGGATAGTTGTTTTAGAAACTCGGTCCGGCATCACCTCAGCGTGATATAGCCGGACCAAACCGATACGGCGCACCTCACGGGGTGCGCCGTATCACGTATAGCGACCAAAATCAACACAGAGGGAGAGACTTGTGCGAGTTTGCTACTTTGGCGCCTACCGGGCGAACTACTCGCGCAACAAAATCTTGATCGAGGGCTTGCGGCGCAACGGCGTCGAGGTCGTCGAGTGCCACGAGCGGCTTTGGCGTGGGATAGAGGACCGGGTGCGGGCGGCCAGCGGCGGCTGGTTGCGCCCCGCCTTTGTCGCCCGCGTCATCCGCACCTATTGGCGACTGTTGAGAAGCTACCGCCAGGCCGGCGCTTACGACGTCATGGTGCTGGGCTATCCCGGCCAGATAGACGTCTATCTGGCGCGTATCCTCACCTGGCTGCGGCGCAAGCCTTTGGCGCTGGACGTTTTTATGTCCTTGTACCTCATCGCGTCGGAGAGAGGGCTGACGGCCCGGCATCCCATCACTGCCCGGCTGATCTATTGCCTGGAAAAGTTCGCCTGTTCGCTGCCCGACCGTTTGATCCTGGATACGGCCGAGTACGTGGCATGGTTTCAGTCCACTTATGGCGTTTCGCCGGAGCGGTTTCGCCTCGTGCCCACTGGGGCCGATGATCGCATCTTCAAACCGGTGAAGAACGAACGCGCCGATGATGGTGTGTTGCGCGTCGTTTACTATGGAACCTTCATTCCCAACCACGGTGTAGAGTATATTGTCGAGGCTGCCGAAATCCTGGCGGCTGAAGACGCGATCCGCTTTGAACTGATCGGACGAGGCCCAGAGCGCGAGAAGGCGATCGCTTTAGCCCGGCGCTATGGCCTATCCAATGTGAAGTTTGTGGATTGGCTGGAACCGGCCGAGTTGCTGAAACGGGCGACCATCGCGGACGTGTGTCTGGGGGCGTTTGGCACGACTCCTCAATCGCTCATCACGATACAGAGCAAGGTCTATGAGGGGCTGGCGATGGGCAAGGCCGTCGTCACGGGCGACGCGCCCCTAGTGCGGGCCGCTCTGCGTCACGGCGAGCACGTCTACCTGGTTGAGCGGGCCAACCCCGGCGCTCTCGCCGCGGGTCTCTCGACGCTGCAATCGAACCCTGCTCTGCGGCTACGCCTGGCCCGGCAAGGGCGGCGACTCTTCTCACGAGAGTACAGCGTCGAGCGATTGGGGGAGCGTATGCGATCTCACCTGGTGGAACTGGGATGAAAGTTCTGATCATTAACCCGCCGTGGCCGGGCCGGGGGTACGGCACGCGCTCGCAAAACCGCATCATCAAGCGCCGGGGCGACAAATACTTGCAGTATCCCATCTTCCTTGGCTACCTGGCGGCGCAATTGAAGCGGGCCGGGCGCGAGGTTTTCTACATTGATGCGGTGATGGATGAGCTTTCTCCCGACGAGACGTGGGCGCGCGTGGAGCACATTCGGCCAGACGCGATCTTTATGGAGACGACGACTCCTTCCATCAAGTTCGATTATTGGGCCATCACCATAATGAAGGAACGGAGCGGCGGGGCGCTCATGCTGGCCGGCGGTCCCCACGTGACCGTGTTCCCCACACAGGCGTTGCGGGAATGTGGCGCGCTGGACGTTGCGCTCAAGCAGGAATTCGATACTAGAGTCGTTCCGGTGCTAGGCAACCTGGACGATCTGACCGGGGTTACGGGCATTACGTTTCGTCAGAATGGGCGAATCGTGGATACGGGGCCGGCCGTGCTCTGCGAGGACTTGGACTCGGCGCCCTTTCCCGACCGTGATACCGTCCCTTTTGAGCGTTACCACGAGGCGTGGTACTCGCGGCTGCCTTTTATCAACGTCATGACCTCGCGGGGATGCCCGTACCCTTGCACGTTCTGTCTCTGGCCGAACGCGATGTATGGTCACAAACAGCGCTTTCGCAGCGTGGGCAACGTCATTGAAGAATTGAAATACGAGATCGAGCGACACGGCGTCCGCGAGATCAACATTGACGATAGCACGTTTACCACCAACAAAGCGCGCGTGATCGAGTTCTGCCAAAAACTGCGCGATAACCGAATTGACCTGCTCTGGACGTGTAATGGCCGCGTCGACAACGTGGATTGGGAGATGCTCTTGGAGATGAAGGCCGCCGGTTGCAAACTGATTCGTTACGGCGTCGAATCGGGGTCTCTAAAAGTGCTCGAGCGTATTCGCAAAGGTTACACGCTCGAACAGGTGCGGCGCGGTTTCAGACTGACTCGAGAAGCCGGCATAATGGCCCTGGGGGGATTCATGTTTGGCTTTCCCTACGATACCCGCGAGACGGTGGAACGGACGCTGCAATTGGCTCGAGACCTGAACCCGGATATGGTACAGTTTTCAATTTGCATGCCGTATCCGGGCACGCCAATGTACGCCGAGGCTTGGGAGGCGGGTAAGATCATCGCCGAGGAGTGGCGCGAGTATGATATGACCTGCGGCCCGGTGGTCGAGACCGAGGATATGACTCGCGCCGAGTTGAGGCCCATCCTATCGCGGGCGTACCGCGAGTTTTATTTCCGGCCGGCTTATTTCTGGCGCGCGTTGCGCAACATCCGCAACCTGGACGAGTTCAGACGGGCGGCGCGCTCTGTGTTGAGTTTGTTTGCGGTGATCTTGATGCACCGTTCCAAGACTCCAGGGGTTTTCTGAAACCCCTGGAGTCTGGAGGCAAAAGATGCACATCACATTCCTGTTGAGCCAGGGGCCAAAAGGCGCGGGCTTCATCGGGCGGTATTTCCCGCTGGCGAAGGAATTGGTCAAGCTGGGATACCAGATCAGGCTGCTGGCGCCTCACTCCGCGTTCGATACATTGGCCGCGCATCACTTTTGGCAGGATGGGGTCGAGCTGTTTTACGTGGGCCAGATGCACGTGCGCAAATCGGGCAGCCGCAAGACGTATCTGAGCCAGCCGGAACTGTTGCAAGTGGCGGCGGCTACTACGTGGCGCATGTTTCGCCTGGCGGCGTCGCTGCCGACCGACGCCTATCAGATCTGCAAAGCGCAACCGATCAACGGGCTGGCCGCGTTGCTGGCGCGCTGTCTGCGTCCGAGGCCGATCTTTGTCGATAGCGACGATTATGAGACAGAGTTCAATCGCTACTCGGCGGCCTGGCAGCGGCGCGTCGTCGCTGGTTTTGAAAAGACCCTGCCGCGTCTGGCGCGGGGCGTGACCGCCCAAACGCGCTTTAACGTCGCCCGCAACGTCTCTTATGGAGTTCCGGCCGAGCGGGCACTGTATGCGCCCAACGGCGTTGACCGCGAGCGGTTCGCCGGGGTCACAGAGACGGATGCCCAAGCGCTGCGCCGGGGACTGAACCTCGATGGCTGCAAGGTTGTGCTGTACGTGGGGAGCTTGAGTCTGACGAGCCATCCCCTCGATCTGTTGTTGAGCGCGTTCGCCCAAGTGCGCCGGCGGGAGAGCGCGGCGCGGCTGCTGCTAGTCGGCGGTGGGGAAGATTATGATACTTTGCGAACGGGCGTAGAAGAAATGGGCCTTGCCAATAGCGTACGATTCAGCGGGCGAGTCGCGCCGGAGCGAGTTCCCCTCTATTTCAAAGCGGCGGACGTTTCGGTCGAGCCGGTGCGCGATGATCTGACGGCGCGCGCGCGCTCGCCGCTCAAAGTGTTCGAGAGCATGGCGGCCGGCACGCCCGTCGTCGCCGGCGACGTGGGGGAGCGGCGCGAGATTCTGGGTGGGGCGGGGGTGCTGGTCGCCCCTGGCGACGCCGGCGCGTTGGCCGCCGGGCTGCTGGCCGTGTTGCAGGATCGGGACGCCCGCCAGCGCATGGCCCAAGCTGCCAAGATCGGGCGGGAGCGGTACTATTGGGATGTGTTGGCGCGCGATTTTGAGAGGGTGTATCATGGTTTGCCCTCTAGCGCGTCAAGCCCCGGCGCAACACGAGAAAGGCGCCAGTGAAAGTCACGGCGGCGATTCCCTGCTACAACGGTGCGCGCTACGTTGGACACGCCATCGAATCTCTGCTAAACCAATCCCGCCCGGCCGACGAAATACTTGTGATTGACGATGGCTCCACCGATGGCGGCGCAGACATCATCCGCCGCTATCCGGTCAAGTTGGTGCAACACGTGCGGAACGAGGGGTTAGCGGCGGCGCGCAACACGGCTATCGCGGAGGCGACAGGCGACATTTTGGCTTTCGTCGATGTGGACGCTTTCGCCGATGCGGATTGCCTAAAGGTGTTGCTCGGCGGCTACGATGACGCGCGGGTGGGCGGCGTGGGCGGGCGGGGGATCGAATCGAACATCCATTCCCTGGCCGACCGTTGGCGGCAGCTCCACGCCAGCCAGGGATATGGGGACACGCCCAAATACGTCGAGCACCTGCACGGGATCTGCATGTCGTTTCGCCTGAGCGCGCTGCACCAGGTTGGAGGATTCAACGCTGGGTTCCGAACCAATGGGGAGGACGTCGAGATCGGCCTGCGGTTGAACGCGGCCGGCTACCGTCTGCGCTACCTGCCAGGCGCAAAGGTATATCACCAACGCAGCGACGATGAATCCAGCCTCCGGCGCGCGATGGCGGCCTGGTGCGTGGGCGCGTACCGCGCCCGGTGCGTCAATCATCGCCAGCCGTGGCGCGCGTTCGCCGGGACGCTGCGCCGCATGGTCGTTGACCCGGCATCGGATCTGTTGCTCGAACGCGACCCCGCGCTGGCGCGATTGAGCTGGCGCATCTGTTGGGATAAACTGCGAGCTATGGTAGAGAGTAGGGAGTAGTAATCATGATCCCTGGCTCACCACCAAGAACGAAAATGTAGCCGCGATTTCCAATCGCGCGAATGGGAATTCGCGCCTACAGGTTTATTTTCGGAATAGGGAGTAGGCGCGATCCGCTAATCCCGCCAATCCGTGTTCTTGCGAGATAGAACTTGAAGATACTATTCCTCTGCCGCTTTCTGCCCCATCCTAAAGCGCGAGACAGCGGCGGCCAAGACACATATCACTATATCGCCTCTCTGAGCGAGCGACATTCCG